>QBLT01000087.1 GCA_003249105.1 Leptolyngbya sp. | reverse complement strand
GCGACTCGGGAACTGGTCCTCTCGGGTTTTCGCTTTTTAAAGAGCCGGTGGCATTCGCTGCCGGTTCTTTTTGCCTATTAAGGGTCTGGTCAGGACGCTTAATAGCGATCGAGGCTCAGGCTGAGTGGTCAGTTCAGATGAGCCCTAGTCGTTACTGAATCAGTCTTTGCACCTCCTTTAGCCGCTCTGCGAGTTAGTTCAAACGTTCTCAAGCGGGAATATTGCCAAAGATTAGCACTGAAAATTCTGATTCTCAATAGCCTTCTATAGGCTCATACGCCAGAGTTACAGGCCACTCATACGCCAAAGTTACAGGCAAAACCATACGCCAAAGTTACAGGTCAGAAGATGGCCATACGCCAAAGTTACAGGCAAAACCATACGCCAAAGTTACAGGTCATTTCTCAGAAAGCTTGCTTGTCAAAGCATTGAAGAAAACCCGACCAAAAACCATACGCCAAAGTTACAGGCAAAACCATACGCCAAAGTTACAGGTCAGGAGATGGCCATACGCCAAAGTTACAGGCAAAACCATACGCCAAAGTTACAGGCGGAGGGCCAAAAATCATACGCCAAAGTTACAGGTACCTCAAAAAGCTTTGCCCACAAACGTTACAGAGTGTTTTTAACCAACCATTCTTTCCTTAAAATGTGGCTCAATGCCGTGCCTGACAAGATGAGATCTCGCCGTGAGTCCCCCTAAGAGGCCAACAACTGAATCAGACACATTCCCGGTGGATGGGCAGTTGCTCATGGTGTTGCCACGGGCTGGAGCATCGGTTAAAAATCCAGATGTGCAGGTGCCCATTCTGCGGTCAGATGGCGACGGCTATTACCTTGAAATGCGCGTTGAGGCTGATTCGACAGACTCTACGGAAGTAGCCGTTACCCGCCGTGTTCTCCTCGAAGACCTAACCGCCGAAGAGTGGGAAGAGATCCAAGCCCAATATGCCAGCCTAGATATTGAATCCTGTATTGACGTGGGAATCAGTAAGGGGCTAGAGAAAATTCAAGACCGCCGCATCGAGCGCCTGCTGGTCGCCCTGCTCACCTTTCTCAACCCGCGTCAGGTCTCCATCGTGCTGCATTTGTATCGCCTAGCAGCCCAACAGGAGCAGGGGCCGTTGGTTTCGTTTCGCTCTAATGATTTGTTGGAGGCCCTGGGCTATACCAAAACCAAAGATGGGGGATTTGCATCGAAACTCAGATCTCAACTCCATCGAGATCTGGTAGCTCTGCACCGCACTGAACTGGTGTTTGCCCAGTCGCTTCGCAAGGGCGACAATCTGGGGGCTAAGGTCACCATCAAAAGCGTTTTGCGAATCAGAGATTATGAAATTGACAACGTGCCCCGAGACTTTGACTTGGCCAAGGCTGCTGACTATACCTATGAGTTAGCTGATGCCTATACCGTCTCCCTAGAGTTCTTTGATGGCCCGGCTCGGAACGGAGACTATGTACTCTTTGCCGATAGCCTCGACATTCGCCAGCGTTTAGGAGGCAGCGCCAAGCACGACTACAAGACTAAGCTGCTGATCTACCTAGCTAGCCGGATGAAGTGGGATCGGCCTGAGGATGGCCAATACCTCAATATTTCAAAGCGGTATCTATTGAAGAATCTGGATCTACTGGGCAGTAACGCCTCTCGTAATAACCAAATTTTCTGGCGCACAGTGGAAGAGTTGAGCAGTGAGGGATACATCCTGGGAGCCCAGGAGTTACCAGGAAAGAAGAAGTCAGCCACGATTCAATTTCAGATCAATCCTGAAAAACTGAGGGCTGAGGGTTAGGAAAGGTCATCGGCGCGGAGGGGGCAGGCTATCAGCTTGCTCTATCTCTGCGATCGCATCAACCAGTATCACAGTCTCCCGCGGCGACACCTACCGCCATGCCAAGGCAGGGAACCACACCGATGCTGCTGCTGCCCTGATGAGTTGGACAAAGGCAGGGGGGAAGGTGCTGCCCGGACTGGTCAAGCGCCTAGCTAAAGAGAAAGCTATTTTTCTGGGGCAGTAGGGCGATCGCTGCCCTGGAGGAATACCAGGAGAAGCTATGGGTTGATGCAGAATAAACCCAACAGAATTTCACCCCAGCCCCTGGCCTAGCGCTAGGGGTATTTTTTACCTGGCCTAGGTTTGTGATGGTTGTCACACCGTTGGCGGGGAAAGGTCACCCATGTCGCTCTGGGACGCCAGGGGATGGGGTTGTTTCCTTCTATAGAGACATTCACCCCCCTACCGGAGCCCCACTATGCAACTCACCTACTGCGGTCAATCTCATGAAGTGTCGTCTCCCCAAGCGCTACCCGCCCCCACCTCTGCTAACGAACTCATCTATCGCGGCATTCGCTACACCACGGCTAGTCGGCTTCAATTACAGCAACCGATAGCAGAACTCACCTATCGTGGTGTTTGCTACACCACATCTACTCCGATTCAATCACAGCAACCGATAGGAGAGCTTACCTATCGCGGCGTTCGCTACACCCGGTAGATCTCGAGATTTCTCCGACACGTTCCCTCTTACCCCTGGCCTAGCGCAGGGGTTTTTGTTTGGAGCACCATAGCTTGGTTGAGTGGGCACTGCTATGGACTCTGGAGAAAGGCCTGCCGATCCAGGGCTCAACCTTTCGGCCAGATTACTTGCGGTCAAGTAGCATCCTTATCAACCCCGACCCCTTTTGGAAATTGCAACAGCTTGGCACAAACAGCAGGTTTCTCCAGTTTTAGAAGACTTCTTAGGCGACTTCTGGAAAACTTTCTCCCTAATGGTGGGCAGTGCCCACCCTACAGTGGCTACAGTTGCCCAATTAAGCGGGGATCTTCTTTTCTAGAAATCTCCTTAGCTTTAGTCAAACAGGCATAATTGATTTGACAACGTTAGTTTTTTTGTTTGCGTTCTGCTCTAGCTGCCTTGAGTTCTCTGCTCTTTAATTCGGCGGCTTGATGAGCATTCACGTAGTCTTTTCCCCCTAGCATCACGTCACCGTAATACTCGTAGGGCGGAGCACCGTAAATCGGCAGCGGAGGATCGTCTGGGTAATCTTCCCGGGCTTCTTCAATAGAGGCTTTTAATGCCTTGATGCTGAGGCTTTGGGCGGGAAAGTAGTAGATTTCTTGCCGAGCCTTATTTATATGCGGTAGCGTCGGGTCGATAATATCTTCACCCAGTTCAATCCAGGCGTGTTCGATAGGCTCATACTGCCCGTTATTCACAACCACAAACCCTTGGACGTAGGTTGCTCCAGTCAGTGTCAGCACAGCTCGATGGGTGTTGTCAAAGGGAGCGCCTGCTTTGCTTTTGATCTGTTCAAAAATTTCGAGGGAAAGGGGTTCATTTAGGGTTGGGGGCATTGGGCATGAACTTTAGAGTCGCTACTACCGATCGTAAGCATCTGCACTGCGTATGTCTATTGCCGCTAGGCCGATGTCCAGGTCGTTTAGTGAGTGCTAGCGCCAAAAAGCTCAGCCGTAGCGGGTTAGGGATGCGATCGCGTTGTTGATGCCCTGGTAAGCCTACTCCAATACGGCCTGGATTTATCGCTCGAATCGCCTTGAGATGGCAGACCGTTTGGGTTTGGGGCAGCCGCTCAGGGCCGAGGATCAGGCATTTTTGTCTAGTCCAGTGCCTCTTGAGCAGTAGGTTTATGGGGCTACGGCCCCTTTTGGGGAATATCCCGTTGAAGTAATGAAAAAGCGCCCCCAGTCGGAGCGCCTTTTCATTACTCAATCAATGGACCAGAAACTAGCCGATGATTTCAGGTGCCTCAGCCGTAGCCAGGTCGAGGGGGAAGTTGTGAGCATTGCGCTCGTGCATCACTTCCATACCCAGGTTGGCCCGGTTGATCACATCCGCCCAGGTGCCAATCACACGACCCTGAGAGTCAAGGATCGACTGGTTGAAGTTGAACCCGTTCAGGTTGAACGCCATGGTGCTGATGCCCAGGGAGGTAAACCAGATGCCAATCACAGGCCACGCACCCAAGAAGAAGTGCAGGCTGCGGCTGTTGTTGAAGCTGGCGTATTGGAAGATCAACCGACCGAAGTAGCCGTGGGCCGCAACGATGTTGTAGGTCTCTTCTTCTTGGCCAAACTTGTAGCCGTAGTTCTGAGACTCACTCTCGGTGGTCTCACGCACCAGAGAACTGGTAACGAGAGAACCGTGCATGGCGGAGAACAGCGAACCGCCGAACACACCGGCCACACCCAGCATGTGGAAGGGGTGCATCAGAATGTTGTGCTCAGCCTGGAACACCAGCATGAAGTTGAAGGTACCAGAGATACCCAGGGGCATGCCGTCCGAGAAGGAGCCTTGACCCAGGGGGTAAATCAGGAACACAGCGGTCGCAGCAGCCACAGGAGCCGAGTAAGCGACGCAGATCCAGGGGCGCATGCCCAGGCGGTAGCTCAGTTCCCACTCACGACCCATGTAGCAGAAGACGCCGATGAGGAAGTGGAAAATCACCAACTGGTAAGGGCCACCGTTGTACAGCCACTCATCGAGGGAAGCCGCTTCCCAGATGGGGTAGAAGTGCAGACCGATAGCGTTTGACGAGGGCACAACCGCACCGGAGATGATGTTGTTGCCGTACATTAGGGAGCCAGCGACGGGCTCACGGATGCCGTCGATGTCAACGGGGGGTGCCGCAATGAACGCGACGACGAAGCAGGCGGTAGCAGCGAGCAGGGTGGGGATCATCAGCACGCCGAACCAGCCCACATACAGGCGGTTCTCGGTGCTGGTCACCCACTGGCAAAACTGCTCCCACAGGGAGGCAGTTTGTTGTCTTTGTAAAGTCGTGGTCATGATTGGAATAAGTGCAGGTTTTTTTGGGACTTGATTCATCCGCAAGGGATGACGAGGTATGTATGTCCCTACCTTAACCGCACTGTTACGACTTGTAAAGAATATTTAAGTAATCTGTTACGGAAGACCTCCAGAGGTTGATGGCGATCGCTCCAGAACCACAGCCCCATTAATGCAACACGGGCCGCTTTATAGCGCCGTCCTTACTCTCTGCCAACCTGCTTACTTTAGGGCTGCGGTGGTCAAAGACCGGCCTCTAGCCATCGCCCCCAGCAAGCCGTTTCGCGTCAACCACTCATCGCTCCATTAGGGCTGCGATCGCCACATTTCATCGCTATCCACAGGTCATCACCAGGAATTGTAAAGTTTTACTGCACTTTTGCTGATTTAAATCTACGTTCCAAGCTCAGGCGTAATGGGCATGAAAACCTTAACCAGCTGGTTGCTTGACCTAGTCAGGTGCCAAGCCCAGGAGTTTTTACACCATGCCCCCTTCCGATGCCACCGCCCCCGTGGCCAATGGCTCATTCGTTGAAGTTGATGACGCTGGAGAGCAGCTTGACGGAGCCCTCCCCATCGTGACTGCTTTGGCGCAGCCCTTGACCTCTATTTCTGGAACCCTGTCTGGAGATGCCGATCTCTTTCAAATTTTTATTACTGGCGATCAGCCCTTCTCAGCGACCACGCTGAGCCCAGAAACGCTGCTCGGTCTGCCGATTGATAACGCCCTGGGGATTCCCACTACTCTGCTGGAAGATCCTCAACTCTTTTTATTCGATGCCGCAGGCAACGGCATCTATGGCAACGACGATCTGTTCGGTTCGGCCCAAGCCACCCTGCCTTCTAGGGCGGGCCTGCTCGCTCCGGGCCTGTATTACCTGGCCGTTTCTGGCTTTGACTATGACCCGATCAGTGCGGCAGGGGAAATCTTCCCCGATGACTCCTCGGATGGTGTTTTGCTGCCCACCGGGTCAGGTGCAGGCTCCCCATTAGCAGGGTTCTCTGGAGAGAGTGCCCCCAGCGGAGCCTACACTATTGCGCTGACCGGTGCTCAAACCATTGCGCCGCCTCCCCCAGCCGCGACTTTCGACCTGCTGGGACTGACCGACGACAATCAGCTGGTGTCGTTTTCTACGGATAACTTAGCCCAGACCACTACCCTGTCGGTGACCGGCCTTGAGGGCACCCTAATCGGTATTGATGTGCGTCCGGCCAACGGCCTGCTCTACGGTCTCACGACCACCAACCAGCTTTATACCCTTGCCCTCAAGGGTGACGTTGCCGAGGCAACGCTGGTGAGCACCCTATCTCAACCCTTTGAGGGCGGGGCCATTTCGGGCTTTGACTTTAACCCTGTGGCCGACCGGCTGCGCCTGGTGGGCGAGAACGACCAAAGCTTCCGCATCAATGTCGATACCGGCGCGGTGATTGTGGATGGTGCCCTTGCCTTTGCCCCTGGAGACGCCAATGCCGGGGGCAACCCGAGCGTAACAGGGGCTGCTTATACCAACTCCTTTGCGGGCACCACAACGACGCAGCTCTTTGACCTTGATGCGGCGCTGGATACGCTGGTGCTACAAAACCCGCCTAACGATGGCACCTTGCAAACGGTCGGGGCGCTGGGCTTCGATCTCGCCACCCTAGGGGGATTCGAGATCGTGGCATCTTCGGCGGGAGAGAACACGGCCTTTGCAGTGTCTGACGCCACCCTGTACAGCCTCAATCTTGAGACTGGTGCGGCAACTAGCCTGGGGGCGATCGGAGATGATGGCGCTATCAACTTCCAGGGATTGACTGCCGCACCGCCGGTAGCCGACGTTGTGCCGTTGCCAGAAATCTTTGACCTGACAGGCTTTGATGACAACGTGGCGGTCAACGTTGTCCAGCAGCTTTTCCGCGAGGCATTCTTCGATAACGTGCTGGCCTTTTATGAGACCGATGCCCGGGGACAGGTGGATGATCTGCTGCCCGGAGACGCAGGCTATGAGGCTGCCGTCGCGGCCAATCTGATCGACGGCATTGAATTGATGGTTGGCAACAATCAAAGTATCGATGTGACGCTAAGCCTCCCCGGCGGAACCTACTACGCACCGGCTTTGCTGATCGATGGCAATCTCCAAAACCTGGCGACGGTTGGCGATGCAGCCCTAGGCCAAGCGCGGATTAAGCGCGAGGGGAATACGTGGCTATTTGAGGATGCTAGAGATTTTGACTTTAACGACCTAATCGTGACGCTCACCTCTGAGGTCAGCGGGATCGCTTAATCGTTCGTTCATACAACCTCCTTATCGATTGAAAAATCGAGGGTACTGGGCTGCTCAGCATCCTCGACTTAAGCCTTGTAGTTCCTATCCACAATCAAGGGTTATTCCTACCATGAAGACCATGAACCAAACCTTCAAAAAAGCCCTGTATGCCGCTGGGCTAGGGTTGGGGCTGGCGGCCACCGTTGGCGCAGGTGCTGTATTTGTCAACGCGTCCGACCACGATGATGGCGAGTCGGAAATCAAGGGACGCAACCTGAACCTGACCGATTTGTATGTGTTTCGAGAGAGCGATCAAAATACCAACGCTTCGCCAGATAATTTGGTTTTGATCATGAACACTAACCCCCGTTCTGTGGCGGGGCAGCAGTACTATTTCAGCACCCGCGCGAAGTACAAGTTTAATATTGCTCGGGTCAGCAACAACGATGCTACGCCGACGGGGTTGTCGGATGTTGTCCTAGAGTTTGAGTTTGGTCCGCCGAAAGGCAACAATCGCCAAGACTATAAGCTGACGATCACCAAAGACGGCAGCAGCGACGTGATTGAAGGCCAGACCACCGCGCTGCAAGAGACCCCAATTTTGAATGCTGGCGATGTCGATGGCTCAACAGTTCAGGTATTTGCCGGGCTGCGGGAAGATCCATTCTTTTTTGATGTAGAGCAGTTCTTTCGGGTGCGGGCTGGGGCACTGGGTAAAGGGCCTGCGGTGGGGTTTCGTTCCCCCGAGGAGGCAGTAGATTTCACTAAGGGGTATAACGTCAATGCGATCGCCGTTCAGCTGCCGATCGCGCTGTTGCAAGGCTCAGGCAGTGCCACCACCTTTGACGTGTGGATGACGGTATCGCTGCCGGGGAGCAAGAAGTTTAACCAGGTCGAGCGGCTGGCCCGTCCCGCTGTCAATGAGGGGCTGATCGTCACCAACGACTTTTTGAATACCCTCAACAGCGTCGATCCAGCTTTTGAGGCCGCTGCCCTGGCGGGTCAAGAACCGGCGGCCAGTGCGGCGGCCCCCATTGTCGGCGAGGCGAAACAAACGCTGCTGGCGCTGGGCAACAGCGATGCTCGGGCCGATGCTCTGCTCCAGGCGTTTTTGCCTGATGTCATGCGGATCGACACCACCGGGCCGAGCGGCTACGCCAACGCCCTGAATGCCAAGGGTAGCCCCATTGCCGGGCGACTGCTGACGGATGACGTGGTCGATATCACGCTCTCGGTGCTCACCAACGGCGCGGTTACGACCGACAACGTTTCCTATAGCGGCACACCCGGCAACCCGGCCCAGGGCCACGATTCCCTGGAGGTCTCGTTTCCCTACCTGGCTCCTGCCAACTAGCCCCGCTGACCAAACGTTGGGTGAGCCCAACCTAGATTCGGCCTAGGCGAGGAGCCTGACGGTGTCGTTCTGGTTTGCAGGTTGAAGGGTGCGAGCGTTCAACCCTTTCAACCTGTAAACGAGCGCTTTAGCCGTTAGCTTCTGCCTTAGCCCGACATAACGTTCAACGCAGGACGCGATCGCAATGGTACCCATCAAATCAATGATGTCGGCCTGGGGGCGCGCATCTACGTCACGGGTGTTGGGCACTGGTCTGCTCGCGCTTGGGGCGGTCGCGCTGACCCAGGCTCCAAACTGGCAATGGCCAAGGTTTTGGCCTCAGACTGCCTACGAATATTCGTTTCCTGACGTCCTCAATCGCCAGGGTCAGCAAACCCTAGAGCAGTCGCTTTCGTTCTACCAGGGCCAGGTGCAAAAGCACCCAACCGATGGGCTCGATCAGGCAACGCTGGCCAATCTCTACATTCAGATGGCCCGCGCCACGCGTAACAACAGTTGGTACCTACTGGCAGAAAAATCGGCTCAACAGTCGCTGGCCAATTTGCCCTTTGACAATGAAGGCGCAATCTTGGCCCTGGCTAAGATTGCTGAGGCCCAACATGACTTTAAGACCGCCGTTAGTCTGGCTGAAAGCGTGGGCAGTCCCGAAGCGTTGGGCTTGGTGATTACCTCTAAGCTGGCGATGGGCCAAGGGTCAGAGGCCTTGGCTTTGGCTAACGCGATCGCAGACCAGTATCCGTCGCTGGGCAGCCTGACCCTCAAGGCCCTGGCCCACGAAGCCCAGGGGCAGGATGAGCTGGCTCTGACGGCTTTTCAGGGGGCGATCGCGGCAGAAGAACCCGACAACCCGGCCGGTTCAGCCCAGACCCGCGTGTTTTTGGGCCGGTTTTACGCCCAGCGGGGCGACCACAAAGCGGCTCAAGCCCTTTACGGTGAAGCGCTAAAGATCGTTCCTAACCACCCGCTAGCGCATCTCCAGCTAGCAGAGTTGGCAACGGTTCAAGGACAGTATCGTCGGGCCAAACACCATTACCACGAGGTCGGTGGGCCAACCGCGCTCCACGGCCTGGCTCGCATCGAAACCCTGCGCGGGCGCACGGCCACCGAGGCCTGGGAGATAGCTGAAACCGAGCTGCGACGCAATGTCGAGGGCAACGCCCTGGGCCATCGACGCGACTTGGCCCATCTACTGCTAGAACGCGGTGCCCCCGACGATGTGGAGGAAGCAGTGGCGCTGATGGAAACCGAGGCCGCTAACCGCCGAGATGCCAAAACTCTCGACTTCCTGACCTGGGCGCTTCTAGCGGCGGGCCGACTGCCCGAGGCCCAGCAGACGATCCAGGAGGCGTTAACCCAGGGGGTACGCAGTGCAGCGATCGCCTACCGAGCGGGAGAAATTGAGCTGGCCCTGAATCATCCCGACCGGGCAGAACGTTTTTTTCGCTTAGCGGCAGAGATAGATCCCACATTTACTCCCCAGACCCGGCAACGGTTAGGACTCACTAGGCAGGAGAAGCTTTGATGACGACCCACCAGTTTCGCCATTATTTACGCCATTTACGCCGGTACAGTGTTTTGAGCCTGGTGGCCACCATCGGCTGCATCGTGATTGCCCTGGCGATCGCCCCGCCCGCCGCCGCCCACTGGGGCGATTTGGCCGCCGCTGAAATTGTCATGGAGGGGCCAGAGACCCGCATTACTCTGACCTACCCCACCGGATTGACTTCCTTTGCCGACGACGACGGCAGCGGACAGCTTTCCACTGAGGAACTGATTCGCCATCGGGAGGCGCTAACCCGGCAGCTTGAGCCCGCGATCGCCCTCAGAGACAGCCGTAACCAGTCGCCCCAACTAACCCTCCAGCCCGCCGTAGACAGCGCCTCTGCCAATGCCAGAATTGCCCCCGGCAGCCACACCACGCTGCAGCTGCGGTATTCCTGGGCCGAGCCACCGTCGGGGTTGGCGATCGCCTACACCTTTTTTCCGGTCGATGCGCCCGAGGCCAGCTGCGTGGCCACCATTGCTCAAAACGGGCAGGTCACCAACCATGTCTTCACCCCTAAAGCCCCCACCTTCACTGTGAAATCAGCTAACTCAGCTGCGTTAGGCAGCAGGGCCTGGTTTGTCACGCTGCTGGGGGCATTTTTGTGGGGGGCGGTACACTCGCTGTCGCCAGGGCACGGCAAAACCCTGGTGGGGGCCTACCTGGTGGGCGAACGGGCCACCTCCCGCCACGCCCTGTTTTTAGCGCTGATGACCACCGTGACCCACACCCTCGGCGTCTTTGCCCTCGGCCTCATCACCCTGGCGGCGGCCCGCTATGTGCTACCCGAGCAAATTTATCCCTGGCTGAGCCTGATCTCAGGGGTCATGATTGTCTGCATTGGTGCCAACTTAATTGGCCAACGTCGGCAGCGCTCCAGCCATCCTCCTCACAGTGCCCATAGCTCCTCTTCCAGCATCCCTGACCACTCGCCTAGGGAACTGGCCCACACCCATTCCCACGCCCACGAACACCATGCCCATGGGCATCACTCCCACATTCCCGAGCACCATGATCACGACTCTGCTCATCCCCCCCAGGCCCACGCTCACGGGCACCACCACGACGGACATTCCCACAGCCATTTGCCCGTGACGCCCGACGGCACCGCCATGTCTTGGCGCAGTCTGCTAATGCTGGGATTATCAGCGGGGTTGGTGCCCTGCCCTGCGGCCCTGGTGCTGCTGCTGGGGGCGATCGCCTTCGGCAATCCGATTTCGGGGTTGCTGCTGGTGGTGACCTTTAGCCTGGGGCTAGCCAGCGTTTTAGCAGGTTTGGGCCTGCTGCTGGTTTCAGCCAAACGCCTGTTTAAGCAGGTGCCCGTACCCCGGCTCCAGGCGTTGCAGTGGCTGCCACTGGCGAGCGCGGTGGGCATCACCATCATCGGCCTCGGCATTTCGACCCGGTCAATCATGCAGCTGCTCTAGCGCCTGACCCCAGTTTCACCGCCGCCATGTTTGCTCACCGACCAATTTGCCCCTTCGACAATTTTCGACAACTTAAGGATGTACACCATGCCAACCCTCCTGCGCTGGACGATGACCCTGCCCCTGGCGATCGCCGTCGTCTCGCCTGCCCTGGCGAATCCGACTGCCCCCCCGCGCCAGGCTGAATCCGTTGTCTCATTCTTTTGCTACATGGTCACCACCGATGGCCAGGTGCGCGACCTGTCGTCGCTGTGCGGTAGCTCGTCGGATGCCGCCCCTCAGCAAGCGGTTCAAAACACTGAGCCCTGCTACTTCCTAGATAGCGAGGGCAAACCCTGTACTGCGACGGGTCGTCCCCCCTTCAGCAACTAGGTAGAGATTCGGCTGGATTGACTGCGCAAGCTCCCAGCGCTGTGGCACCTGTGCTAGGTCAGCCTGTGGCCTAAAAGCCTCTAGGGTCAGCACATGGGGGAATACACCTTTCTAAAACAAGGCTAAATTATGGCAACGGCAGGCTCAGTGTGGCAGCAGCTCAGACACAGAAAACTCGATTTAGAGCAGGCCCTGGCGCTGCTGGTCAGTGAGCAGGGGCAGGTGAATCTGGCGCTGCTCGATCGCGAAGTTAGCGATCGCTTTTTTCGAGAATGTCAAGATTACCGATCGCTGCCGCCCATCATGCCGCTGCTGCTGTGGCGCAACCGCTACTACCTGGGCAGCCCGTCGCCGCTGTCATCTGAGCAAATTGAGCAGTTGAGCGATCGCACCGCGACCGAAATTTGCATCGTTACCATCAGCGTCAAAAGCTACCACGCCTGGTTTCGCCTCCAGAAACTTGACACCAACAAGATCAACGCCGAGCAAGTGATCAACCCCCTCACCGGGGAGATGGAATCGGAGGATATTGGCGAGATCACCGAGCTGTTTCTGTCTAAAGCGGTCGATCAAATCAGCCGCATCAAAACCATTATTTCTGGGGCTCTGCGCAACCGAGCCAGCGACGTTCACCTCGAACCCACCCGCGAAGGGCTGCTGGTGCGCTACCGCATCGACGGCATTTTGCACGACATCACGACGCTGCCCCCCGACATCAGTCGCCGGGTGATCGTGGCCCTCAAGGTGATGTGCAAAATGAACATTGCCGAAAGCCGCGTCCCCCAGGATGCTCGCATTGGCGATCGCTACTCCAAAAACTCAGATCTCGATGTCGAGCTGGATATGCGGGTGAGCACCCTGCCCTGCATCAACGGCGAAAAGGCCGTCATTCGCCTGCTGCCCCAGGAAAATCCGTTCACCAACATCCAAGAGCTGGGCTTTACCCCCTCGGCCCTCGAAATCTATGAAAATTGGCTGCGCCAGCCCCAGGGCATGATCATCTTCACCGGGCCAACCGGCTCAGGCAAAACCAGCACCCTCTACACCAGCCTGCAGCGGGTGGCCACTGAGCGGGTCAACGTGGTGACGGTGGAAGACCCAGTCGAATACATTCTGCCCCGCATTACCCAAACTCAGGTGCACGAGGCGGCGGGCATGACCTTTGCGGCGGGCATGCGCGCCATTCTGCGCCAAGACCCCGACATCATCATGGTAGGAGAAGTGCGCGATCACGAAACCGCTGAGACCGCCGTGCGAGCAGCCCTAACCGGCCACCTGGTGTTGACCACCCTGCACACCAATGACGCGGTCAGCGCCATTCCCCGCCTCAAAGACATTGGCCCCGACCCCAGCCTGATCAGCGATGCTCTTTTAGGAATTGTGGCCCAGCGCCTAGTGCGAAAGGTCTGTCCGCACTGTGCAGTACATTACGAGCCCAGCGTTCAAGACCTCAAAGTGCTGGGTATTTCCTACGACCAGGCCCATGCCGACCAGTGGCGGATTGGAAAGGGCTGTCTGAAATGTTTTGATTCTGGCTACTCCGGCCGGGAAGCCGTGGTTGAGCTGTTGAATGTGGACGATGCCGTTCGCCAGATTATCTATGAAGGCACCCTGACCCAGCTCCACCGCTACCTCCACAAATGCGGCTTAGAATCGTTTCGCAAAGCGGCGATCGCCAAAGTGACCGCTGGCCTCACCACCATGTCAGAGATTCTGCGGGTGCTGCCCTACAGCGCCTTCAACCAGCGCCACCTGCAAGAGGGAGCATCCTTTAAAGCAAATCTGAGAAAACCCAGTCTACACAACGCCAGTTGAGGGCAGTGTCTAGCGCTTTATTGTTGGCGGCGAGACAGCTAAGGCGATTTAGTTCCTTTGTGTTGTCTAGATGGCTGCGCGAGCAGGCAACTACTCAGCACACCACTCTACATGTCTGCGACCTAAGCCTGAACTACATAATTGGCCAAGGTGACGGTAAATCCTGGCCCCTCTGGGGATGCGCCCATGATCCCCACCTGAAGAGCAGGCGCGTCACGAAAATAGGTCAACCGAAACGGCCTGAAGTCTCCTGGTTCAGCCCAGTAGAACATCTCGATCGCATCGCCCCGCCGCTCTAGCCGCAGCCGCAGCGCTTCGGGAGCATTGGGCAAAACCATCCTCGACCAGTCGGAATAGTCGTGGGTGACAACGGCGCTGAGGTTTTGCACCCCATTGACGTACTCAATCCCGGCCTTGATCCAGTGGCGGTCGTCGGCACGCACCATCAACCCCGCCTGGTCGTAGAGGTGGCGGTATTGGCCCCGGATAGTAACTTCGGCCACAAAGTCTCCGGCAATGGTTTCGTAGAAAAAGTGACCGCTGTGGCGAATAAAGCCGTAGTGTGTGACTCGCCAAAAATCGGTTTGGGAAGCGGTAGTGAGGGTAATGGTCTGGTCGGTTTGCGCCCACTGGGGCGGTTCGTTAAGCCATTGCATCGGGTTTTCCTTTTAATTTACTCTGGGAGCCACGGTGTTTTGGCCGCCCTGAATTAGGGTCAGGCTCTCCACTGCACCGCTCTCGGCTGGGTTAAAGACAATGCGCAGTTCAGGGGCCAGGGCGAAGAACTCGGTATCGGAGGCGGGGTAGAGGGCGATCGCAGGCTGCCCTCTACCCTGCGCATACAATTGCCCATCCTCGACAGTGATGGTGATCTGAAACTCCGGGGCCAGTTGGTAAGTACCCACGTAGCGCTCTAGCACGGCCGCATCCACCGTCACCGCATCGAGCGCCTGGGGCAAATCGTAGGATTCTCCTAGCGCAATGGCCGCCAGCCCCGCCGAAATCTGCTCGGGGTTAATCGATTCCACATTGCTGAGCACCACGATAGTGGCGTCTTGCTGGGGCAGGTAAAGCAGGCTGCTAACAAAGCCATTGATGCCGCCGCCGTGGCCAATGCGGGGCTGCTCAGACTCGTTATCGATCACCAGTCCGTAGCCGTAGGAAAGGCCGGGGGCGGCGGCGATGCCGAGGGAGACTTGGGGAGCGGTCATGGCGGCGATCGCGCCCTGGCTCAAGATGTCTCGATCGCCGGGAACATCGCCAAACAAAGCCTGGTTCCAGCGCGCCAGATCGCCCACGGTAGAGTGCAGCCCACCCGCCCCCTGGGGCCCCGCCATATTGATCAGCGCGGCGGGCTGATAGGCCTGCGCGTTGCGGGTGTAGCCCCTGGCCAAACCCGGGACGGGCGACAGGTCATAGCCAGTATTCTCCATCCCCAGCGGGGCGAACAAATTCTCTGTCACGTAGTCGGCGTAGGATTGGCCCGACACGGTTTCGATCACCTTAGTCAGCAGCACATAGCCGGAGTTGCTGTAGCGGTGCTGGCTACCAGGCTCAAACTCCAGGGGCAAATCTTGAAAACGGGCGATCAGCGCGTCAAGGGTGGTGGGCTGATCCATCCACTCAGCAAAGTCGGGGAAGCTGGTGAGGTTGGGCAGCCCGGCAGCGTGGGTGAGCAGGTGATGCAGGGTGATGGTGGGGTTGGGGTAGTCGGGCAGATAGGTGGCAACGGGGGCTTGCACATCCACCAAGCCTCGGTCTTGCAGCTGCAGAATGGCGGCGGCGGTGAACTGTTTGGTCATGGAGCCAATGCGAAAGCGGGTGTCGGGGCTGTGGGGCACCTGATGGGCTAAATCGGCCATGCCGTAGCCCCGGCTCATCACGGGTTCACCACCGCGCATCACCATCACGGTGCCCATAAACTGCCGGTGGTCAGCGTGGGCCTGCACATAGGCATCCATTTCAGCCGCGAGGGCGGCGGTAAAAGCCGCAGAAAGTTCGGTGGAGGGGGCCATGGCGGAGGGTTGGAGCAGGGTTGACGGGGCGGCGGCGGTCAGCTCTGGGCTGATGGCCAGACAGAGGGCCAGGCCTAACGCGAGTTTAGAAAACATGGTATTGCAGTTCCTTAGATAGAAAGAGTGCGAAAGGGGGGAGCGAAATCTTGAACGCTGGCGCGGTCAGGTCGTCGGTTGGGTGAAGCGCCAGCGGAACCCAACGCAAAATAGGCGGCTAGTTCACGCCAAGACAGGCTTTGGCGGTGGTCATTGACCCAACCCTGCGATCAACACAGGGCTGGGCGGCTGATGGTGATGGTGCTGGACGGCTCAGCGCTGGGCTAGGGTGAGCCGAGTGCTGATAGAGGTAAGGCGACGCCTCGCCTTGGGCAACAAACCAGAGCAGCGCCACTCCGGCCCCGCCGCTGATGAGTAAAAACAGCCCGACTTCTACGCCTACAACCCACCGGTCTAGCGATCTAGGCTGGGGGCACGGGGTGGAACTCGGATACCTGGAACGGTTAGCTAGCACCATGGGTCTGGGTCTGAACTCGACCTTCTCACCCTAGGCGAGCGAGCCGGGGCGCTCCTACCTGCGAGTGGGTAGCGAGTTGGAGGGTTTGCCCTCCCCCAACTGGGTGAGCCTGACCGTGGGAAGCCCCCGCGCCGCCGTTCCCCTAGGCTAAAACCATCACGCTTTGGCGGTGCCAATCATGTTTTTCTACCCCATTACCGACTCGCTTAGCCTGCGGCCTTTGAACCTGGCCGATGCCGACGAGCTGTTTGCCCTGACCGATGCCAACCGAACCTACCTGCGCCACTGGTTGCCCTGGCTAGATACAGTGAGCTCTGCCGCCGATACCCGCAGCTTTATTCAGTCTTTTTTGCGCCAGTGGGCTGAGAACCAGGGCTTTGGTGCGGCGATTTGCCACCACAGGGCGATCGCAGGCATCATCGGATATAACCACCTCGACGGTGCCAACCAGGTTGGCACCGTCGGCTATTGGCTGGGTGAGGCGTACCAGAGCCAGGGGTTGATGACGGCGGCCTGTCGAGCCCTAGTGAACTACGGTTTCACGGGCTTGGGGCTGAACCGTCAGGTAATTGCCTGCGCCACGGAAAATCACCGCAGCCGACGCATTCCCGAGCGGCTGGGCTTTCGCCACGAGGGCACCCTGCGCCAGGCGGAATGGCTCTACGATCGCTACGTCGATCACCACCTCTACAGCTGTCTAAAACAGGACTGGCAACCATGAGCCTGCGCCCCTATCGGCCCCAGGATCGCACCACGACGATACCGGGCTGACCCTGGTGCGAATGCAGTATCCTTTTGCCCGTTCACCCGATCAACCCGAGTAACGTTAGCCTCGGCAACCCGTGCCCCAACTATGATTTCTATCGCCCACCAATGGCAACGCCTGACTCAGTTTTTGGCCCATTCCCCAGGCTCTGGGGCCTCGCTATCCAAGGAGTAAGTAGCTAGGCGGAATTAAATATAAAACGTTCCAGGAGGTAATTTCCGGCTT
>QBLT01000086.1 GCA_003249105.1 Leptolyngbya sp. | reverse complement strand
GGTTGAGGGGCAGCTGGTCGCCACCAAAGCGAAACTCATACAGCTCGGAATTGGCGCTGCGGTTGGCCAGGGGCACTCCCGCAGCGCCGGGCAGAGCATTGGTTGCAGGCGTAGGAAGATCGCCGGAGGGGAGGACGGTGGCGGCGGCGATCGCCGCCGTTGAGTCTGCCCAAGGCTGTGCAGTCGCTGTGGAAACGACAGTCTCGGGGCTTGGCGGTGACGACTGGGGCAGCGACAACTCTAGCGTTTCACTGGGGGCGGGCTCAGGCGCAGTGGCATCAACCACCGATTCTACTGCCGCCCCTGAACCACCAGAGACCTCCAGATCCGCTGCCGTACCCAGATCTCCAGGGGCAGCATAGCTGGGCAGCAACATCCCGAAGGAGCCAGCTAGGGTTGTCAACAGGCCCAACCCCAGCGAACGAGAAGACAGAGGCATCATGACTGCTCCTCCCCAAAGGTTGGCGTAACGGCAAAGTTCATTCGGCCCAACCCACCCGGCGACAGCCGCACAAAGCGGGAGGCGCTGTTTTCTTCAATGCGGTACAGGTTGGGGGCCAGGGTATAGCCCGGCAGGCTGTAGAGATCCAGCGTGCCAACCCGGTAGCCCGGCAGCACGTTGGCCAGAGAGAACAACCCCTCAGGGTCGGTCAAAATGCGGTTGCCATCGTCCATAAAGATGACGGCATTGGGCACTCCAGGCTCACCGGGCTGCTGCTGCCCGTCAAAGTTCTTATCGACAAACACCCGGCCCAAAATGGTGCCGCAGTCGGCCAAAATGCCGGGGCGAATGGTCATCTGGTAGGCGGCGGTTACCGGCGTAAAGCCGGGGGCCGAGGCCTGGGCGATGTTGCGCCCGTTGCCGCGCACGGCATCCGGGGTGAGCAAGACTCCGTAGGCTACCGACACCGACTCCCCAGGGCCCAAAGAGGCGAAGGTCAGGGTTAAACTGCTGTCGGTGGTTACCACCTGGGTGGGCTGCTGTGGGGTCGCCTGCACCGAGTTGGGTACGTAGAGTAGCCCCAGGGGCAACTGGTCAGTAATCGTGAGCGGCGTGGCTGGCTGGGTCGAGAGGTTGGTGACCAGCAGACGATAGATCGCCACATCGCCAGGCTCGGCGGCGGCCCGGTCGGCGGTCTTGGTAATTTGCAGCAGCGGCAGCTGCGGCCCCGGCGGCGTTAAGGTGCCCACCTGCGTCTGGTTAGAGACGGTAGTGGCTGGCCCCGCAGGACCCACAAACTGGGCTGAAGCCTGGTTGACAAAAATTTGGCTCTGAGCCTGCGCCACCGTCGACGATGGCCCCGCATGGTTTAGGCAATAGCTTAAAACCAGGGTCAGCAAGAATAGCAGCCCCCGGTATAGTCGTCGCTGATTACGTCTCACACCACCCCTCTGAGACTACTCTTCACACCACTTGCATCTCTCTGGGTTGGCCAAAGAAACGCCTCTATCACTCCTGATGGCCCATTTGGCCCACTGTCAACAGTCGAAAGACTTATATTCCGCTGCCAAATCTCCGGCAAATCATACCAAGGTCATCCGTAAATACCACAAAAATCTTGTAAAGATTCTTAAAAGGATCCGGGTTCTTCTTCACAGAACGCTTTAAACCCGTTGTCAAAAATCTAGGCAGCCCCAAAAATGCTCTGCCGTAAATTTGAGCTAGAAGGTACCACAGGGGTTATATGAAATTTGTAAGGAATATTCCTTTGGAGGTGAGGGGGCCAGCCAGCCCCTCCTAAAGTCGTCACCAAAGACTCGTACGCTCAATCTTTCTAAGGATTTAGTCCCCTACGATCGCAGCCTCAGTCCTCCGCCCCTACGCTTAGGTCTACCCCATGACGCCCATCGGTCGAATTGTCCAGATCAATATTTCGCCCGGTGGGGTGCCCAAACTGCCAGTGCCTGCCGCTGAGGTAATAACGGCGGGTCTAGAGGGCGATCGCCAGCGCCATCTCAAATTCCACGGCGGCCCCGATCGCGCCCTCTGCCTCTGGTCTTTAGAGGTGATTGAAAGCCTTCAGCGGGAGGGGCATCCCATCGCTCCCGGCAGCGTTGGCGAAAACCTCACCTTAGCTGGCTTAGACTGGGCCAGCCTAGTTCCGGGCAGCCAGCTTCTGCTCGGCGACCAGGTGCAGGTAGAAATTACCGACTACGCCGCCCCTTGCCGCACCATCATGAAGGGGTTTAGCGATCGCCGCTTTAGCCGCATCAGCCAAAAGCACCACCCTGGCAGCAGTCGACTGTATGCGCGGGTGCTGCGGGGCGGGATGGTGAGGCCGGGCGATCGCGCCGTTGTTCAGGTAGCAGCTGGGTGACCTGAGAGCGCAAACCAGTTTTCCCCTTACAATCGTCAAAGAAGCACTATGATTTGGGGTGAGTAGGGCGTTAACCTAGCCCTGCCCCCGAGTTTCTGGGCTTCATAGTTAGGTGAGTAGATAATTGCCATGACCATGCCAGCGCTATCAAACGATTTCTTACTGGCGGCGGCGGCGTACGCTGGCATTGCCGGTGTCTACCTGGTGGTAGTCCCCCTGGCGCTGATTTTCTACGCGCGGCAGCGCTGGTATATCGCCGGGTCGATCGAACGCACACTGCTGTACGGACTAGTGTTTGTCTTTTTCCCCGGCATGCTAGTTTTTAGCCCCTTCTTAAATTTTCGTCCTCAGCCCCGCGACCTCAAGGCTTAAGGGTTTATGCGACGGATTGATGTCATCGCCATTGGTATTGGCATAGCCCTGGCTGGCGGTGGGCTGTTTCTGGGCTTTCGGTTGTTTGGCCTCGACGGCATCAACGCTGGCATTTGGAGTCAGGTCGTGATGGTGGGCGGCCTGGTGGCATGGCTAGCCAGCTACCTGCTGCGTGTCGTCACCCACAACATGACCCTCAACCAGCAGCTGGAAGATTACGAGTCGGCGGTGTTGCAGCAACGCCTTGACGAGCTCAGCCCCGAGCAGCTAGCTGCCCTGCAAGACAAGCTCGGCGAGAGCAACAACGAGTAGGGCATGATCCATGTTCTCGGGGGTCGACCTATGGCGGCCTCAATCCTTGCCCCAAACCCTAGACCTAAACCCTCAACCCTAGACGTAGTGACCCTCTTGCCCTAGAGTGCTCTATTGGGCGAACGTTGGCTCAGCCGCGTTGTCTCGATTCTTTGGACTCAGTCTTCGGTACCCCGCCATGGCCCTTGTTTCCGATCGCTTCCGTAACCTGCGAGCGCAGGGCAAGTGCGCCCTAATTCCCTTTATTACCGCTGGCGATCCTGACCTTGGCACCACCGCTGCGGCCCTGCGGGTGCTCGACCAAAACGGTGCTGACTTCATCGAGTTGGGGGTGCCCTACTCCGACCCCCTGGCCGACGGGCCGGTGATTCAGGCGGCGGCCACCCGCGCCCTAGGCCGTGGGGTGACCCTCGACGCCGTTCTCGGCATGGTAAAAACGCTGCAACCCCCGCTGCAGGCCCCGCTGATTTTGTTTACCTACTACAACCCCATCCTCAACCGGGGCATTGACCAATTTATGGCCGACCTGGCGGCGGTAGGAATTGCTGGTCTTGTAGTGCCTGACCTGCCCCTTGAAGAGGTCGATGCGCTGCTGGCCGGGGCCGCTGCCGCCAATATTGATGTCACGCTGCTGGTGGCCCCGACCTCGCCGCCCGATCGCATTGCGGCGATCGCCGCCCAGGCCCAGGGGTTTGTCTACCTGGTCAGCGTCACCGGGGTCACCGGCATTCGCAGCGAGCTCCAAAGCCGTGTCAAAGACCTAATCGACAGCCTCAAACAGTCCACCGACAAGCCCGTGGGCGTCGGCTTCGGCGTCTCCGACCCCGACCAGGCCCAGCAGCTCAAAGCCTGGGGCGCCGATGGCGTGATTGTCGGCAGCGCCTTTGTCAAACGACTGGCCACCGACAATCCAGAGGTTGCTTTACACAGCATTGCCGATTTCTGCCAAAGTCTCAAAACAGCCCTTGCCTAAGCGACGGTTTTTGCCGCAACTAGAAGCTAGGGCCTTGGGCATCACCGATGTCAGGTATGGTTCAGGGGGTTTAGGTGTAGACCTTGGCCTTAAACCTTAAACCCTATAGCTGACAGTTCCATACCTACTCCAGCCGCCACTTTTGGCCATGGCTAGCCTGCAGAAAGGGGGCTGCCTTCGCCGCTGGTTGAGGGTAGCCAAACAGATAGCCCTGCATTTCGGTGCAGCCCAGCTCGTAGAGACACAGGGTTTGGTCGGCGGTTTCAACCCCCTCAGCTACCAGACTGAGGGCCAGCCCCTTAGCCATCGAAATAATCGCATTGACCATGGCTTGGTCAACCGGGCTGTGGGGCAAGTCTTTGACAAAGGCGCGATCGATTTTGATGCCGTCGAGGGGAAACTGCTTTAGATGGCTGAGGCAGGAGTAGCCGGTGCCAAAGTCATCCATCGAGATTTTGACGCCAAGCTGACGCAGGTCGCGCAGTCGCTCAATGGAGGCCGCCATGTCAGCCATAGCCGCCGTTTCAGTAATTTCTAGCTCTAGGTAGGTGGAGGGCAGCCCAGTTTCATTGAGCACGGCGGTGACCACGTTGACCAGGTTGGGGTGCTGGAGCTGCCGGGCCGACAGGTTGACCGCCAGGTTGACCAGGGGTAGCCCCGCCCGGTGCCAGGCCATCACCTGGGTGCAGGCCGTGCGCATCACCCACTCGCCAATGGGCACAATCAATCCGTTTTCCTCCGCCAGGGGGATAAACTGGCCTGGCGCCACCAGCCCCAGGGTGGGGTGCTGCCACCGCAACAAGGCCTCCATCTGCACCACTACCCCGGTGACGACATTCACCTGGGGCTGGTAGTAGAGCACAAATTCGTCGCGATCCAGGGCGTGATGCAGGTAAGTTTCTAGCTTGAGCCGCTGGGCGGCCTCGGTGCTGAGGCTCTGGGTGTAGAACTGGTAGTTGTTGCGGCCCTGCTGCTTGGCCCGATACATGGCAGCATCGGCATTTTGTAGCAGGGTAGTCATGTCCTCTCCGTCCTCGGGGAAGAGGGCGATGCCGATACTGGCGGTGACGTGCAGCTCGTGATTTTGCAGCAAAAAGGGCGGCGTAAGCTGGTCGGCAATGCGGCGGGCCACTTTGGCGGCATCGCTGGCGGTGGTCAAGTTGGGCAAAATCAGGGTAAATTCGTCGCCGCCCCAGCGGGCCACAATGTCTTCAGCCCGCAGGGCGGCGCTGATTCGCTGGGTGACCTGCTGCAGCAGCAGATCGCCAACGGCATGGCTAAGGGTGTCGTTGATGGTTTTGAAGTGGTCGAGATCTAAAAAAATCACCGCCAACATCTGCTCGTTCTGGCTGGTGCGAGCGATCGCCTGGGGCAAATGCTGGTCGAAAAAGGTCCGATTGGGCAGCCCGGTGAGGGCGTCGTGGTAGACCTGGTAGCACATCTGAGCTTCGGTCTGCTGACGCTTGAGGGCACCCCCCAGGCTAGCGGCCACCGCCACCAAAATTGACTCGTCGCTGGCGCTCCACTCCCACTCTTGGTGGCAGGCGTCAAAGCCGATGTAGCCCCACAGGTGAGCATCAATGAAGATGGGCACCATCAAAATAGATAGAATGCTGTCCCTCAGCAGCACCGCCTGCTCAGCGGGCGGCAGGTGGCGGGTCAAGGAACAGATCGACTTGCCCTGCTGGAGGAGAGCCAGCCAACGCTCTAGACCCAGGGCGCGGTAGCTCTGGTCTTGCCAGTGAGGCTGGTCAATGCCGGGGGCGGTGGTGGGGGTCGTCCACTCGTAGCGCAGGGTCATGGCCGGTTCCCCCGTGATCGATTGGGGGTGGTGGGTGTAGACGTAGGCGCGATCGGCGGTGGCGGCCTCGCCTAAACGGGCCAGCACCTGGGGAATGGCCTGGTGCATGTCGGCGGTGGTGAGCAGGCACTGGCTGGCCTCGGCCACCCCTTGCAGCAGGCGATCGCGGCGCAAAATCGCCGCCTCTCCCCGCTTGCGATCGGTAATATCTTCGACGGTGCCCTCGTAGCCGATCAGCTGGTTGCGATCGTCGTAGATCGCCCGCGCCGATTCCGCAATCCAGATGATCGCCCCGTCTTTGCGGTAGACCTCCGACTCAAAGCCCAGCACCGCTCCCCCAGCCTGAATCAGCTCAGTAAACTCCTGACGTCGACCAGGCTCCACATAGAGCTGCTGGTTTATATCGGTCAGAGTCTGCATTAAATCCTGGGGAGACTCATAACCGTAAAGCCTGGCCAGCATCGGGTTGACGGTCAGATATTGCCCCTCAGGCGTGCTTTGAAACATGCCCTCAACCGCATTTTCAAACATGCTGCGATATTTGAGCTCTGCCTGCTTTAGCGACAGCTCGGTGTGGCGACGCTCTAGGGCTAGGGCCAGGTCAGCGGTCACCACCTGAAGGAGGTCAACGTCGGCCTCGGCCCAGGGGCGAGGGGCAACGCAGTTGCTAAACCCCATTACCCCTTGCAGGCGGTTTTGCAGGGTCAAAGGCAGCAGCAAAATCGACTTCACATTGCTCGGTGGGCTGCTCAATAGCTGACGCTGGAGGTCAGAGAAATCTGATTCTACCTGGTTGATGATCTGCTGCTGTTGCAGCTGGATGTGCCAGTCGCTAAACAAAGGGTCTAACGGCAGGGTCTGAAATAGGGGGTCGTCAGCGGTAGAGCCAATGCCGGAAGCTGACCACTCTACCCGCTGGCGCAGAAAAAGGGGTTCGCCTGGGTTGCCTTGCAGCTCATAGTAATAGACTCGACTGGCACCAGCCAGCTCTCCTAGGGCTGCAAAAATCGCCAAGATCGAGGGTTCCTGCCAATCCCACTGCCAGGCCAGCAGCAGGCGCTGAATCTCGGCTAGGGTCGCTAGGGTCTGTTCTCGCCGCTTCAGGGCCTGCTGGGAGGCGACCTGGGCGGTGATATCGTCAAAAGTGCAGAGCACGCCCATGACGGTGCCGTCGGAGTCGCGCATGGGCAGGCGGCTACAGTCGATCCAGCCCTGGTGACCGTCGGGGTAGGTCTGGGGCTCAATGGATTGGAGATCGGCGATGCCTTGGGTCATCACCAGGCGATCGCGGGCGGCTCGGTAGGCGGCTTCCTCCAAATTTAGGTAGGGCAGAGCGGTGTCGTTGCCGCCGACAATCTCGGCCGGTGACGACAGCCCCATGGCTGTGGCAAAGGATTGGTTACAGCCCAGATAGCGTCCCTGGCTGTCTTTCCAAAACAGGGGTTGGGGAATGCTGTCGAGCACCAGTTCCAGCAGGTCTTCCCGCGCTTTTAGGGCTTGCTCTACCTGGCGCAGGGCCGCCTCTGACTGTTTTAGCGGGGTGATGTCGGTGATAAACCCCTCAATGCCGTTGACCTGTCCCTGGCTATCCACGATGGGAGATCCTTTCTCCCACACCCATTTCTCCTCGCCGCCGCGGGTGTGGATGCGGTACTCCACCTCATAGGCCTGCCCCAGATCCACAGCCTGGCGAATGCTGTCTAGCACGCGGGGCAAGTCGGCGGCGTGGGTAATGGTGTTGTAAGAGGTTGGATAATCTGGGCTGAGCAGTTCCTCGGGCTCGTATCCGGTGAGGGGATGGCAGCCTGCGCTGAGGTAGCGCATTGACCAGCCAGCATCACCATCGGCCTGAAACACAATGCCTGGCATCACATCGATGAGCCGCTGGGGAGCCGCCGTGCCTGGAGGCACGGCCAAAAATGAGGTCTGATACGTCTCGCTGCGGGAAGGGAGCAGGGTCAGGGTCAGCCAGTACAGAAGGGCGTTGTGGGAAGTAGACAAGCAAGCCGATGTAGACGAAATTACAGGGTCAATGCGATGGATCTTGGGATCGTGCATAGGTCATCGGCATGGCTTGGCGGGTTCATTGCCCATGGCAGTGGTCTCAATATGCCCAAAGTCGCGATTAAGAATGCTGCTCAACTATACTGCAAGCGCCAATTTTGCCGCCGACAGCATCAGCGGTTGCTCAATTGTCGGGGGTCGGGCGATGCTGGGCGATCGCCCGCATGAGACTCACCACCGCCTCGGCGGGCGGCTGGGTCAGCACCTCTGGGCAGAGCACTGGGGATAGCCCCAGGCCCGTGGCCTCTCGCTCGGCCACGGGAACCAGGGTAATCAGAGGCAGACGGGCCAGGTCTGGATGGCGGGCCAGATCTTGTAGGTAGGGGACGGAGACCGGTAGCATCCCGTCTAAAATCACTGCCCTGGGTTGCCAGACCCGACTGAGCAGGCTGGCCTGTTGCAGATCGTCTACCTGCAACAGGCGACAGTGGTAGCGCTGGAGCCAGGTGTGTACCAGGGGAGGCAGTGCGCTGCTTCCCCCCGCCGGGCGCAGCAGGAGCATCGTTAGCCCGTCAGGCAGCGCCAGCGATGGTCCCAGGCAAATTTGGTCTAGGGTAGGCCGCAACTGCTGAGCCAGGGTTTCCAGGTATAGCGTTCTTGACATTGCGTCATCCGGGGGAGTGGCGATCGCCACCCCGGATGACGACTGAAGAGCCACTGCTCCAGAAATCGCCAGGTGCTGGAGGAGAGCGATCTGAGCCGTTGTGTCGACTGGGGCGTCGGCCAGGCCTTCCCAATGGATGAGCGTACAGAGGGGGGCGAGGCGGCTGTGCATCGCCGCCAGGGTTGGGCAGCAGGGGGCCACCGCTAGGCGGTAGGGGCTACCCCGCAAAATGCCGTAAACCTGGTCAATGACGGATTGGCTGGCGCTGGCTAGCAGCACTAGCGTGGTTTCGTCCTGGCGGGCGATCCCTAGCTGGGGCAGCAGCAGCGTTATCCGACTGCCCCAGCTAGGGGCACTCAGGGCACTGAGTTCACCGCCCTGGAGCTGGCTGAAGCGACGGGCCAGGGCAAGCCCTAACCCCTCTAGCGCCTGGGGCCCAGGCTGAATCTCGCCTGGGGCGATCGCTGTGCCCATCGGTGGGCCAGGGTCAACAATAAAGGTTGAACTCCACAGGGTAATGCCCAGCCATGGGCCCCAGGGCTCAATTACCAGCCCGCTGGGGGTAGCGCCGTAGGCCATCAGGTAGCCGAGGCCGTAGTGAAGACTCTGGCGCAAGCGCAGGGGATCGGCCTGTACCCAGCCCTCGGCGATCGCTAAACTCACCGTAAAGTCATCGGCCCAGGCGGCGGCCCTGCTACCCTCAGGCTGGGTACTAAAAAAGCTGGGCAGTAGCTCATGGGCCAGGGACTGAAGGTATACCCGCTGGGGCAGCAGACTCAGCTGACCAGACTCCAGCCGCATCCAGTCGAGCAGCAGGTTGATCAGGCTGGTCAGCTTGCGAATGGCCTGGCGCATCAGACTGACGTAGCGAAACTGGCGATCGCTCAGCGATCCCACGCGACTGTCGAGCAGCAGAGTCGATAGGCCTAGCAGGGTCGTCATCGGGGTTTTTAGGGCATGGCTGAGCTCCATCACCCAGGTTTGCTGTCCCAGTCCTGGCGGCGGCGGGGCGGGGCGATCGCCGGGTTCTGGCTCCGGCTTTGCCAGCCAGGCCATGAGCTTGAGGGGGTTGAGCAATCCCAGGTAGTGACCGTCGCTGCCGATGCCTACCCAGACTGTTGTAGTCGCGGTCAGGGCCAGGGCCTTGAGCCGGGTGCTGGTGGCGCGATCGCCCCACTCACTGTCCATGACTTCAACAACGGGTTCTAGCCAAGCTTGGCAGTCGGCCAACTGTAGGCTAGCGGCTTCCCTTGCCGCCTCTGACGGCAAAGCGCCCTGGGCGATCGCCCAAAGTTGGCCGACGGCGATCGCCCCCAGCGGCCGCCGCTCATCACTAACCACCACAATATGGCTGGGGGCCGCTTCCCCCAACTGCCCCAGGTCCTGGGCAATTTTGCCCAGGGGGGTCGTCAAACCGTAGGCCGGAACAGGGCTCAAAACATGGTCGAGGGGCGGCAGCGCCATAGGCTTTTTCCCCAAGGGGTTTGCTTCCAGGTTTAGGGGGCAGGCTGTATTCTGGCAACCACCCTTTACAATTGACAATATCCCGATATCTCCTAGGCCGGTGTAGTCTGTTTTGGCCCAGATAGGTTCTGGCTGTTTTGCCCTAAACATTGCCCCAGACATTTTCCGATCCCGCTTACCCCTGTCACCCCTTGGTTGCTCCCCTTCAAATTTGTATCCTGACCCATGGTGATCAGGCCCAGCAAGGTCCCGAGTTAAATCTGGATCCAAGTCGCTACGTAGTACATCAAACGGCTGTGCTCGGCGACGTTCTAGACTGGCTACAAAGTCGCCCAGATCTGCCCGACTGTTTAGTAGTCGATGACGAGGTTTGGCGACAGGCTCTGCGTCCGGCGCTGATCCAGCTCGACCTAATGCTGCCGGTGGTGGTGCTAATCGGCTCGCCCAATTCCACCGCCGATCCAGCAACTGAGAGCAACGCAATCCCCATTAACGGTACTGAACCCTATCCAGGGGCCTTAGTGCACCGCGCTGCCGATGCTTTGCCCCAGCTTGACCAAGTGATTCAGAACGCCATTCAAGGATTTTTGCGCCTGCCCAACCTTAAGGCACCGTCGCCCACCGCCGCCGTCGCCAAAGCTGGCGATCTTTCCAACAGTCTCAGCGCTCAGCAAAATCGCCTGACAGAAAAACTCAAAGCCCGGCTAGGATACCTAGGAGTCTACTACAAACGCAGCCCCACCTCGTTTTTGCGCCACATGAGCCCCGATGACCGCGCGGCGTTTCTCGGCCAGCTCAAGGCCGACTACCGCATTATTGTCTTGGGTTACTTCGCCAAAGATGCCAAAATCAACCTCAACCAGCTAATTGACGACTTTGTCGATCAGGCGTTCATGGCCGATATTTCCGTGGCTCAGATCGTTGAAATTCACATGGAGCTAATGGATAACTTCTCAAAACAGCTCAAGCTAGAGGGGCGCAGTGAAGAGATCTTGCTGGATTACCGCCTCACCCTAATCGACGTGATTGCCCACCTGTGCGAAATGTACCGGCGATCGATCCCCCGTGAACCCTAGGGCGATCGCGGTTTTGACCCCAGACAGTCTCGATACAATCAAGCTTGTTCCTGTTTAGCCCAGAGGGTTCTATGAGCTCCATCAAAAAAACATACATCCTGAAGCTGTACGTTGCCGGTAACACTCCCAACTCCATTCGCGCCCTCAAGACCCTCAACAACATTCTTGAAGAAGAATTTCAGGGCGTCTACGCCCTCAAGGTGATCGACGTACTGAAAAACCCGCAGCTGGCGGAGGAAGACAAGATCTTGGCCACCCCCACCCTGGCCAAAATTCTGCCGCCGCCGGTGCGCAAAATTATTGGCGACCTGTCTGACCGCGAGCGCGTACTGATTGGCCTCGACCTACTCTACGATGAGCTGCGCGAAGACGATATCTACGGCTAGCGGCTCCGGCTCCAGTGAGCAGGTCTCCGGTGGCTGGCAGGGACGCCCAATGTTTGGCGACGGCTGGCTTAAATCCGGTAGGGCCGCCGGTTCAGGGTATGCTTAATCCTCAAGATGTCCTGTAATTTATTAAGGGCAGTTCCCTGCCCATGATGTTATCGATCTCCCATGACAGATTCTGACCAGACTGATTTGCAGCCCTCCTCCCACCCTCCGGGTGTGCGCAAAATTCGCACCCTGATCGAAGGCTTCGATGACATCAGCCACGGGGGCATGCCGGCGGGGCGATCGACCCTGGTAAGTGGCACCTCAGGTACCGGTAAGACCCTGTTTGCGGTGCAGTTTATCTACAACGGCATCACCGAGTTTGACGAGCCAGGGGTGTTTGTCACCTTTGAAGAATCTCCCGAAGACATCATTCAAAACGCCTACAGCTTTGGCTGGGACTTGCAGCGCCTGGTGGACGACGGCAAGCTGTTTATCCTCGACGCCTCCCCCGACCCCGAAGGCCAGGATGTGGTGGGCAACTTCGACCTGTCGGCGCTGATCGAGCGCATTCAGTACGCCATTCGCAAGTACAAGGCGCGGCGGGTCTCCATTGACTCGGTGACGGCGGTGTTTCAGCAGTACGATGCCGCCTCGGTGGTGCGGCGCGAGATCTTTCGCCTGGTGGCCCGCCTGAAATTGATGGGCGTGACCACGGTGATGACCACCGAGCGCCTGGATGAGTACGGCCCGGTGGCCCGCTTCGGCGTGGAAGAGTTTGTCTCGGACAACGTGGTGATCGTACGCAACGCCCTAGAGGGAGAGCGCCGTCGCCGCACCATCGAAATTCTCAAGCTGCGGGGCACCACCCACATGAAAGGGGAGTACCCGTTCACCATCACCAACGGCGGCATCAATATCTTCCCGCTGGGGGCAATGCAGTTGACTCAGCGATCGTCCAACGCGCGGGTGTCGTCGGGGGTACCTACCCTAGACGAAATGTGCGGCGGCGGCTTCTTCAAAGACTCAATCATTCTGGCCACCGGAGCCACGGGCACAGGCAAAACCCTACTGGTCAGCAAGTTTTTGGTGGACGGCTGCAAGAGCGGCGAGCGGGCGATCTTGTTTGCCTACGAGGAGTCGCGCGCCCAGCTCTCCCGCAACGCCTACTCCTGGGGGGTCGACTTTGAGGCCATGGAGGAGCAGGGGCTACTGAAAATCATCTGCGCCTACCCCGAGTCGGCGGGCTTAGAAGACCACCTGCAAATCATCAAGACCGAGATCTCGCAGTTCAAGCCCTCGCGGGTAGCGATCGACTCGCTGTCAGCCCTCGATCGCGGCGTCAGCAACAACTCTTTCCGGCAGTTTGTGATCGGGGTAACGGGCTTTGCCAAGCAGGAAGAAATCACCGGCTTTTTCACCAACACCACCGAGCAGTTTATGGGGCTGCACTCGATCACCGAGTCGCACATTTCGACCATTACCGATACGATTTTGATGCTGCAATACGTGGAGGTGCGAGGCGAGCTATCGCGGGCGATCAACGTGTTCAAAATGCGTGGCTCGTGGCACGACAAGGGCATTCGCGAATACACCATCAACAGCCAGGGGCCGGATATTAAAGACTCCTTCCGCAACCTGGAGCGGATTATCAGCGGCTCGCCCACCCGGATCGCAGTGGATGAAAAGAGCGAGCTATCGCGGATTATTCAGGGGGTTCAAGGGGATTCGGAGCTATAGGCCAGCTCTCCCATGATGTAGGTGGCGGTGACGGCGCGATCGCCCCCCATAATCACCAGCGAAAACAGCAGATCTGCCATTGCCTCCAGGGTCTCAGGAATCCCGGACTGGTTTCGCAGCGCCAGCAGCGGCGTCGCCTGGGGGTCGAGCACCACAAAGTCGGCCTCCTTGCCTGGGTCAAAACTGCCCAGTTTATCCTCCAGGCACAGCGCCCTGGCTCCGCCCAGGGTGGCGAGAAACAGCGCCTTAAAGGCCGAAAGCTTTTGCCCCCGCAGCTGGGCTACCTTGTAGGCCTCGTTAGTGGTTTGCAGCATTGAGAAGCTGGTGCCCGCGCCCACGTCGGTACCCAGACCCACCTTGACCGGGTGCTTAGGGTTTTTGGCCTGCTCAAGGCGAAACAGGCCGCTGCCGAGGAACAGATTAGAGGTGGGGCAAAAGGAAATTGCCGCTTTGGCCTCGGAGAGCCGCTGAAATTCAGCATCGGTGAGCTGCACACCGTGGGCAAACAGCGATCGCGCCCGCACCAGCCCGGTCTGGTCATACACATCCAGATACCCCTGATACTGGGGAAATAGCCCCTGAATCCAGGCCACCTCGCTGACGTTTTCCGACAGGTGGGTGTGCAGATAGACATCGGGAAACTCATCCAGCAGCCGCGCCGCCAGCTTTAGCTGGGCTTCGCTAGAGGTGCCCGCAAACCTGGGGGTGACGGCGTAGAGCAGCCGCCCCCGCCCATGCCACTTCTCAATCAGCGCCTTAGAGTCGTCGTAGGAGGACTGGGCCGTGTCGCTGAGGTAGTCGGGGGCGTTGCGATCCATCATCACCTTGCCGCTGATCATGCGCAGGTGGCGAGCCTCGGCAGCCTCAAAAAAAGCATCCACGGATTCAGGAAACACCGCCGCAAACACTAGAGCAGTGGTGGTGCCGTTCTTGAGCAATTCATCGAGAAATAGCTCGGCCACCGATCGCGCGTAGTCAGCATCCGCAAACTTACGCTCGGTGGGAAAGGTGTAGCGACTGAGCCACTCCAGCAGCTGCTCGCCGTAGGCCGCCATGATGCCGGTTTGGGGGTAATGGATGTGGGTGTCGATAAAGCCGGGGATAATCAGCTTGCCGGTGCAGTCGCGGATGGGGATATCGCCCAGGGTGGGCAACACCTCCTCGTAGGAACCTAGGGCCGCGATCTGACCGTTCTGCACCACGAGCAGGCCATCGGGAATGTAGCGCACGGCCTGGGCTTCGGGTACGTAAAAGGGATCGTCTACGCAGTCTAAGAGCGCCCCTCGCAGGGCCACCGTGCCGCCGATCGCTGGTGTTGCCGATGTTTGCCCCATCGCCTTGACCGTCCTCTAGTTGTTTCGCAGGTCACTATAGCACCCCAATCTAAGGGGGCTCAGCGTACAGGGTTACCGCTACTGTGGGGCATTATGGGGCATTTGGCTCGGCCTAGTGGGCGGCATCCACGAGTTGTTTAAAGCGGGGGTGGTGGCGCATGGTGTCGAAATGGGCGTCAATTTGCACCATCACCCGATACACGTAGGGGCTGAGAACAAAGGTGCGGTAGAGGTTTTTGAGGGTCTGCTCTAGGTCGCCGGCCATGGCGTAGGCGCGGGCTTTGCCATACCAAGCGTTGGGGTTGTGGCTCTGGTGGCTGAGGGAAATGTCAAAACTCTGAATGGCCTCGCTATAACGCCCCATTTGAATCAGCACCGTACCCTGCTGGTTCCAGATGTAGTGGGCGTTGGGTTTTTGGCCCAGGGCTTGGTGCAGCACCTGAAGGGCGTCTTCGTAGCGGTGCAGGCCGCAGAGCGCCACCCCCTGGTTGTAGCGAGCCCGATGGTCTTGGGGGCTGAGTTTGAGGCTGTGCTCAAAACTGGCAACGGCATCGCGGTAGCGGCGCAGCTGGTTTTGGGCGGTGCCCAGGTTATACCAGGCTTTGTTGTCGTCGGGGCTGAGCTTGACTGCCCGCTCTAGGTGGGTGACGGCTTCTTCAAAGTGGCTGAGCTTTGCCAGGGCGTGCCCCTTGCCGTGCCAGGCTAGGCCATAGTCGGGGCAGCGGGCGATCGCCTGGTTAAAGCTTTCAATTGACGCCTCAAACTGCTTCAGAGCTGCTAAACAAAAGCCGTGCAGCGTCCACACCTCGTAGTCGGCGTCGTGCAGAGTGAGCACAGCCTGAAACCGCGACAGAGCCTCGCTATAGCGGCCAATGGCGTACAGGGCGTCCCCCTGCCCCCGGAGCAGCTTGGCGCGAGTGAGCTTAGATAGAGTGGCGTCAGATCCAGCAGACATTCATTTACTAGGCACCGCTTAGGGCACTGGGTGGTAGACCTATCCCCAAGCTTGCCCATTTCCTGAGGGCGATCGCCAAGGTCACCAGGGTAGCCCCCATCAGCTTTACATCCGTCAAGAAACCGTCAACCCAGCACCGCTCGGAGGGATTTTTGTATTTTGCACTACTTATGGCGCACATACTCATACAGATCGATGTAGGCCTGAGCCGGATGATTCCACGAAAAGTCGTAGGCCATCCCCTGCTGGGCAATTTGCTTGAAGATCTTAGGCTCCTGGTTCCAAATGTCAAAGGCCCGGTTCATCGCCGACTCTAGGGCCACCGTGTCATTTTGGAAGAAGACAAAGCCGTTGCGCTCCTCTGGCCCGTGCAGGGTGTCATAGTCCCAGTCAAAGACGGTGTTCACCAGGCCGCCCACACCGCGCACGATGGGCACCGTACCGTACCGCAGGCCGATCATCTGGGTGAGGCCGCAGGGTTCAAAGTTGCTGGGCACCACGATCATGTCGGCCCCGGCGTAGATCAGGTGGGCCAGCTCCTCGTTAAAGCTCAGCTCCAGATGCACGTCGGGATTGTCGTTGAGGAAGAGCTTTTCGTGCCAGAACCAGTCGTTGATGCCCTTCTCGGTGGCCGAGCCCAGCAGCACAAACTGCGCCCCCCGCTCCAGGGCATAGTACATGGCGTGGTGGACGAGGTGGACGCCCTTTTGATCATCCAAACGGCCAATGAAGGCCACCAGGGGTTTGTCGCTCTGGCTGAGCAATAGGCGATCGCGCAGTTCCTTTTTATTCAGCGCCTTGTCTTCGAAGGTGGTCAGACCGTAGTGGTGGGGAATGTAGCGATCGCTCTCCGGATTCCACACCTCAGGGTCAATGCCGTTGAGAATACCCGAAAACTTGTGCTGGTTGGTGTGCAGCGTGTGCCCCAGGCCAAAGCCCTGGTCGGTGTGCTGGGCCTCCCAGGCGTGGTAGGGCGACACCGTGTTGACGTGGTTGGCGTAGGTGATGCCCCCCTTCATAAAGTTGATCGCAAAGGGGTTAAAGTCATCGCGCAGCCGGTAGGGCTGAAAGTAGTACTCGGGCCGGTTGAGGCCCGTAGCCGCCAAAATCTCGTTGCCGCCAAAGCCCTGGTGCTTGAAGTTATGAATGGTGTACAGCGTGCGCTGAAACTCCATGCCGTTGTACTTATAAATCTCAAACAGCATCACCGGAATCAGCCCGGTCTGCCAATCGTGGCAGTGAATCACATCGGGACGCTTGTTGCTGCGCAGCAAAAACTCCATCGCCGCCTTGCTAAAAAAGGCAAACCGCATGGGGTCGTCGTCACAGCCGTAGTAGCAGCCCCGGTTAAAGAACATCTCCCACGACTTGGGCTCAATAAAAAAGCACAGCCGCCCGTGAACCCAACCGCAGAGCACATCGCAGCGAATGTCAGTACCGTACCAGGGCACGATCAGGTCCTTGTATGCCTCGTGCAAACCCCAAATATGGTCGTACCGCATGCAGTCGTACTTAGGCAGAATGATCTCGACGCAGTGGCCTCGGTTCTCTAACTCACGGCTGAGGCCATAAACCACATCGCCCAGCCCCCCAGCCTTAATCACTGGGGCACATTCCGAAGCAATCTGCACGATATACATAGAGCCTTCCCGTTATAAAACTTCATTTTTAATTGCCCCTATTCAATCAGGATGTTGGGGCAGAGGCAAGCGTCTGAGGGTAGGGAG
>QBLT01000085.1 GCA_003249105.1 Leptolyngbya sp. | reverse complement strand
CCCATGACCACCCCCTCCTCCTTTCCCAAGAGCAGCTTTAGCATCAGCGGGCTGGCCATTCGGCGGCACATTGGCACCCTGATGCTGACGCTGACCGTCTTTGTGATGGGCTTTTTCATCACCTCGCAGCTGCCGGTAGACCTGCTGCCCTCCATCACCTACCCGCGCATTGGCCTGCGGGGCGACACGCCGGGTCTATCGCCCGAGGTGGCCATTGACGAAGTCACCCGTCCTCTGGAAGAAGCCCTTTCCGCCACCGAAGGCGTCGTTCAGGTGTTTTCGCAAACCCGAGAGGGGCAGGTCAGCATCGATCTATATTTCGAGCCCGGTGGCAATATCGACCAGGCCCTCAACGATGCCACCGCCACCCTCAACCGCGCCCGCAGCACCCTGCCCGAAAACATCGAGACACCGCGCCTGTTTAAGGCCGACCCTTCTCAGCTGCCGGTGTATGAAATGGCCCTCACCTCTGACCGCCTCAGCTCCCAAGAACTGCGTATTTTTGCTGAAGAAGAGCTGGCTCGAGAGCTTCAGCAGGTGCCCGGTGTGGCCAGCACCGATGTTTCCGGCGGCGTCAACGAGCAGGTGCAGGTGAATGTCGATCTGCGCCGCCTTCAGGCCGCGGGCATTGGGGTGACAGACATCATTGAGGCCCTGGAAGAGCGCAACCAGGATATCTCTAGTGGGCGGCTGCGGGGCGGCAGTGAAGAAAATCTCACCCGCTTGGTGGGGCGGTTTGAGTCAGCCGATGAGCTGCAAAACATCCCTATTACCGTACCGGGCACCGACCCGCCCCAGCAGGTCTACCTTCAGGATGTTGCCGCCGTCATTGACGGCACCGAAGAGCAGCGAGTGTTCGTCAATTTGAACGGTCAACCCGCCGTTAAGGTCAGTATTCAAAAGCAGCCTGCCGCTAACACGATCGACGTCGTCGACGGGGTCAAGGCCAAGCTGGAAGAAATGCGCCAGGCCGGCCGAGTGCCTGAGGGCATGGACACGGTCGCCACCCTCGACGAGTCGCGGTTTATTCGCAACTCCATCAACAACGTGACCATGTCGGGGTTGAGCGGGGCGGCCCTGGCGGGGCTGGTGGTGCTGCTGTTTTTGGGTTCCCTACGGCAGACCTTCATCATTGTGACCGCTATTCCCCTGGCGACGCTGATGGCCCTGATTTTGATGGGGCTGTTTGGGCTATCGCTCAACGTGTTTAGCCTGGGGGGCCTGGCCCTGGGCGTTGGCATTGTGGTGGATAACTCCATTGTGATGCTAGAGAATATGGCTAAACGGGCCGAAGAACTGGAGCGATCGCGCCAAGAAGGGGGCTACAGCGTTCGTGAGGCGATTTTTCAGGCTGAAGCCAGCAGTCAGGAGCTAGAAAGCGCTCTGTTTGCTTCTACGTTGACCAACCTGGTAGCGGTGCTGCCCTTCTTGCTGATTGGCGGTTTCATTGCGCTGATCTTTAATGAGCTGATTTTGACGGTCAGCTTTTCCGTTGCCGCGTCGCTGGTGGTAGGCCTAACGGTGGTGCCCGCCCTAGCCGCCCGATTGATTATGGGGCGGCCAACGCGATCGCTGCAAACCTGGGGGCCATTCCGCTGGTTTAACAATCGTTTGGAAGGCGTTACCATCGGCTACGGTCGCCTGCTCAGTCGCGTTATTCAGCGGCGCATCTTAGTGATCGCCTTGGTGCTGCTGGTGTTTGGCGGCGGCAGTCTTTGGATGGTGGGCCAGATTCCCCAGGAAATTTTGCCCCGCATCAGCACCGGGCAGGCGCGGGTGTTTGCCCGTCTGCCCGCTGGCACCACTGTTGAAGACAACCGACGGGTCATGCAGGCCGTCGATGAGGTGCTGCTCGCCCAGCCCGAAACTGATTATGTGTTTACCACCGCTGGCGGGTCTCTTTTTGGCAGTAGCACGAGCGAAAATACCCTGCGGGGCAGCAGCACCATCACCCTCAAACCCGGCACCGACACCGAGGCGTTTGTGGAGCGGGTCAACGGTGAGCTGAGCCAGCTTCCCCTGGTGGATACTCGCCTGAATGTCAGCCCTGAATCGGTGCGGGGTCTGGTCTTGAGCAACTCCCCTGTGCGATCAGATCTAGATGTTGGCCTCCAGGGGGATGATAGTGAGGCTCTGCTGGAGGCCGGTCAGCAGGTGGTTGCGGCCCTAGGCGAGCGGGCTACCCTGGCCCGCTTTCGCCCCGAAGGCGAAGAACCCCAGGAAGAAGTCCGCATTTTGCCCGACTGGGCTCGGGCTGCCGACCTGGGCCTCTCGGCTACCGATATTGGGGCCACCATTCAAACGGCCCTCAACGGCTCGGTGCCCACCCAGCTGCAGCGCGGCGATCGCCTGGTGGATGTGCAGGTGCAGATCGAGCCGGGCAGCGTGCAGCGATCGTCGCAGCTGCTCGATATTCCGCTCTTTACCGAGGGTGGGCAGCGCATTCAGCTGGGCGATATTGCCACAGTTGCCCTGGGGCCAGCCCCCGGCGAAATTCAGCGTATTAACCGACGGCAGGTTTACCTGATTGGGGGCGATCTGGCTGAAGGAGCCAGCCTGGGGGCCGCCCTGGCCGAGGCACAGTCTATTCTTGCGGGCATTGAGCTGCCCGAGGGGGTGACAGTGTTGCCGAGTTCTGCCGCTCAAACCAACAGTGAGTTGCAGAAATCTTTGGTGGTGCTCGGTGCCCTGGCCGCTTTCCTGGTGTTTGTGGTGATGGCGGTGCAGTATAACTCGCTGATTGACCCGCTGGTGATTATGCTCACCGTGCCCCTGGCCCTGGCGGGGGGAATCTTGGGCCTCTATGTGACCCAGACGGCGATCGGGGCCACGGTAGTGGTGGGGGCGGTGCTGCTGGTGGGTATTGTGGTCAACAACGCCATCATCATGGTGGAGCTGGCCAATCAAATCTATGAGGCCACTGGCTGCTCTCGCCAGGAGGCCATTCTGCGTGCAGCCCCCCATCGTCTGCGCCCAATTTTGATGACTACCTGCACGACGGTACTGGGGCTGTTTCCCTTGGCCCTGGGCATTGGCGAGGGGGCCGAGTTTCTGCAACCCCTGGGCATTGTGGTGTTTTCGGGGCTGTCGCTGGCCACGGTGCTGACCCTGTTTATCATTCCCTGCTTCTACACTCTGCTGCACGGCGGGTTTGGCTCTGGGGGGCAGAGGGCGATCGCCGAAGATGACTTCATCGAGCCGGTAGACTCACCAGAAGTGCTCCAGTCCTAAACCGCAAAACTCTCAACCAGCAAATCCCCTTGCCCAGACGCCTAGGCAAGGGGGTTTGGCTGATCGCCTGGTCTAGTCAGGACGTTGCCGCTAATCGACCACTGGCCAAACAGGAGTTTCAGCCTTAATCGGTGTTGATCATGCCCTCTTCGGGGTTGATCAGCCGCCAGAGCTTTTGCTTGATCTGGGTATCAAAGACTTCCCACTTGAGCCGGTTGAACTCCGAGTTTTCGTAGAAGCCCGACAAAAAGCCCACCGGGATTTCGAAGCCGCCCGCCATCGATCGCCCGCCGCCAAAGAAGCGGCCCTCGCTGTCTTGGCCAAAGGCCTCTTTGATAAACTCGTCGGGGTCGAGGGTAATTTTGCTGGTGCGCAGCGAGCCAATCACCACCTCGCGCTCTTCATCCTCGTCGTGGACGATGCCGTAGACCACCGCAGTATGCACGTTTTCTTCGGTCACCAAAAAGTCCGCCGCCTGGGGAATGGCGTCGCGATCGTCGTAGCGCAGGTAGCCGACCCCAGCGATGGAGACGTTGTTTTGCACCTTGCGGTTGCGCAGCGATCGCTCGATCACATCCATCACCCGCTTTGAGCGCGAGGCTTGCAGCACCGCACTCAGCAGCTGGCCGTCGTAAAACTGGCTCAGGTAGGCTGCCGCCATAAAGTCGCTGGCCCCGGCGTGCATCAGCTGGTTGGTGTCGGCCCGCAGCCCGTGCATGAGGGCGGTGGCACACTTGGTGTGCTTGCTGTTGTTGCGATCGAGGTTTAGCAGCCCCTGCTGCAAATACTGGGTGAGAATGGTGGCCGTAGCCCGAATGTGGGGGCGCAGATCGACGTACTCGGCGTCGAGCTTTGACTGGGGCGCGTGGTGGTCAATCACCAGCACCAAGGGTAGCCCCGCCTCCCGCAGGTGTTCGTAGAGCTGGCTAGTTGTGCCCTGGTTATCCACCAGCACTAGCCCCTGGTAGTCGGCCAGGCTCGCCCCATCGGCGGCGGTCAGCCAGCGGCGAGCGGGCAGCCCCGTGAGCCGCACGAGGGCAATGTTTTCCTGGTGGCTGAGGGTGCCCGCGTAAACAATGTCGCACTCAATTTTGTAGTTGCTGGCGATCAGCTTGTAGGCCCAGGCCGACGACAGCGCATCGGGGTCAGGAAAATCTTGCAGCAGCACCAGGTGGCGATCGCCGCGATGGGCCTCCAGCAGTCGCCGCACCGCCTGTACCGGGTCTTCTGAGTCGCTATCGTTTTCGGGGCGGGGCACGAGAGAAATCATGCCGCTGCCGTTGGAAAAAGTGGCTTCAGCGGTCTCGGAGTCTAAATTAAATGTCATCATGGGCAATTCCTTGTGCGACAGCGCGCTCGATGGTAGTTAGACGTAGCCCCTTAGTGCAAAGACAAGGGATAGACCTCAACGGCGTTAGGGGGGCTAACGTCAACCCGCTTGGCTCACCATCGTCTCGATTCAAAAGCGCTGTCAATAGCGCCGCGGCCCTACTTCATTATCGCAAATTGCAGCGGAACTGCTAGCGTCACCCGATAGAGTCTGACACTAACAGTTATCAGGCCATGGGATTTCAATTCCTATACCCCTGAGGCAACGTCCCTAAAAATGAAGCGAGCCGATGGCCGAGCCGTGTCGCAGCTATCGGCTCGCTTAGCGCCAATGATGGGGTAGAGCCGTCATGAAATCCCAATCACGTACTTCTTCCACTCCTGGTGTACGCCGCTGTGAATTTGCCGCGTCACCTCAAAGTAGAGGCTGCTGTGGGGCTTGCGGGGCTGACTAAACAGCGGCATGTTGGCCTCGCGCGGCGTACGGTTGCCCTTTTTCACGTTGCAGCGCACGCAGGCCGCCACCATGTTTTCCCAAGTGTCGCCACCGCCGCGCGATCGCGGTATCACGTGGTCGAGGGTGAGCCCGTCGCCGCTGTAGGCGCAGTACTGGCAAGTGTGGTTGTCGCGCTGGAGCAGGTTGCGCCGGGTGAGGGGAATGTCTTTGTAGGGCACTCGCACGTAGTGGCGCAGGCGAATCACCGTCGGCAGCGGAAAATCGGCATAGACAAACTTGCCGTTATGCTCAACTCGCTCCGCCTTACCCTTGATAATCAGGACAACAGCCCGACGCCAGCTCGTAATGTTGAGCGGTTCATAGGAGGCATTGAGCACCAGAACCTTACCCATTCGAATGCGTGGATAATTGGCTAAAGAATATTTGGATTGATGTTAGCACAGAAGCTAAGTTGAGGTTTTTGACCTCTGGTAGACTGTCCTGGCGCCAGTACCTCGGTTAGCGTTGGCCCATCTGCTGGCCAGTTCGGTTGCTATGATGAGGCGCTAGCCCCGGTGGTGAAGGAGGAAGACAATGCTGAGTTGGGATCCCACTCCAAGCCTGGCCCCCAGCCTGGAACCCATGCGCTGCTGCCGTGCCTGGGTCGAGATCAATCTGGCGGCGCTGCGCCACAATGTGCGCCAGTTTAGGGGCCTGCTGCCCGCCACCACCCAGATCATGGCTGTGGTCAAGGCCGACGCCTATGGCCACGGGGCCGTCGCCGTCGCTCAAACGGCGCTGCAAGCGGGAGCTGCCTGGCTCGGTGTGGCCACCGTCCCTGAGGGGATTGAGCTGCGGGCCGCAGGCATTCAGGCCCCAATTTTGGTGATGGGGGCGGTCAACAGCACCGAAGAAATGCAGGCGATCGCCCACTGGCGACTCCAGCCCACCCTGGTCAACCCCAAGCAGGCTCTAGTGTTTTCCGACACGCTCTCTGGGCTGGCTGCTGCCCGCCCGGTGGCGGTACACCTCAAAATTGACACCGGCATGAGCCGCTTGGGGTTCCCGTGGGCCGAGGCCGTAGACTTTGCCCGGTTTGTGCGGCAGTTGCCCCACCTCAAAATTGACAGCCTTTATTCTCACCTAGCCACTGCCGACAGCCCCGACCCCACCGTTATGCAGCAGCAGCAGCAGCGCTTCAGGGCGGCGCTGGGGCACCTTCAGCAGCAGCAGTTGCTCCCGCCCCGGCTGCACCTGGCTAATACCGCCGCCACCCTGGCCGACCCTGCCCTGCACTACGATTTGGTGCGCGTGGGTCTCGGTCTCTACGGCCTCTACCCAGCCCCTCATCTGCGATCGCGCCTCAACCTCCAGCCCGTTATGCAGGTCAAAGCCCGCATTACCCACCTCAAGGATGTGCCCGCCGGTACCGGCATTAGCTATGGCCACCAGTACGTGTGCGATCGCCCCCTCCGCCTGGCCGTGGTCGGCATTGGCTATGCCGACGGCGTGCCGCGAGTGCTCTCCAACCAGCTACAGGTCATGGTTAAAGGCTGCCTGACCCAGCAAATCGGTGCCATCACGATGGATCAGCTCATGCTGGATGTCAGCAATATCCCCAATCTGCAGGAGGGCGATGTCGTCACTCTCCTCGGCCACGATGGGCACCACGCCATTGGCCCTGACGACTGGGCTGCCCTGGCCAATACCATTAGCTGGGAAATTCTCTGTGGCTTTAAGCACCGGCTGCCCCGCATCGCCGTAGAGCAGCCCCTAGCGGCCTCTACCGCCATCCAGAGTTAGGGCTAGGCTAAAGCTTGCTGAGGGCAGCCAGCAGCGTCTCTGGCGGTGTCGTTGGGTGCAGCAGCGAGAACAAGTGGCAGTAACGTAGTCGCCCCTGGGCATCTAGCACAAACTGCGCTGGCAGGGGTGCCCCCAACGCCTGCCCCGTATGGTAGGCCCGAAAGCTCGCACCGGTAGGGTCGCACAGCAGCGGCAATTTTAAGCTCAGGTCTGTTACCGCCGCCTGAGCCTGACGCTGGGGCTGGTGGCCAATCGCCAGCACCTCGGCCCCAGCATTGCGAAACTGGTCGTAGGCCTGATCAAACGCCACCAGCGAGGCGTATTGCTGCGGACTGTAGGTTATCTCTGCCAGAAGGCGACAAAAGAGCAAGACCACCGGCTGCTTGCCGCGCCAGTTGGCCAAGCGCACGGTGCGCTGGTAGGTGACATCCCACAGAGCAAAGTCGGGGGAGATCTGGCCGAGGGGCAGACCTAATCGGGGGGGCTGCGGCAGCCAATAGTGCCAGGGAGCAGCCTGGTCAGGGAGTGGCGCGATCGGGGTCATCAAGCCAAAAGATCACTTAAAGACAGCAGAGCAAGGGCGATTCGCGGAGCGTTCGGAAACCTACTCGGAACGAGTATCCGTACCAGAATCACTGTGGCGCCACTAAACTCCAGCAAAAAATTCCCGCGACTTCACCGGATCGGGGTTCATGGTTTTATCGCCTGGTTGCCAGTCCACTGGGCAAACCTCATCGGGGTTGGCCTGCACATGCTGGATGGCTTGCAAAACTCGCAGGGTTTCATCGACCTTGCGGCCAAAGGCCAGATTGTTGATGGTGGCATGCTGAAGCACCCCATCTCGGTCGATGATAAATAGCCCCCGCAGAGCGACTCCACTGTCGGGGTCGAGCACGTTGTAGTCAGCGCTGATTTCTTTCTTGATGTCAGACACCAGGGGATAGTTCAGGTCGCCCACGCCCCCTAGCTTGCGCTCGGTTTGAATCCAGGCTAGGTGGGCAAATTCGCTGTCTACGGAGATGCCTAAAATCTCAGCGTGGAGAGCCTTAAACTCATCGTAGCGATCGCTAAAGGCCGCAATCTCTGTAGGGCAGACAAAGGTAAAGTCGAGGGGATAAAAAAATAGGACCACATATCGGCCCCGGTAGTCGGATAGTTTGACGATCTTAAAGTTCTGGTCAACTACGGCGGTGGCACTGAAGTCGGGTGCCATTTGGCCAACCCGCAGACAGTCATCTCTCATCTCAGACATGGACTCATTCCCTCAAGGTCGTACCACCATTGCGCAGTACCATCATAGTACCTGCACTAGAGAAAACCGTCCCTGCGCCCTTGTTCGCCTTGGGCTTAGCTACAGAGACACAGCGAAACCAAACGTCGCTGCACAGTGTTAAATCATTAAAAATGGCTCAGGCGTGATTTGAACACGCGACCAAGGGCTTATGAGTCCCCTGCTCTACCACTGAGCTACTGAGCCGTAGCATCGGTTGCTCTATCTAGGGCACAGCCCTATCAATCGACCAACAGTTAATGAATTTACCACAGAACTAGCCAACATATTAAGCCGTGCCCAGCATTTTTTTATGGAAAATCTCATGCAAAAAGCGGGCTGGCAGAAATGCCAGCCCGCGCTACTAAGCTATAGCCAAATCATCTAGCGATCGGGTAGGTAGGCCATGGGGTTAACGGTGCCGCTGCTAGGCAAATGCACCTCAAAGTGAAGGTGAGGCCCAGTGCTGTAGCCGGTACTGCCCATCTCAGCGATTTGCTGACCTTGGCGAACCTGCTCCCCCTCACGCACCAGCAAACGGCTGTTGTGGGCATAGCGGGTCATGCTGCCGTCGGCGTGACGGATATCGACTAAATTGCCGTAGCCGCCAGAATTCCAACCCGAGCGGGCGACGACCCCTGGCGCTGCCGCCACAATCGGAGTCCCCACTGGGCCAGCGATATCGACACCGCGGTGCATGCGGCCCCAGCGCCAGCCGTAGCCAGAAGTGAGGGTGCCACGGGTAGGCCAAATATAACCGTTGGAGAGACGAGGCGCTTCAGGTAAAAACTCGTTGGCACCCGGCATCATCGGCATGCCAGGAGATACGGTCTGCCCCACAGGCATGCTCGGTGCAACTCGGTAGGCATCAGCGCCTAGGGGAGCCGCCGCGAGAAGTTGGCTGGGAGGAGCCGCAGCATCTACCTGTACAGCAGGCTCATCGGCTACCACGGCCGCCGCTGGACTCAGAGCCGCGATCGGCTGAGCCTGATCTTTGGCCGCATCGGTGACTGTCCACTCAGAATCAGCGGCAGGCGATACGAGAGTCTGGGCACCTTCCCTAGCGGTCAAGGCTGTCGCGCTAGCAGGCTCAGCACCACCGACTGAGGTAGACGCTACAACTGACGGCTCAGAACTGTGGTATTCCAAAGCTACCGGTGTAGGCGTACTGCTAGCCCGGCTGCGCTCAAGTTCTTGGCGAGCCTCGCGAATTCGGGCATTGAGTTCGTCGCGATTCACTAGGCTGCTGTTTGACTCGCGGATACGGGCCAAGTGATCACGAATAGCCTGCTCACGGGTCGGAGGAGCAGCCGCTAAGTCATTGGCGGGCAAGTCAGCAGCTTCTTCCGTTGCTGAGGCTAGAGGAATGCTGAGGTTGTCACCGACCGATAGAGCTTCAGGCTGGTTGACAGCGTTGTTATGGCTGAGCAGCTCATCTAAGGTGATGCCGTTGCGAGAAGCAATCGACCAGAGGGTATCACCCGGTTTTACCTGGTAAGACCGAACGGTACCGACCTGAGTGGTCGATGTAGGTACTAGCGATCGCGAGGGCAGAGCCGCTACGGTAAAATCTTTCTTCGTCTCTACCGCTGAGGGAGTGGCCGCTGTAGCAGGAGCCTCGGCACTGGCAGCGACTACAGACTGGGTCTGCTGGGCCGTTGCAACGGGCCGCTCGTCCTCGCCATAGAGCGGCAAACTAGCAAAAGACTCAACGGGGGCAGCCATTTCACGGGTTTCTGGCTGAACTGCCTCATTTACCCTGGCCGTTTGCTGCGCGGCAGCATCAGGCTGAACGGCAGCGACCGAACCCTCATCAGGTTCTTGGATAGCATCTTGCTCAAGGGCTGGAAGTGCAGCTAAGGGAAGTGAATCAGCAACACTGGTGTCAGCACTAGCTTCAATCTCTTCTGAGGCAAGCTTTTCTAAGTCAGCCGCAGTGAGTTCTTCTTCAGACAGCTCACCTTCGTCTTCTAGGGCCAAAGTATCTTCGAGCTGCCAAGCTTTCTCTAGCTCATCCACCGAAGGTATACCACCAGAAGGCAATAAACCGCTAGCAGCCGCTAGGTCGCCACCAACGCCCCCAGCAACACCGGCTTTGAGAGCCAAACGGGAAGTATCAGCGCTAGCAGTCAGGTTAGCCATTCCCACAGCGGGAACGCGAATGACTTGGCCAACCCGCAGTACGTCGTCACTAGCAATGCCGTTAGCCACTTTAATGGCCTGAACATCAGCCTCATGTTGGGCGGCGATTTGCCAGAGGCTTTCACCTGCCTCAACGGTGTGATACGCCGAAGACGAAGCCTTCTCGGCAGACATGAGCTTGGGCGTCTCGGATTCTGCTTGATTAGCCGCAGGCAACACTGTCAGGTTTGCACCGTCAGCAGCTAGGGCCAGTTCTGGCTCTGTCAGAAACGGAGCAGATGCTCCGAACGACAGGGCTAGGCCCAGCATGGCCGCCGAGGTTTGGACTCGACGATAGCCTCCTGAAGGCTCAGATTGAGCACTGCTCAAACTAGAGGGCAGGCAATCAGCTTCAGACTCTTGGGGAACTACGCGTTTCAAGGAACGACCTCCTGTAAACCAGCGCTTAACAGCCTAGGAAAGCCCTACTACCCGTCGGACGGAAGCACTGCCAGTTGGCAGCAACTCTGTCGTTGGAGATGTAACAAGGCAAGGTGCAAGCAGAAGAACAACAACGGATCGACAGATTAACGCCTTAGCTAGGCAACAATACCCTGCTTTCGGCAACCTAGGCAAGTTTACATGACTTAACACGAAAATCAATACCCAGATGTTCTCTGTCATTTCCCTGAACACTAGGTTCGTGACCGGGAACTTGATGAGCACAACATAAACGTTTAACCCCAAAAAAAAGTATTTGGCAAGCGTATTGTTTTGAGCTTGACCAAGGGGGCGAACCGTAGCAACCGCCTGGATTTTGGGGTCGTAAACTACTGTCGATAAGGCCGCAAACCCTTGATTTGCAAGGCTGATCGCGCCTTTAGGAAATCCTGTGATCAGGCCTCTACAACCAACGGTAGATGTCGCGATCGCGATCGTCCTGATAGGTTATATGAATTTCTTATCTCGGTAGGCCTGTTTTTGTATCGTCGGAAACCGCTTATTTTTATTGCTGACTTTTTAGCGCAATTTTGCTCTGAAAAACGCGTCCGTTGGGGGTTTCGCCCCTCTGAACTCCCAGAGTAAATTGGGGTTTAGGTTTCACAGCTTATCTGGGCAATCCAATTGATGACATTACTTGATAGTTATCAATCACTTTCTGTCGCCGCCTTGACCCTAGCGGCTGTCTGGATCAGGTCTAGGCTGGCTAGGGCAGAACCCCGTGCTCAAAGCCTGACTGGGTCTTGGTTGTCGGTAACCTTTGAGGAGTGGTGTGGATGAAATAGGTGAAGCTGACGCAGGGTTTCGTAGAGGGCAATGGCGGCGCTCACTGACAGGTTAAGGCTGCGCACAACGCTGCGATCCATAGGGATGTAAGCGGTTTCATCACAGGTGGCCAGCACTGTTTTGGGGAGTCCTTCGGTTTCGCTGCCAAATAGAAGCCAATCGTCGGTGCGATAGGTCAATTCTGTATAGCTACATCGCCCAGAGGTACTAAAACCAATGGTTCGCCCTCCCTGCTGGCGCTGCTGGGCAGCGAAGGCAGCCCAGTCGGTATGTAGAGTGAGGTCAACCTGGGGCCAGTAATCGAGACCGGCTCGCTTGAGGGCGCGATCGCTGAGGTCAAACCCTAAGGGGCCAACGAGGTGTAGGGGGGTGGTCGTAGCGGCGCAGGTGCGGGCAATATTCCCCGTATTTGGGGGGATCTGGGGCGTGACTAAAACAATGGTAGGCATAGATAGGGGAACCAAAATAGCGGGCTAAGGCAGCGGGTGCGACATGAATTTAGGAGAGCGGCGGAGATGTCTAGGGGATATAGATTTTATTAATACTTCCCTCAGTAGTTTTACCCTGTTCGAAAATTGACCCCTAAACGGGGGATCGGGTTCTACTGAAGAAAGCTTTCCTTATTGCACCTATAAGTAAATTTTTACCCAGAGAGGCCGCGATCGCGCCGCTCACCTCAAGAAACTTCCCTTAGGCGGCGCAGGGTTCGCACAGATCGCGAGCTAAGATGCCCTCGCTGGCTGCTACCTCGGCGATCGCGTTTTGTATCACCTGCTGCACTGACTGCCCGGCTTCGTGCTGCCGCAGCCACCGCTGGGCTTCATTGCCTTCACGCAGAATTTTCTTCACCGGGCTGAGGAAGCAGCTGAGGCCGTTGGCTTTGGCGATCGGCCATACCTCTTCGTAGAGCTGCTGGATCCAGTCGCTGGCTAGAATTGGGCGACCGTCCTGCCAGTGGCGCAGCTCAGCCTCCAGGCTCTGGCTGGCGGTGGCCATTTCGTTGGCGTCGGTAAGGGCCACCAGGTCGTCGTTGCGGCTGGCCTGGGGCAGCTCGCTCAGGGTCAGCGGGTCTAACTCTGGATTTTGGATCAGCTGAATCAGGCGCGCTTCGAGCAGGGCCGCTACCGCCAGTAGCGCCACGGGGTCACTGATTAGATCGCAGATGCGCAGCTCTAGTCGGTTGAGGTTGTAGGGGCGGCGATCGCCGTTGGGCCGCACCGAGGACCACAGGTGGCGCACGTTTTGCATGGTGCCTGCGGCGAGCTGGGCCTCCATCCACTGAATGTGGTGGGCGTGGCTGGTGAACAGGGGCACGTGGGTCGGGGTTTTAGGAAAGACCTGCCAGCGGCTGGAGTGGGAGCCGGTCGCTTTGCCGCCCAAAAACGGCGATGAGGCGGTGAGGGCCAGGTACAGGGGGGCTTCGACCCGCACCAGGCGGCAGGCGCGCATCAAAATTTCTGGATCCGAGATGCCAATGTTGATATGGACGCTGGCGGTGACCACGGTGGTGCCGTAGGTTTGCTCGATGTAGGCGTGGTAGGGATTGCTGGGGTCAGAGCGATAGAAGCGATCGGTGTCGCCTAGGGCTAGGGTACTGCCGGGCACGAGGGTGTAGTTGCCCAGCCCCCTGAGGTACTGGCGTAGCTCGTGGCGGGGGCGCACCAGTTCGCACAGCAGTTTTTCGTATTGGCACAAGGGCGGGGTGGTGTACTCGACATTGCGGCTGTCGGGCTCGCGCACGAAACCATTGAGATCCGCCACAATCCGATCGGAAAGACCGACCACATCCCCTGCCGGGGTGCCGGTGTACATCTCAATTTCAAACCCTTTAGACAGCAGCACGGCATTCCTCGCTGGAGACGGCACTCTATATATATTTAGTCAGCTGATCGCTGTTCTCATACTATCGGCAACCCGCTCCCCCGTTCAGGTACCGAGGGAGGAGGGTTATAGACCCCTAGGGGAGGGCTGCCGTCGTCAGGGCGATCGCGCGTTTGGCGGCATAGGCGCGGGCGATGGTATCGCAGCGCTCGTTGCCGGGGTCTCCAGAGTGGCCGCGCACGTAGATCCACTGGAGGGGGCGATCGAGGGTCTGGTTGACCTCGGTGGTGACGCTGTCGAGGGCCTCCCACAGATCGCGGTTGAGCACAGGCTTTTTGGCTGAGTTGACCCAGCCGCGCCGCTTCCAGCCCGCGATCCATTGGGTGATGCCCTTGAGCACGTATTCGCTGTCGGTGTGAATGGTGACGGGTTCGGTTTGGCCGCTGTCGCGCAGCAGGGTCAGACCGGCGATCGCCGCCTGCATTTCCATGCGGTTGTTGGTGGTGGGCGACTCGCCGCCGCCAATCTCGTGAACACCGCCATCGACCAGATACAACACCGTACCCCAGCCGCCGGGGCCAGGATTACCGGAGCAGGCACCGTCGGTGTAAATTCGCTGAATGATTGCCATGGTTTCGATCCCGTCCTTAAAAAATCGTTAATTCAGCCGTGGGGGCTTTACCTGACCGGGGGGCATTCTAAAGCTAAGAGTATTCCATCTCAATAAACGTCCCCTTTGAGGTCGCAACCTCGGCCCGTTGGGCCTATTGCCGAAAACTCTGGATAAGTATCTAGCTGGAACACTCTAAGACCGGATGTCCTCCCCGGACAACCTCCATTCAGGTCATGGGCAGGGTGCACCTACTATCGTCACGGTTATCCCAACGGTGAAGTAACCCCATGATGCTACGAGAACTAAAAGCTTTTGAGGCTTGCTGGCTAGATCTTAAGGATGTTTATCCCACCAGCGGCCAAGACAATATGGAAATTGCCCACGCCATGGGTCAGCTGGTGGACTGCCTCGCTAAGCCCAACCAGGTCGAGCAAGACCTGCCGAGCCACTTGCAAGCGCTCTTTCGGCAGCTGGCGCTGGCCTACTTTCAGGGATACTCCCCCGCCGAAAGGCCGTTAGAGGCAGCCGCAGTCGCCTTACCCGTTCCCCAGTCCTGTCCCCAGAGCGATCGCCAGCGGCGGCAAGATATTTCAGCGGCGGTCGAACGGGTCAAAGCTCTGGCCCAGCAGACTCAGTCGCGCATGTGTACCGCTCGGGGGCAGGCTGCCCAGTGCGCCACCTCGGATATGGAAACCCTGATCATTCATTTTTCGGATTAACTAGGCTCCATCCTGATCAGGAGAGTTGGGTTGAGCATTCAGAGATAGGGGCGGGCGAGGTATCTTAGTGCTATGGCCTATGAACCGCTGCACCACAAGTATCGTCCCCAGACCTTTGGCGCTCTGGTGGGGCAAGATGCGATCGCGACTACCCTGACCAGCGCCCTCAATCAGCGGCGCATTGCCCCTGCTTACCTGTTTTGCGGCCCCCGAGGCACGGGCAAAACCTCCAGCGCCCGCATTTTGGCCAAGTCGCTCAACTGCATTGCCCAAGATCACCCCACCCCAGCCCCCTGCGGCATCTGCGAAACCTGTCGCTCGATCACCAATGGTTCGGCCCTTGACTTTATTGAAATCGACGCCGCTAGCAACACCGGGGTCGATAACATCCGCGAGCTGATCGAGCGCGCTCAGTTTGCCCCAGTGCAGTGTCGGTACAAGGTTTACGTCGTGGATGAGTGTCATATGCTCAGCACGGCGGCGTTCAATGCCTTGCTCAAAACCCTAGAAGAGCCGCCCAGCAATGTGGTGTTTATTCTGGCCACCACCGATCCTCAGCGAGTGCTGCCGACGATTATTTCGCGCTGCCAGCGGTTCGACTACCGGCGCATTCCCCTAGAGCCGATGATCGCTCACCTGCGGAAGATTGCCGATCAGGAAAACATCGTTATCAACGACGAAGCCCTGCGGCTGGTGGCCCAGGTTTCCCAGGGAGGGCTGCGCGATGCCCAGAGTTTGCTCGACCAGCTCAGTCTGCTAGCGCCTCCCGTGGAAGCCGATGCGGTGTGGGACTTGGTGGGAGCTGTACCCGAGCGCGATCTGCTGGCCCTGGTGCAGGCCATTCTCAGCGACGATGGCACCGCCGTGCTCGACGGTGCCCGCAAGCTGATGGATCGGGGCCGGGAGCCGCTGATTGTGCTGCAAAACCTGGCTGGGTTCTACCGCGATCTGCTGATTGCCAAGACGGCGGGCGATCGCCACGACCTGGTCGCCATCACTCCCCCCACCTGGGCCGACATGCAAACCCTGGTGCAGCAATTAGATCCAACGGTGCTGCTGCTGGGGCAACAGCACCTGCGCAGCGCTGAGGTGCAGATCAAAAACACCACCCAGCCCCGGCTGTGGCTAGAGGTGACTCTCCTAGGGCTGCTGCCCTCGACGCTGGCAGGGCAGGCTAGTGGTGCCATGATGGCTGGGCGGACTGGGGGTGCGATCGCCCCTCCAATTGCTCCCCCAGCCGCACCCAGCCCCACACCTCAGCCAGCACCTCCAGTCGTCAGTCCACCAGCCTCAGTGCCGCCGCCCGCCCAGCCAGACCTGGCAGTGCCGCCGGAAACTGCCAATGGGGCAACGCCAAAGCCAGTCCCCGTGCCTGCCGCCGCATCAAATTCTCCCCCTAGTAATGGCCAAGACGCGCCGCCTGCCGTCAATGCCACCCCATCCCCTAACCTGGGGCAGCTGTGGCTTCAGGTGATCGCTGTACTAGAGCCCCTGGGCACCCGCGCCTTGATGCAGCAGCAGGGCAGTCTGCTGTTTTTCGACGGTGTAGTGGCCCGAGTCGGTATCAGCTCTCGGCCACTATTTAAGATGGCCCAGGGCCGCGTCGAGAATGTGGAGGCAGCCTTTCAGCAGGTGCTCAACCACAAAGTGCAGGTTTCCCTGGAGGTACTGCCCGACCCAAAGCCTGATGCCCCAGCCCCCAATATCTCCCAGGCGCCGGGGCAGGAAAATATCACCCCACCCACTCCAGTGGTTCTCAGTCCTCCGCCCCCGCCTGTCGTCTCAGCACCCCCGGCAGAGGCGTCAGCACAACCGGCATCCGCTCCTGAACCTGCTCTCGCGGTAGACGCCAGCCCCGCTGCGCCTGCGCCCTCATCTTTGCCAGCTATTGCCAGTGACTTTGACCGAGCTGTGAAAAACTTTGCCCATTTCTTTAATGGACAAGTGGTCGATTTGGACGATGACCTGAGCCCTGGGCTCGATACAACGCTGCTGAAGCCCTCGGAGGCGGCGGCTAAGCAACCTTCCCACGCTGACAAAGACGTGCCGTTTTAGGGCGATCGCTACCTGTGCATTTCAAATCAGAGTTAAACAATTAGAATCCGGCATCAGCCGTTTTTGTTTAGCCAAAGGTGCCGCCATTCCAGCCCCACATGGCACCGGGGGCATCGGCGAACTCGATGTATGTACGATTCTTGGGCACTCCCAGGGCGGTCTCAAGCTGGGTGCAAAACTCCTGGCTCATGGCGCGGGTTTTGGCACCGCCCATGGTGCCGACGCTTTTGATCTCGACGTAGCACACCGGGTCAGTGGTGCCGCCAAAGGTCATGGGTACGTTGGCTTCAAAAGCTGTCATCACGTAGGATTCGGGCTTGCCCAAGTGGCTGGCCAAACTGGCAGAAAGTTCTTTCAATAGCCCTTCGACCTCGGCGCGATCGGGAGAGGAGATGGATGTTTGGACTTTAATCAGGGGCATGGGTGGAGTGTAGGGGTGAGGACGATAGGGAAGGTGGGAGAGATGGGGAGTAAGATGAGTTTTGAATTTTGAGTGTTGAGTTTTGAATTTAAACCTCAGTGGTACAACTTAGGTGATTTCCGGGAAAGAATATACCGTCTAGGCTGGACGAATAAGAATGTCCCA
>QBLT01000084.1 GCA_003249105.1 Leptolyngbya sp. | reverse complement strand
CACCTACCCCACCCTATCCAATGTCTTCCACCACCCAACCTGACCCGACAATTAGCCTTTCCCCAAAGAGTTCTCTCTGAACTTTCTGGAGTCACTCTTTCATGGCATACCAGTGCCGACTCTGCGATCGTCTATATGAATAACTACCCTAAGCAGCCCCAGTTGGTGGATGCAGCCCAGCCTGCCGTTAGCGTTTACCTTTTGCCTTAAAATTTGGTCAACGGCGGTTACCCTCCCGACAGCTCGGCTCTTTTTAACTTCTTCAACGGCACCCTATGGCTACTGGATATCTCGCGCTCGTACTCCATGCCCACCTGCCCTACGTGCGTCACCCCGAGAGTGACTACGTTCTAGAAGAAGAGTGGCTCTACGAGGCCATCATCGAGACCTATGTGCCTCTGCTCACCATGTTTGAGGGGCTCAAGCGCGACGGCATCGACTTCAAGCTCACCATGAGCATGACCCCGCCCTTGGTCTCCATGCTGCGCGATCCGCTGCTGCAAGAGCGCTTCGACGCCCACCTGGCCATGCTCGAAGAACTCACCGAGCTAGAGGTCGAGCGCCACGTCCACAACGGCCACATGCAGTACCTGGCCGAAAATTACGCCAAAGAGTTTAACCACGTGCGCGACGTGTGGGAGAGCTACAGCGGCGATCTGGTCACTGCTTTTAAGCAGTATCAAGACAGCAACAACCTCGACATCATCACCTGCGGGGCCACCCACGGCTACCTGCCGCTGATGAAAATGTACCCCGAGGCCGTGTGGGCGCAAATTCAGGTTGCTGCCGAGCACTACGAAGACACCTTTGGGCAGCCCCCAAAGGGCATTTGGCTGCCCGAGTGCGCCTACTACGAAGGGCTAGAGCGCCTGGTGGCCGACGCTGGCATGCGCTACTTTTTAACCGATGGCCACGGCATTCTCTACGCCCGCCCTCGCCCCCGCTTTGGCAGCTACTCTCCCATCTTTACCGAGAGCGGGGTGGCTGCCTTTGGCCGCGACCACGAGTCGTCGCAGCAGGTGTGGTCGTCGCAGGTGGGCTACCCCGGCGCGCCCGAGTACCGCGAGTTTTACCGCGATCTGGGTTGGGATGCTGAGTACGAGTACATCAAGCCCTACATCATGCCCAACGGCCAGCGCAAGAATGTGGGCATTAAGTATCACAAAATTACCGGCAAGGGCCTAGGCCTCTCCGACAAGCAGCTCTATGACCCCTACTGGGCCAAAGAAAAAGCCGCCGAGCATGCCGCCAACTTTATGTATAACCGCGAGCAGCAGATCGGCCACCTTCACGGCCTGATGCAGCGCCCGCCAATCATTGTGTCGCCCTACGACGCCGAGCTGTTTGGCCACTGGTGGTACGAAGGCCCCTGGTTCCTCGACTACCTGTTCCGCAAGAGCTGGTTTGACCAAAGCACCTACGAGATGACCCACCTGGCCGACTATTTGCAGGGCCACCCCACCCAGCAGGTCTGCCGCCCCTCCCAGTCGAGCTGGGGTTACAAGGGTTTCCACGAATACTGGCTGAACGAAACCAACTCCTGGATTTACCCCCACCTGCACAAGGCTGCTGAGCGCATGATCGACCTGGCCAAGCGTGAACCCGCCGATGAGCTAGAGTGGCGCGCCCTTAACCAGGCGGCGCGGGAACTGCTGCTGGCGCAGTCGTCTGACTGGGCCTTCATTATGCGGACGGGGACGATGGTGCCCTACGCGGTGCGACGCACCAGGTCGCACCTCATGCGCTTCCAAAAGCTGTGGGATGACATTCTGCGCGAAAAAATCGACTCCGGCTGGCTAGAGAAGATCGAGGTGGTAGACAATATTTTCCCCAACATCAACTACCGCGTCTACCGCCCGCTGTAGCAAGCCTAAGACCCCAGGGTTTTTTAAAAACCCTGGGGTCTGTCTCTAGGTTGTCTTAGCCCTCACCTGAGATAGAGTTTAGTAAAGCTACTATTAAAAAACATAAAAGCACTATGATTTTAGAGCAAGAAGTCGAAGAAAATAGAAAGTCCATACGTACAGATGGCTACCCAATGTCGATTGGTGAGTTGACTGCTATGTATAAGGAAAATGAGTTGAGGTTAAGGCCAGACTTTCAAAGATATTTTAGATGGTCGCCAGAGCAAAAAAGTAGACTCTTGGAGTCGCTACTCCTTGGTATTCCAATACCATCTATTTTTGTACACCAGAGACTAGACGGAGTATGGGACGTTGTTGACGGTCTACAACGCCTTTCCGCGATATTTGAGATAATGGGTATTCTTAAGGATGAGGAAGGTAATCTCCTAGCTCCGTTAGTGTTTCAGCCAACCAAATATCTTCCTTCACTTAGAGGTAAGACTTGGGGCGTTAATGAAGCAGATGAAAATGGAATTGGTGGAACATTACAGAGACTTTTCAAGCGTTCTAAGTTGGATGTAAAAATTGTCCTTAGAGAATCAGACTCTGATACAAAGCTTGAACTTTTTCAGCGCTTAAATACTGGGGGCAGTTCATTATCTCCTCAAGAACTTAGGAATTGTCAGATCATTATGGTTGGGCCAGAAGCGCTTGATCATATTAAGGAAATGGCCTTGGAACCCGACTTTGTTGAGTGCTGTGCGCTGTCAGACAGAAATCTTGAAGAGCAGTATGATCTAGAATTAGTAGTTCGTTTTATCACACTCCGCAAGTGGAATCCGGCAGAGTCTATGGGCGATTTAGGCCCTTTTCTCGATGAGAAAATAATTGAAATTGCTGAGAATAAGGACTTCCCTTGGTCTATTGAGAAGAATATCTTTAAGTCAACTTTTCGCCTCCTATCTATATCTGTTGGCCCTGATTCATTTAGGAGGTATGATTCGCAGACTGGACGGTTTAAGGGAGGGTTCTCGGTTACAGCTTTTGAGATTCTCGCATTAGGTATTGGCTATCTTATCGAATCAAAAGATTTATTTGGATTGGATATAATAGAAAGAGTTAAAAGACTCTGGATGGAAACAAATATTATACGTGAAATTCGTGGTAGGCGTTCAGCTGATCGCTTGAGGAATACGCTTCCCTTTGGCAGAGAACTTATGGATCAATGAAAAAAATTCGATCTCTGACTCAACTTAACGACTTAATTGATAGTGATCTTGCCACTAGAAAAAGGATTCTTACAGACATCAAGTTAGCAGTTGATGGGGCTAAAGGTTCTAGCCGTAGAGCTATAAGTCTCTCTGCGTTATGTCTTCTGTATGGGCACTGGGAAGGATTTGTAAAATTTGCAGGGACTTGTTACGTCAACTATGTCCATCACCAAGGCATCCCCCTTAAAAGACTAAATGACGGACTGACGTGTGTTTATCTTAGATCTCATATTCGTGGATTAAGAGACTCAAAAAAGATTAGTTTGCATAGAGATTTTGTCTTGCTAATGCGAAATATATCCAACGATCCGCTTCCGCTTCCAACTAAAGCTGCTATTGAAACCTACGACAACCTTAACTCTGAAGTGTTGGCAGAGATAATCCATATTATTGGATGTGATCATCATTGGTATGAAGGGAAGAAAATTCAAATTGATGAGAAATTGCTGAGGCATCGAAATAGTGTTGCCCATAACGGAGAAGATCCAGAATTTGATGAGAACGACTATTCCTCCCTTCACTCTGAAATTATAGAAATTATCGATCAGTTTCGGGATGATGTTGAGAACGCGGCTGCGATTAAAGCGTTTGAGTTACAGCACTATCACACAGTATGATTTGCCTAAGTTAGCTTTGCCAGCATTTCTTTAGAAAAAGGCTTATCTATGTTGGCTCTGCGATCGCGCTACCCAACCTACGCTGCTACTATGGCTGCAAGTATTGAAAGCATACGTCAGAAGTTCGTTGAAGACCAATTTGAGTTTTCTAAGCACGCTGTTGATCAATCTATTGTGCGAAGGATTTTAGTACAAGAGGTTAGAGAGGCGATCGCAGTTGGTCAAGTCATCGAAGACTACCCAGATGATAAATACGGGCCAAGTTGTTTAATCCTGGGATTCACAGAAGCGCAGCGGCCTCTTCATATTCAATGCAGCTATCCCTCCCGTCCGATCATTAAAATTATTACCCTATACGAACCTGAATCCGATAAATGGAATGGCGACTTTACAACAAGGAGACAGACTAGCGATGGTAACTAAATGGCAAGAAACCCTAGTTGAAAAACAGGTTACCTATACCCTGAACCTCAACGGTCAAGTTATTCTGATCGAAAATGTGCCAGCTCGCGTCAATGAAGAAACTGGTGAGCAGTTTTTTTCTCCATCAACCGTAGAACGCTTGCAGCAAACAATCTTGAATGAGCAAGAACCCGATCATTTTGTTCAGGTTCCTGTTTATAACTACTCAAACAGCGCAGCATAGTGAGCGCTAAATTAGACCGCAGAACTATTAGTCTGAAGTGCTGTAACTTATGCCACAGAGTACTGGATTTCTTGCATAAAATATAGAGGAAATGTCACGCAACGCTATGGTCATTGCTGCCCCAGAACCCAAGTCTGACCTGCGCCCGGTGGGTGAACAGCGGGTGCTGCTGCGCGGGGTGTCTTGGCAGGGGTATCTGCAAATTTTAGAGGTGCTGCCCCAATCTCGTGGCTCGCGGCTCACCTACGACGACGGAGTTTTAGAAATTACCGTGCCGTTAGAAGATCACGAGTTTTCAGGACGGCTGATTGAGCGGTTTATTTTGACCCTGGTAGAACTCATTGGTCTGCGGATCAAGACCATGGGGTCAACCACGATGAACTACCCCGGCCTCAAAAAAGGGGCTGAGCCTGACAACGCCTACTACATTCAAAACCAACCCCTGGTGAAGGGGCGCAATGTGGTGTTTGGCGAAGACCCGCCGCCCGATCTGGTGGTCGAGGTAGACATCACCCACACCGATATTGCCAAAAATCAGTTTTATGCCAGTTTGGGGGTGCCCGAATTTTGGCGCTTCAACGGCCAGGTTTGGCGGGTGTATGTGCTGCAAGACGGTGTTTATAGCGAGGTGGAGCTAAGTCCAACCTTTCCCCAGGTGCCCAAAGACCTGCTCTACGGGTTTTTGAGCACTGCCAAAGACGATGAAATTGTCGCTGTGCAAGACCTGCGGGCCTGGTGGCAAGCGAACAATTAGCCCAGAGCTTGATGGGTGTTTGTGACCCAGCCCACGATCGCATCATCTGGGCTAATCTAACGCTATAGAACTCTGTGGCATGGCATGGTCGTTAACTCTGGGCAAAGGCTACGCTTCAGCATTGGGGCAATGGTGCTGGGTCTGGTTGAGGTCTGCGGGGCGATCGCAAGCCCAGTGCAGGCTCAAGCAGGGGCGATCGCCCCACCCCCCGCCTATTGGGATGCCGTTGAAGATGCTAGAACGCCAGACCCCAGCGAAGTCTTTAGAGATCTCACCGCCATTACCCGCCAAAACAGCGCCCTAACGTGGAGTGAGCAGGGCCATGTTTTAGTCGCGACCTGGGCCGACTGGGCGGGCTACACCCAAAACGTGGGGAGTCGGCTGATTGTGACCCGCGATGTCTGGGTCACCGCTGTCCCCGACTTGCAGAGCTTTTGCCAAGCCTATACCCCAACGCCAGAGATTCCTTTAGCGGCCCGTCTGAGCCAGGTGCTCGGCTTGCCGCCTGAACCTACTGCCCAGGCGGCCAATCGCCAGGTGGTTGAGATCTGGGTCGATCCACAGTTTCTCTTTCGCCCCAGCCCCGACCCCGAGATTACTGACCACGAGGCCGAGCTGACCTTTCGCACCGCCAATGAATTTGTCTCGGTGCCAAGCAGCTATCTGCACTGGTTTTATGCCCAGTACGATCAGCGCTACCAATATCAGGGGCAGCCGATCGCAGTCAACGGTGTAGCCCCCCCTAGCGCCCTGCCCTACCCCTGGACTCAGCTAGGCTATACCTATGATTGGGGCGATCGCGCTGATTGGGCTACCCTTGATAGCGATCGCCCCGCCAATGTGGGCTTGAGCGAGTTTGTGGTGCGCCAGTGGTCGCCGATTGCCGTGGAGGCCGTGCACCCGATTGACGATTACTGCCGCTAGGCTTTCCAGCGGCGTAGCCGTAGATAGACCGCTTGATAGAGTCGTCTAGGCTTAGTTTTAGATGACAGTGAGCGGTGACGTCTATCTTTGCTCACCCATGACTGCCTATACGCTTGAATCGATGGCTACTCGGGCTGCGATCGCCTCACTCAATGGTTACCGCACGCATATTTCACCGCGCAAAGGGTTCTCTTGCCCCCACGGGTTGCTGTACGGCGAATCTTGCTCAGACTACGTCAAGCGCGTTTTAATCGATCAAAATTTAAGCGCGGCCATTCGACTGGCGCCTCAGCAATTTAGAGCTTGCAAAATGGCGGCTCAAACCTTGCAGGCTCAAAGCGCCCAGGGCGGCTGCCTGGTGATTCCCTGCTGTATTCCTTTTTGAGAGCTTTCTATAGCTCACAGGCGATGCCGCAACTTTTGTCTAACCGCCGCTCAGTCTACGAGATTTACAGCTTTTAGCCCCCAAAGTTCTTAATAACTTTGGGGATTTTGATTGCGCCACCCTTGACTGAATCCTAGATATTGAGCAGGTGTGTAATTCGCCAGCGGTACCGATCGCCCCAAAGCACGCAACGTGTTGACGATCGCTGTCGCCCAATGCTCAAGCCTCTTAGAGACTAACAATTTTAGCCATTAAGAACTATTCTCAAGAAGATGGTTTTTCCTCTCAGGCATGGCTAAGCAACCCTTCGCAAAACTGCCGACGGCCTGGTCGCGGCGTCAATTTTTGGGCTGGGGGGCTGGGGGCATTGGGGCCGTCGCCATGGCGGCAGTAGCCGGGTCAGCCTGGGTAGGGCGGTCGCGGGCCGTGCGCATTCCCCCATTGCCGGAAGGTTACGGGCCGCCGACCGACCATGGCTTTGACCCCATGGCCTTGCTGCGAGACTTCGACCACGGCACGCTCAAGTCAGAAAACGGTCGCACCGTGCGGGAGTTTGAGGTGACGGCCAACAGCTCACCCCTCCAGCTCAACAGTGCTATCACCTTCATGAGCTGGAACCTCAACGGCAGGGTTCCAGGCCCCACCCTGCGAGCCAAGGCCGGGGAGCGGGTGCGGATTGTCTTCCACAACCAAGACGGGCATTCCCACAGCATGCACTTTCACGGCATTCACCCCGCCGAGATGGATGGCGTGCAGCCGATTCGCCATGGCCAGACGATGGTGTACGAGTTTGAGGCTGGGCCGTTTGGCGTGCACCCTTACCATTGCCACGTCGCTCCGGTGACGCGCCACATCAGCAAGGGGCTCTACGGCCTGTTTATTGTGGATCCTCCTGAGGGCCGTCCACCTGCCGACGAAATGGTGCTGGTGATGGGCGGCTTTGACATCAATAACGATGGGCACAACGAGCTGTATGCCTTTAACGGCATCCCTAACTACTATCGCGATCATCCAATTTCTATCTATCAAAACCAGCGGGTACGGTTGTACTTACTGAATATGATTGAGTTTGACGTGGCGGTGACCTTCCACATTCATGCCAACCTGTTTCAAATGTTTCCGACGGGGCGCACCCTCACCCCAACCGGTGATTCTGACGTCATCACCATGGGCACCGCTGAGCGCCACATTCTAGAGCTTGCCTACCCCTATCCCGGCCAATACATGTTTCATCCCCATCAGGATGCGATCGCAGAGCACGGCTGCATGGGGCTGTTTGATGTGTTGCCGGCCTAGATTTCAAGCCCGTCTTGTTGCTACCGCCCCGGAGCTTATTGACAGGCGATCTCATATAGCCCTAGGCTCATAGAACAAGGTTAAATGCAATTTATTCTCAATTGACACTGATATGGCAAAGCAACTCAAGCCTGTAGAGCTGTTCCTAGCGGTTGGTTTAGCGGCGACGTTAGGAGCCTGTGGCGGGCCAACACCCGAAGGTGGTGAAGCCGGTACTGAACCCTCTCCCACCGCAGATGCGGCCCATGGCGGCGAGGGCGGTGAAGGTGGTGAGGGCGGTGAAGGTGGCGAGGGCGGCGAAGCTGGAGCCACCGGTAATCCTGATACCAACTATATGAGCACCCTGGCGCTGATGAAAGGCCACCTGATGGTGGCCGAAGAACTGATCGCCGCCGGTAGCTATGAAGAAGCTGAACCCCACATTGGCCATCCGGTCGAGGAACTCTACGGTGGGATCGAGGCTGAGCTCGCTGAGCGCAATGTACCGCCCTTTGAAGACCAGCTCAATGAGCTGCTTGACCTGACCAAGTCTGCCCCCGAGAGCGACCAGCTCAAAACTGAATTTGACGAATCGATCGCGGCGATCGATGGGGCGATCGCGACCCTGCCCGCTGACCAGCGCCAGTCCCCCGATTTTGTGCTGCAAGTCATCACCCCCCTGCTCAAAACCGCTGCGGAAGAATATGAGGCCGCCGTAGTGGATGGCAAAATCGTGGAAGCGGTCGAGTATCAAGACTCGCGCGGGTTCGTTCTCTATGCCGACCAGCTGTATCAAACCATTGCCCAAGAGATGGAGCAGACCCGCGCCGAAGACCACGCGGCGATCGCCAAAAGTTTGCAGGAGTTAAAGGCAATTTGGCCGACGGTGACGCCGCCAGAAACGCCGGTTAAACCGCCCGCCGATGTCCACATCCTGGTTTTGCAGGTGGAACAGCGCAGTTCGTAAGGTGCCTCGCCGGGCCAGTGACAGAAATGGGGTTGTTTTGCTAGGACAACCAAATTCATAGTGATCTATCGGGGTAGCAACTGAGGGCTCAGCTACGGTTGGCGAAACGTGGCAAAATGCCCGCGATGACCCTTCAGGGTCGATCTTTGACCACCGCCCTTATTGCACCCCGCCCCCATGGAAATTGACCCCGAGCTCCTCGACCCCTCGACTCGCTACAAGCTGCTGATTGGCAGCGTTGTGCCCCGACCGATCGCCTTTGTCTCCAGCCTTTCCCCCGAGGGCGTAGCCAACCTGGCCCCCTTCTCCTACTTCAACGCGGCGGGCCACAAGCCCCTGGCGCTAATGTTTAGCATCAGCCTCAAGCCCGACGGCAGCGAAAAAGACACCCTGCGCAACGTGCGCCCCCCCAGCGAAGGCGGCACGGGCGAATACGTGATCAACCTGGCGGTTGAGTCCTACGCCCACCAGGTGGCCGAATGCGCCGAGCCGCTGCCCCACAGCGAGTCGGAGTTTGACTATGTAAATCTGTCGCCCGCCCCCAGCCGGGTCATTCAGCCGCCCCGCGTGGCAGAGTCGCCGGTGGCCTTTGAGTGTCGCACCCTGCAAATTGTGCCGGTGGGCGAGTTTCACATTGTGATTGGCCAAGTGGTGCACCTGTTTGTGCGCGATGACGTGCTCGGCGAAAACAACCGCATTGATGTGGATAAAGTGGGAGCGCTCGGGCGGATGGCAGGCTACGAATACTGCCGCACGGGCGATCGCTTTGAGATTCCCAACGGCTTCCCGAAGAAACCCGAGGTCTAGTGGCATGATTGGGTGAGCGATGAAGCGGAGAGCGACCGATGAGCGATGTGAGTGAGCAAGATTTGGGCCATGTGCGGCGGGCGATCGCCCTCTCCCAAAGCGCCCGCGAGGCAGGCAACCGCCCCTTTGGTGCCGTGCTGGCCGATGCCTCAGGCCAGGTGCTAGCCGAAGCCGAAAACAACCAGATCACCGAGCGCGACTGCACCGGCCACGCCGAAACCGTGCTGCTGCGCCAAATGGATAAAAGCCTCAGCCCAGACACCCTCAAAGACTGCACCCTCTACGCCAGCACCGAACCTTGCCCCATGTGCGCCGGGGCGATCTTCTGGAGTGGGGTGGGGCGGCTGGTGTACGCCTTGGGCAGCGATCGCCTCTACAGCCTCCAGGGGGAGTCTCCCTTTCAGCTGCCGTTAGCCAGCCGCGAGGTGCTCAAGCACGGCAAGCGCCCGGTTGAAGTGGTTGGCCCCGTGCTCGCAGACGAAGCACTAGAGGTTTTTGAAGGATTTTTCTAAACTCGTCTGCCGCTAATTTGACGTTGATTTGGCCATCCTGGGGTTATGGATCTATTCAAGTTTGCGCTGGGGCCCTACGAGTTTTTTGCCGCCATCCTTGGGGGTGTGCCCCTCGTACTGGCGATCTTTTTGATCTATAACCCGGCCATTAGCGTGCAAGATTTTGCTGGTTTAATTCAAACCAGTGTCTCGCTCCAGGTGGTGATTGCCTTGGCGTTTGTTAGCTACCTCCTAGGCGGCTTGGCGCAGGGCGTAACCTGGAAGTTTTTTTTGGCCCTCTGCAACTTGTTCGATCGCGACCTGCATTACTTCCCCACCGAAGTTCTTTTAGATCGAGGCGAGTGGCTGCAAGGGCTGGCCCAAGATGTTGACCCCAAAACCCTCGATTTTGAGAGCCGGTTACTGCTGCTGCTGCACGACAAAGTCGGCATGCCCAAGAAGATGAACCACCTCTATTCAAGGGTCTGCTCTTATCTAAAAGAGAACAACAGACCCTCTCTAATCACCGCCGATCTGTACCAGGCCACCCACATCATGTACCGCAACCTCTCGTTTGGGCTGGTGATTCTCAGCGGGGTGTTTCTGGTCAACATTCTGAGAATTGGAGCGGCATCCTTTGAGCCGGTGGCGCTGTTTGTTGGGGCTTTAGCGATGTCCTACATTGCGTTTGTGCGCGCAGTATCGTTTAAGCGGTGGCACTCTAGGGAAGTTTTGCTGGGGTTTTATTTTGCCGCCTGCGACGAGCGATCGCCCTAACGCAGCGGGTGATGTTCGGCTAGCAATTTCTCAACCTTGGCTTCGTCAATGCGGGCGGTGACCTGCTTGGCTTCGTGCAGGTCGCGCACCGTTTTAGAGAGGCTGGCGGTAGACCCCAGGGCAAACAGGGTGCCCATGCCCATGTAGCCCTTTACCCAGGCATCCACCGGCAAACAAAAGATGCCCAGCGACAGACTACCTACCGACAGCAAAAAAGCCAGCCAGGTTTGCACGACCCAGGCTTGGCTATGGCTCGATGGCGGCTGTACAGAACTCATTGGCTGACTCCTTAACGGTGTGAATGAACGATGTGAAACTACGTCAACCCTAGGCGAGGCTTGCAGCGCGACATCCGCAGCAGAGACACTTTTTCAAATGCCCTAGGGTGCAGTGATGTTGAGAGCCGTTTACGACTACCGCAGTAGTTAATTGAGTTAGGCCACTTTGACAGGCGGAATCCTCTGGTAGGGGCATTGCAATGCAATGCCCCTACGTTGAACCTGTCCTAACCTCAATGGATATTTGCAATGGTTCTCCCCTTGACGGCTCTAGTATGCGTATCTACAATGTAATTACTTCGCGTCTGGGCATACACCGTCTATGGGCACCGCCATTCGAACTCGCATTGTCAAAATTGGCAATTCCCAAGGCATTCGCATTCCTAAACTGCTGCTAGAGCAGAGCGGCCTGAACGCAGACGTAGAGGTGGAGGTAGAGGGCGATCACCTGGTCATTCGCACCGCGCCACGCCAGCGAGCCGGATGGGATGCCGCCTTTGCCGCCATGGCAGACAGCCACGACGACACCCTGCTCGACGACCTCAACCCCACTGACTGGGACGACGCTGAATGGGAATGGTAGTCAATCGCTTCGACGTTTTTCTCGTCAACCTCGACCCCACCGTGGGCAACGAAATCAAAAAAACACGACCCTGCGTGGTGATCTCGCCCGACGAGATGAATCGCTACATTACCACTGCGATCGTGGCCCCGATGACGACCAAGGGCAAGCTCTACCCCACCCGCATTGCCTGCCGTTTTGAGGGCAAAAACGGCCAAATTGTCTTAGACCAAATTCGCACTGTCGATAAGGCCCGGTTGGTCAAACGCTTGGGTCAAATCAGCCCCAGTGAGCAAAGAATGCTGCTTGAAACCCTGGCCGAAATGTTTGCCGAATAGAGCCAGAGCAACCCCCAGTGTGAGCTAAAGACCGAAAATGGAAGAGCGAAACATGAAAAAATCTCGATAGGCTGGAATCGTAGCATTTTGGGTTGTTCTACCCAAGACTTCACCTGTTCTAGACGAGGCATGAGAAATGCGTTCCACTATCATTGCCAGCGATACCGGCAGTATTGAGGTGCTGGTGGCTGACGCCGCTACCGAGACTTCGGCGCTGCCAGCGGTGTTCATCCACGGTATGGCCTGCGCCGCCGATCTGTGGCGACCACAGCTAGAGCAGACGGCGCAGCAAAGAAAGGCGATCGCGTTTTCTCTACCCGGCCACGGTGCGTCTACCCCACCAGCCGACGATGACTATTCCCCTGCCGCCTGTGCGAAGACCCTGTTTGCGGTGCTGGATGCGTTGCAGCTGGACAGCATCCTTTTGATTGGCCACAGCTACGGTAGCTGCGTTGCTCTCGCCGCCGCCGCCGCCCAACCTCGCCGCATCGCCAAGCTGATCTTGGTGGATCCGCCGATTGACTCTACTCAGTGCCCCCCAGAGGTCTACGAGACAGAGATTGCGCCGATGCAGCAGGCCATGACTGGGGATGACTGGCGATCGGTGCTAGAGCAATCCTTTGGCAACGCTCTGACCGGCGGCACCCCTGAAACCCAGGCCAACATTCTGGCGCGTCTTAATCACACTTCAAAGGCCGCCCTAGTTGGTACCGGGCGTGAGCTGTTCACCTTTCAGGCTACAGCCGCCCTCGATCGCTATCTGGCTTCACCCGGTGCTCAGGCCCACGCCCTTTTGGCTGCATCTAATGCAATGCCTCTGAGCCTGCACGTGCTGCGGCCAGAGCTACCGACGACGACCATACCCAACACTAGCCACTGGCTCATGCTCGATGCCCCTGAGGCCTTTGCCCAAGCCCTAGAAGCAGTTCTGTAGATGGAACTTCACCTTATCTACACCGAGACCAAAATGCTGCTATCCAAAAAGCAGTATGGCTCCTGGCAAGAGATTCAGGCAGAATTTTTGGACTACAAAACGTCGCTGGGACCTTGGCCAGCCGATGCCGTGATTGACTATCTTCAAACAGATTATCCAGGTTTAGATCCTAGTCCTGTTAATCAAGTGGCTGAACTACTGCAAGCAGATGCGCTTTTTCTAGAGCTTAGCTTTAGGGAATGAGGGCAGCTGCGATCGCCTATATCTCAGCCATCCCTAAAGCAAAATTTCATCGCCTAGGATTCATCAATCTGGGTTCTGAGCCAGGCGCGGAAGTCAATCTCGGCTTCGACTTCATCAACTTGGCAGGCAGTTAAAAACTGGTAGAGGTCGTCTTTGGAGATGATTGGGAACGTGGGCGATCGCTCGCACTCCCCATACTCGCCATCTTGCAGTTGATAGATGCGCCAAATTCTGCTGTTAAACCGCCAAAACTCGGGCACACCCATGGCTGCATACAGGGCATTTTTGTCGATATCCGTATGGTTAATATCGACCTCAACGATGAGATCCGGCGGTGGATCCGTAGCAAGGTCAATAGGTCGTCCAATCACCTGGGGCTGGTTTTGAATGTAATAGCCATTGTCTGGCTCAGCGCCTCGGTCGAGATCTTCGCGATCGAGGGTTGTAGAGCCCAAAGTTTTCACCCGCATGCCCAGCTCAACCACCAAAATGATGATGAAACGCTCGATCAAGCGGGCGTAAAACTCGTGGGCTTCGGAGGGCATGGTGATTTCGAGGGTGCCGCGATCGTAGGTGAGCCGGGCCCGCGTGCGCTCGTTGAGCAGCGATCGCATTTGGCTGTAGGCAACCCAGTCAAGCCCCCGCAGCGCCACTCGGTTCTCACCGGGGGCAACAGGTAATGTGTCGGTAGCTAAGTTCGTCACCATGGCGCTTTGCGGCTGAATTGGCCTTTAGCTGTCAGCTTAGCAAACCTGCCCGTGGCGAGAAACCGGGTTTCTTTGCCTAGCAACTAGGCTGGTGGTTAGCAGCCAGCAACCCGGTTTCTGAGCTGAGGTAAAGAATTCTCTCAGAGGCCCCCACCAGAGCTACATCTTCGCGACAATCAAAACCGTTGGGTCTACCAGGGCTGCGCGGCTCAGGGTGTTTCGGCAAACTCACGCTGACCACCGCCACCAAGGAGACTCACCCGATGAAACTGGCCTACTGGATGTATGCCGGCCCGGCGCACATTGGCACCCTGCGCATCGCGAGCTCGTTTAAGAACGTGCACGCAATCATGCACGCGCCGCTGGGGGATGACTATTTCAACGTCATGCGATCGATGCTAGAGCGGGAGCGCGACTTCACTCCCGTCACCGCCAGCATTGTCGATCGCAATGTCCTCGCGCGCGGCTCCCAAGAAAAGGTGGTCGATAATATCGTCCGCAAAGACAAAGAAGAGCACCCCGATTTAATCGTGCTCACCCCCACTTGCACCTCCAGCATTTTGCAAGAGGATCTGGCCAACTTTGTGCAGCGCGCCAGCCTTGATTCTCAGGGCGATGTGCTGCTGGCCGATGTCAACCACTATCGGGTCAACGAGCTGCAAGCCGCCGATCGCACCCTTCAGCAGATCGTGCAGTTTTATCTGGCCAAAGCCCGCAAGCAGGGCACCCTTCCCGAGGGCAAAACCGAAAAGCCTTCGGTGAATATCATTGGCATGACCACCCTGGGCTTTCACAACAACCACGACTGCCGCGAGCTGCGCACCCTGATGGCCCAGCTCGGCATTGAGGTGAATCTGGTGATGCCCGAGGGTGCGCTGGTAACCCAGATTAAAGACATGGGTCGGGCCTGGTTCAACCTGGTGCCCTACCGTGAAGTGGGGCCGCTGACGGCAGAGTATCTCCAAGAAGAGCTGGGCATGCCCTACGTCGACATCACTCCCATGGGCATTGTCGAGACCGCTCGCTGCATTCGCGCCATTCAAACAGTGCTGAACGAGCAGGGGGCCGAGGTCAACTACGACGCTTTCATCGACGAGCAGACCCGGTTTGTGTCGCAGGCGGCCTGGTTCTCGCGATCGATCGACTGTCAGAACCTGACCGGCAAGAAGGCTGTGGTGTTTGGCGACAGCACCCACGCTGCCGCTATGGTCAAAATTCTCGCCCGCGAGATGGGCATTAACGTGGTGCTGGCGGGCACCTACTGCAAGTACGACGCCGAGTGGTTTGCCGCTGAGGTGGGTGAGTACTGCGACGAGATTTTGGTAAGTGAGGATAATGGGGAGATCGGCGATCGCATCGCCCAGCTCGAACCCGCCGCCATCTTCGGCACCCAAATGGAGCGCCACGTGGGCAAGCGGCTCGATATTCCCTGCGGCGTGATCGCGGCTCCGATTCATATTCAAAACTTCCCGGTGGGTTATCGCCCGTTTATGGGCTACGAGGGGGCCAACCAGATCGTTGACCTGGTCTACAACTCCTTCACCCTGGGCATGGAAGACCACCTGCTGGAGTTCTTTGGCGGCCACGACACCAAGGAAATTCTCACCAAAACCATGAGCGCCGATGCCGCCACCGAGGCAGGCCTAGGCTGGAGCGCTGACGGCCTGGCCGAGCTGCAAAAGATCCCCGGCTTTGTGCGCGGCAAGGTGAAGCGCAACACCGAGAAGTTCGCCCGCGAGCAGGGCGTCGGCAGCATCACCGCCGAGGTGCTGTATGCGGCGAAGGAAGCGGTAGGAGCATAACCGCCGCTATCCCGTCCATGTAGGGGCAAACAGTTGTTTGCCCTGCGGGGGATCCTCGCTCTAATCAGGGCGAACACTGTTCACCCCTACAGGCCCACCTAGTTAGGGCAGGGCTCAACTCAAAAAAGTAGCCTCCAGATTCTTCAGGTTGAAAAGTCTGGAGGCTACTTAACTTGAGGGGTTTTATTGTTTAAGAACTAGCTGCCCTGGCAGCCAATCCAGGTGCCCTGATCTTCGTAAACAAAGGGAGTGCCAGTTTCGCAGAGCACCGAAACAGCGCTCTGGGGGCCAGGGATGGTCACCATAGAGACGGTGCCGCCGACGGGGCTGGGCACATCCGATAGCTCAGGCTCGGTCAGCGCCGACTCAGGGCCAACGGCATCACCTGGATTAGGCACTTCGCAGCCCACCCAATCCATGCCCATGTCGCTGTAGGCGAAGGGTACGAAACCCTCTTGGTCGCAGGCCACCATCACACCAGTTTCAGGGCCGGGCAGCCGAAGCTGCTTCACCATGCCGCCCTCTGGGCTCTCAACATCGCCAAAAAATACATCGATCGTGGCTCCAGGCTCTTCAGGTGTGGGCTCCTCAGTAGAGGGAGCTTCTTCATAGGGATCCATGACTTCTACAGGGGTGGTGCAACCTACTGCACCCACGAGGCAGAGTGCTGCCGCTGCACCCAGACGGCCCCAGGCAGAGGCCGACAATGTAGCACCGAGTAGACGAGAAACCATAGCAAAATTACCTGTCGAAAGGGCATTTTTCAGCATTGAGCATTATAAACACTCTTACGGTAGGTTTCTTAAGTTGCTAAAGGTACATTTTTGGCCCAGTGGGGGGCTTTTTCGCTTAAAGACCTCCGCTGACTAGGCCGTCTTATCGCCCGCTAGGCCCTTCGCCTTTATGCTCAATGGTGCGAGGGTAAGGTGATTGCTGCGATCGCGCGATCGCAAAGATTCATCATCGGCGGCAGCGGCCCAAAACTGGGGCGATATGATGGCAATACCGCGTTTTATATCGCGCTTAACCGATGACCCAAGCTGACCCCTTACCCCCCACCCCTTCCAGCGGCGGCAACACGGCCAAGTGGGTAGCTTTGGGCTGCGGCGGCTGCCTTGGCGTAACGGTGCTGGCCGGGCTGGCTCTGGCCTTCTTCATCAACCGCACCATGCGGTTTGCCGTTGGCCCTGACCAGGGCGCAGCCGATAGCCAAGAGCTATTTACCTACACCATCCCCGGCGAGACTCAAACTATTTTGAATATGGGCATGTTTGGCATGCAGATGATTCAGGTGGCCAACACCGACTCACCACCGTCAGTGCTGCTGACCATGGGTCAGTTGCCCAGCTACCTCAAAGGGAGCAACTCTCAGCAGAGCTTTGTCGAAGAGTTTCAAGACAGCATCACTACCCAGGGCAGCTATAAACTCACCGAGCAGCGGGTCGAAGAACGTACCCTCTGCAACCAACCCGTATCGGTTGTGATCCAGACAGGCAGCTTTGAAGACGGCGGCACCACCTACAACGCGGCTAGTCTGCTGACCTTTGTGGAGCACAACAACGACGCTCGCTTTGTGTGGGTGCTAGCCCACGGCGATGCGCCCCAGACTACCGCCGACCAGGTGTTTGCCACTCTCGACTGCCTCTAGGGCTGGCACTGGTCCGTTAAGAGGAGATGCATTGAAACCCTCTCATGCAAAGGATTTCCTGAGTTGATAGGGG
>QBLT01000083.1:1508-17442 GCA_003249105.1 Leptolyngbya sp. | reverse complement strand
GGGTAGGGGGTGCGTGTCGTAGCTAGGGGTGTCTTCTACAGCAAATTCGGGAGCGGCTAGCAGGGTCTCTACGGCTACGTCTTCCTGATTTTGGCGGAGGAAGGAGCTGTTGGCGGTGTTCTCTAGCAGGCGGCGGATCAGGTATGACATGCCAGGGATGAGTTCGCCAAAGGGAGAGTACACCCGCACTCGGAAGCCTTTATCAGCTAGGGTTTTGGCTAGCTTGTCGGCCATGCCGTAGAGCACCTGTAGCTCGATGTTGCGGCGGGGGATCTGGAATTCTTCGGCGATCGCCATGGCGTGGGCCTGCGACCTGACGTTGTGGCTGCCAATGGCGGCATAGAGGTACTGATGGTTCTCCAATAGCAGCCGAGTCATGCGCTCGTAGTTGGCATCCGTCGAGACTTTCTGGCTATAGACCGGGCTGGGCCAGCCGTTCTGCCGCGCGGTGATCGTCTCCTGATCCCAGTAGGCCCCCTTCACCAGGCGTACGGTGACGGGAGTGCCGCGATTTTTGGCCCATAGCACCAGGTCTTTGAGGTCGTTGTAGCTGTCGCGCAGATAGGCCTGAAGGGTGACGCCCAGGTCGTCGCGCTGGCGAAACTCAGCCTCCATCAAAATGTCTTTGAGAATCGCCAGGGTGAGAGCCTTATAGCGGTACTGCTCCATGTCAAAGTGGACAGCAACGCCCAGTGCTTGGGCGCGGCGCAGCAGAGTGCGAATGTGCTCGCTGACTTTGGCACGGCTACCCTCCGCATCCAGCGGGTCGAATTGGGAGTAGAAGGCGGTGAGCTTGACGGAAACTTGGACTTTAGACAGTTCCTTGCTGTCCGCCAGATCGATCGCATCGACAGTCTTCCAGTTCTTCGCCGCCGCCGAGAGCTGCTCCATCAAATCCAGGTAGCGCTGAAGGTAAGCCTGGGCTTCCTCCTCAGTGATGACCGCTTCGCCGAGCAAGTCCATGGTGAAGGTGAGCTTATCCTTCCGCATCCGCTCGATCGCCCTGATTGCCTTCTCGATGGTTTCCCCGGAAATGTAGCGGTAGGCGAGGGTTTCCACCGCGGGGGCCACGGTGGTGGCGGCAAGCTGACCGGGCACCGAATCGGGATTGGTGAAGTTTAGCAAGCCCTTCAGCGCGTTGGGCAATTCAACTTCCTCCGCCGACAGGTACTCTTGCAGGTGGCGGGCGATCTCGGGCTTGCTGCGCAGGGCAGGCAGCGCGTCAATGAAGCGAAAGAGTTGGACTTTCAGCCCAGGGTTGCCCATGGCGAAGTCCATGATTTTGTCGTCCCAGCGCATTTGGTCACGCATTTGGGCGAAGAGGTTTTTCTTCTCGCGGGTGGCCACTAGCAGGGCGTTTGCGATCGCGAGGGTCTTGGCCTCGTACTGTAGTGAGTTGGTCTGAGGCTTAATTGCGGGGGCTACCACGGTGTTTGTCTCCTTATTCCCTACCTCCATCTTGAGCGAAAAACACCTGGTTAAGCCACCGTGTCAAGATTCTATGGGAGAGGAGGTATTAGGTTGGCCGCTGCAAGCTGAAGAACTTGCCTCAGAAACCGGAAACAAGTTCTGAATTTTGAGAGTTATGTTGCCCTGGGAACTCAACCCCCAAAACTGAGAACTTAAAACTTACCTACCGCCTAGCCTACTTCTATGATAAAAACAGCCAATCCTCTTCCTGGGTTCTGTGATGACGGCTTACACCATTAAGCTCCAGCCCGCCCTGACCATGACCGATGAGCAGTTCTACCAGCTGTGCATCACCAACCCCGACCTCAAGTTTGAGCGCAACGCCCAGGGAGATCTGCTGATTATGTCGCCAACGGGGGGAGAAACCGGCAACCGCAATGTGGAGCTAGCCACAGAGTTTGTGCTGTGGAATCGTCAGCATCGGCTAGGGGTAGTGTTCGATTCGTCGACCGGGTTTAAGCTGCCGGGGGGTGGCGATCGCTCACCCGATGTTGCCTGGGTTGAGCAGTCTCGCTGGGATGCCCTCAACCCTGAGCAGCGGCAAAAATTTCCGCCTATTGCCCCCGACTTTGTGCTGGAGCTACTGTCGCCCAGCGATCGCCTCTCGGTCGTGCAAACCAAAATGCAGGAATACATGGCCAGCAGTGTACGCTTGGGCTGGCTGATCAACTCCAGCAGCAGACAGGTCGAAGTTTATCAATCGGGGCAAGCCCCCGAGTTGTTGAATAACCCAACCCACCTTTCTGGAGAACCTGTTCTTCCTGGATTTGTTCTAAATATGGCATTAGTCTGGTAGCTGTAAGGCCCATTTATCCGCCACCATGAAAGCTTACGAATTACCCGCAACAGTCATGGCCAATGGCCATTTAACTTGGCCTGATTTTCAGCTAGATCCTGCCCTAAAGGATGCTCAGGTCAGAGTGATCGTTTTAGTTGAAGAGGCCAATGACCTGAGCGATGAGGATTGGCTGAAAGCGGCGACTCAGAACCCCGCCTTTGATTTTCTCCATGATGCCGAAGAAGATATTTACAGTGTGAGTGATGGCAAGCCTTTCAAACCCTAGGGGCAAGGTTGTCTTGGTGCCGTTTCCGTTTGATGATTTATCGGCAACAAAGGTAAGGCCCGCCGTTTGCCTAACCCATGCTATAGGCCCCTATCAGCACGTTTTATTAGCGTTCGTCACGAGCCGCATTCCAGATCAGCCATTGCCGACAGACATCACTTTTGATGCATCTCATCCTGACTTTGCTAGCAGTGGACTGCGTAAATCCTCTACCCTACGGCTCCATTACCTGATGACAGCGCGCACCTCACTCATTTTGCGAGAGCTGGGAAGATTATCCGACGCAACTCAGAGTGATGTGGCTCAACGACTATGTGAGCTCTTTACCAAGTAAATTCAATTGACATCCCATGACCGAAGATATCCGCGATCGCGCCCAAACCCAGTACGCCTACGGCCAAGCCGCCTTTGAGCGGGGCAGCTACCGCGAGGCCGTAGAGTTTTTTGAGGAGGCCGTTAAGCTGGCTAAGGCCACCACACCCCTAGGCGGCGAAATTCAAACCTGGCTGGTGAATGCCTACAGTGCTGTGGGCCGGCAGAACGATGCGATCGCCCTCTGCCAAACCCTCGCCCGCCACCCTGACCTGGAGACCCGCAAGCAGGGCAAAAATCTGCTTTACATTCTGCAAGCGCCCCAGCTTCAGCGCCCGACCAACTGGATGACCGAAATTCCCGATCTCGACAACCTGTCTCGGGATGGGGCTCAGAGTTCGGGCGGTTCGGGCTATGCTGCTGCGGCCAAGACGGCACCGCGATCGCGCCCCAAGCCCGAGCCCATCCCCCTTGACCCCAGCCAGATCAATACCAAAGACAATGGATTTTTGTGGGCGGCTCTAGTGGGGGTTGCCCTGGTGCTGAGCGGATTACTCTGGCTGAGCTAGCGCCTGACAGCATTTACCCGATTTCTAGACATTAACCAGCCAAAGCATTGCTTTGGGGGGGATCCGACCCGTATGATTTAGTGCTGCTGTTTTAGGGCAATATTCAAGCCATGGTGAGCATTCGTCGTTCGTGGATTGCAGGGGTATCGAGCCTGCTACTGCTGCTGCCCTTGGGAGCCTGCGCGCCCTCCGAGACAGGGCAGGAGGCCGCTGGGGAAGGCGGCGCAGCGACGGAGCAGAGCACCATTCCCCTGACCGCCGGAGCCATTCCAGATCAAGACCCTGAAGTGCTTCAGCGGCTTTACACCAAGCTGGCCGACTACCTAGAGGCCGAGCTGGGTGTTCCCGTCGAGTACAAGCCTGTGACCGACTACGCCGCCGCCGTCACCGCCTTTAAGGTCGGGGATCTAGATTTAGTCTGGTTTGGTGGGCTGACGGGGGTGCAAGCGCGATTGCAGGTGCCTGGGGCCGAGGCGATCGCCCAGCGCGACATCGACGAAAACTTCCATAGCGTTTTCATCGCCAACATCGCCACTGGCCTGAAGGAATTCTCGGATATTCAAGAACTCCCCCAGATCAAAGGCCGCACCTTTACCTTTGGCAGCGAGTCTTCCACCTCAGGACGACTCATGCCCCAGTACTTTATGGAAGAGGCAGGCCTCGACACCGCCCAAGATTTCAAAGGCGAGGTCGGCTTTTCGGGCAATCACGACACCACCATTAAGCTAGTGGAAGCGGGCACCTACGAGGTCGGTGCGCTCAACGAGCAGGTGTGGCTCGATCGCGTCGCTGAAGGGGCAGTCGATACCACCAAAGTCGCCGTCATCTGGCGCACCCCGCCCTACTACGACTACCACTGGGTGATCAGCCCCGAAGTTGATGAGCGCTACGGCGAAGGCTTTAGCGAAAAGGTACAGGCTGCCCTGATGGCCCTCGACCCCGCCGTGCCTGAGCAAAAAGAGATTCTCGACCTGTTTGGGGCCGAGCGCTTTATTGCCACCGACAACGCCAACTACGCCGATATCGAAGCGGTAGGCCGCAAGATCGGCAAAATTCAGTAGTGCGAAGTTCGGGAACAGTAGGGCCGATATTTCAGCTGGAGGGGGTGAGCTGCCGCTTTGGGGCGGTGGCGGCCCTCACCGATTGCAGCCTGAGCATACTTCCTGGCGAACGGGTGGCGCTAATTGGCCCCAGCGGCGCGGGCAAAAGCACGCTGCTGAGCCTACTCAACGGCAGTCTGGCCCCCACCGTCGGACAGGTAGCCATTATGGGACAGGAGATCAACCGCCTCAGCCCTAGAAAGCGACGGCGAGTTCAGCGGCTGGTGGGTACGGTCTACCAGCAGCACCACCTGGTGGGCAACCTGGCGGTAATTCACAACGTCAATGCCGGTCACCTGGGCCGCTGGCCGCTGCCCAGGGCGCTGTGGTCGCTGGTGTGGCCCCAGCAGATGCCGACTGCGGCCCAGGCGCTGGCCCAGGTGGGCATTGCCGACAAGCTCTACGCCCGCACCGATCGCCTGTCGGGCGGTCAGCAGCAGCGGGTAGCCCTGGCGCGGGTGCTGGTGCAAGATCCAGCGGCTATTCTGGCGGATGAGCCGATTTCGAGCGTGGATCCCGAGCGATCGCGGGCGATGATGGACCTGCTGCGCCAGCTCAGCGAGACCACCGGCAAAACCCTGGTAATTAGCCTACACGAGGTGGAGTTTGCGGTGAAGTATTGCGATCGCATCGTTGGTCTGCGCCAGGGTCAAATTCTCTTTGATGCCCCAGCCAATCGGGTCAGCGATGCGATGATGGCTGCCCTTTATCAACTGTAGAGGGGGTTCAAAGCGAACTTTGCCTGCAAAAAGTCTTGAAAGGACAACAGACAGGCAATTTTGTATTGGGGAATATATGCAAAAGGCGGATTTCCAGGGTTAAGTAGTGACGGCTACAAAAAATGGTCTTTGTAGCAGACTGTCTACTGCCCCTAAATGAAAATCGCCACCTGGAATCTTGAGCGGGCGCTGCCCCAGTCTGTGCAGGCTGAGCGCCAGCGACAATGGCTCAGCCGCATCGATGCGGACATCTGGGTTTTAACCGAGACTCACCTAGGCATTACCCTCGGCGAAGATTATGACTCTGTGGCCAGTGGGCTGCCCGATCGCCCTGGGGACGACGGCGAACGCTGGGTACAAATCTGGGTCAAAACCGGGGAACTCAAGCCTCTAGAGACCTGCGATGCAGCTCGCACGGCCGCGGCCCTGCTCACGCTACCCAACGGGCAGCAGTGGGTGCTGTATGGCACCGTATTGCCCTGGCTGGGGAGTAGCTGGCGAGAATACCCAGCTTCCCAGGGCCAAGCCTTTGCCGCCGCCCTAGCCGCCCAGTGGGACGACTGGCAGCGGCTACAGGACAGCTACCCCCAGGCAGTTTTAGTTGTAGCCGGGGACTTCAAACAAGACCTCAACGCTCTGCACTACTACGGATCGCGTCGCAACAAGCAGGCTCTGCGGCAGGCGCTAGACAGGGTGCGACTAGTCTGCTTTACGGCCGGGGAAAACGACCCGGTGCACCAGCTGATCCATGGGCAGCATTCCAACATTGACCACATCTGCTTGAGCCAAGACCTGCCGGGGCAGTTCCAGCGATCTTTTGCCTGGCCATCCCGGTTAGACGATCTGCGGGGCTTATCTGACCACTTTGGAGTTGGTGTTGAGATTGCCTTCGCGCTATAGAGGGGAGATTAAGGGTATAAGGGGGATGGGGGAGATAATTACCAGAGACAGATTTTAGTCACCGCGATGTTGCCGCCAAAGCACACCGCCACATCTGAGTCGGGGTCGTGGCGGCGATCGCCATACTTGCCTGTGTAGTAAAACTGGCCCTGATCAACCTTAAACTCGGTGGGCAAAGGCTGAGTACAGGAGGGGCAAAAGACCACCTCAGGCTCGGCATCGCCCGACTGTAGGTGGGGCAAATTCACGTTCCAGAAGCAGCCCGGCGACAGCGGCTCGGCCATCAGCACATCGAGCACCTGAGTCGCTAGACGGGTCGCCAGCCCCCAGTCAACCGGGCGACGGTTTTGAATGTAGTGAGAAATTGCCACCCCCGGCACCCGCAGCAGGGCCGCTTCCCGTACCGCCGCCACGGTGCCCGACAGGTGAATATCGGCCCCCATGTTGCCCCCAGCATTAATGCCCGAGAGCACCCAGGTGGCCTCGGGGCACAGGTGGCTGAGGGCAACACGGGTGCAGTCGGCAGGGGTGCCGCCAATGGCAAAGGCGCGATCGCTGCGCGGGTCAATGGCGATCGGGCCGCCCCGATTCATCTGGTGGCTACAGCCTGAGAGATGCTGGTCAGGGGCTACAACCCAGGTGGGATAGTTGGCCAGGGCATTGCGTAACGCCTGAATGCCTGGGGCGTCAATGCCGTCGTCGTTGGTGAGCACAAAGGTCATGGGTGCGATCGCAGAAATTCTCTGCCAAAAAACTAGAGCGTAGCCCTGACATCATAGGACTAAGCTCTAGGAATTTTTAACCTGTAGAGGGGAATGGCCGAGCAGTCCTGACAGCAGCCAAAAAAACGGTGGTGGGCAGTGCCCACCCGCAGGTAATTAACCTAGCCAGCGGGCCACGTCTTTGGCGTGGTAGGTCAAGATCAGGTCAGCTCCAGAGCGTTTGAAGCTGGTCATGGTTTCCATCACCACCTTTTGCTCGTCGATCCAGCCGTTGAGGGCGGCAGCTTTCACCATGGCGTATTCGCCCGATACGTTGTAGGCGGCCACAGGCAGGTTAGTGGCCTGCTTCACCCGCCAGATGATATCCATGTAGGCCAGGGCGGGCTTCACCATCAGCATGTCGGCCCCTTCGGCAATGTCGAGCTCAATTTCTTTGAGGGCTTCGGTACCGTTGGCGGGGTCCATCTGGTAGGTACGGCGATCGCCGAACTGGGGCGCACTCTCTGCCGCATCGCGGAAGGGGCCATAGTAGGCCGACGCGTATTTCGCCGCGTAGGAGAGAATTGGCATGTCTTCAAACCCGCTCTCATCGAGCCCGGCGCGAATGGCCTGCACAAAGCCATCCATCATCCCCGAGGGCGCAATAATGTCAGCCCCGGCGTTGGCCTGGGCTACAGCGGTTTTCTTCAGCAATTCCAGGGTGGGGTCGTTGAGCACCCGACCGCTGAGGTCGCCTACTTCCAAATAGCCGCAGTGGCCGTGGGAGGTGTACTCGCACAGGCAGGTGTCAACAATCACCATCAGGTCGGGTACTGCCTCTTTGACGGCGGTGGTGGCCTTTTGCACAATGCCACAGTCATGCCAGGCCCCGGTAGCATCGGTGTCTTTTTCGTCGGGAATGCCAAACAGAATAATGGCAGGAATACCCAGGTCGTAGACTTCCTTGGCTTCTTCCACGATCTTGTCGATGGAGAGTTGGTACACCCCCGGCATCGACGAGACTTCCTTGGCCACCTGGCTGCCCGGCACCGCAAACAGCGGATAGATCAAGTCAGCCTGGGTCACCAGGGTTTCTTGCACCATGCGGCGGAGTTGCGGGTGCTGGCGCAGACGGCGAGGGCGGTGGGTCGGAAACATAGCCTGTAGGGTGATGAGGATTTATCTAAAAATGAAGCTTCATTAAACTAAAGCTTTATTTAGGGCCTAAAACAAGCGCTCAGTAACGTTCCGTAACTAAGTTTAGGTCGAGCTAGAGTTCACCCGGCTGGCGGTGAAAGGGTACCGACGGAGTTCCCTAGACAGGTGCTGGTTCAAAATTACAATGGGTAATGGGATTCAGATTAGGTGAACCGAGGCACCACATCCCTAACTTCCCAACTAAACTCCCTAAGGAGATTTCTTAGGAAAGAAGATCCCCGCTTTATCGGACAACTGTAGCGTTTGTGGGGGGACACTGCCCACCATGAGGGAGAAAGTTTTCCAGAAGTCGCCTAAGCCCACCATCTACCCAAGGCAGTCAGATTTTTTTTAAGCCGCGTTGCAAAAACCCCAGAACAGTGTGCTATGCTTATAAGCCGTGTCCGGTAAACAACTGCACACGCCCCGCAAGGGGGTCGCTAGCTCAGCGGTAGAGCACTCGGCTTTTAACCGATTGGTCCTGGGTTCGAATCCCAGGCGACCCATATTCATAGTTTGGTCTTTGTCTGCCTTCCGGTAGCAAAGTTCACGGTTCCTGCCCCGCAGTGTTTTATGATGGGGTCAAACAGCAGGGCAAACACATCCCAGCTGGGTGGGGAGTCCTTTTAAGCTTGACTTTAGATTGTCCAAACATTTCGTTATATATCCATCGATCTATTCTAAGATTGATGAGTAAGGCTACCTACTGAAACGTCTGAAGGCCTAACGGCGAGAACACACTAGGAGGATTTTTATGGCGCTTGTCTCACTGAGGCTATTGCTGGATCACGCGGCTGAGAATGGCTACGGCATTCCGGCCTACAACGTAAACAACCTGGAGCAAATTCTGGCGATCATGAAGGCGGCGGATGACACCGACAGCCCTGTGATTTTGCAGGCCTCTCGCGGTGCTCGCTCCTACGCTGGCGAAAACTTCCTGCGTCACCTGGTGCTCGCTGCGGTCGAAACCTACCCCCACATTCCCGTGGTGATGCACCAAGACCACGGCAACTCCCCCGCCACCTGCTACTCGGCGCTACGCAACGGCTTCACCAGCGTCATGATGGACGGCTCTTTGGAAGCTGACGCCAAAACCCCCGCCAGCTTTGAGTACAACGCCGCCGTTACCGGTGAAGTGGTGAAAGTGGCCCACTCCATCGGCTGTAGCGTAGAAGGCGAACTGGGCTGCCTCGGCTCCCTCGAAACCGGCGCGGGCGAAGCAGAAGACGGCCACGGCTTTGAGGGCACCCTCAGCCACGATCAGCTGCTCACCGACCCCGATGAAGCGGTGCAGTTTGTCGAAGCCACCCAGGTAGATGCTCTGGCCGTTGCGATCGGCACCAGCCACGGCGCCTACAAGTTCACCCGCAAGCCGACCGGCGAGATCCTGGCCATCAGCCGCATCGAAGAGATTCACCGCCGCCTGCCCAACACCCACCTGGTTATGCACGGGTCTTCGTCTGTGCCCCAGAAGTGGCTCGATATGATCAACGAGTACGGCGGGAATATTCCTGAGACCTACGGTGTGCCCATCGAAGAAATTCAGAAGGGCATCAAGAGCGGTGTGCGCAAGGTCAATATCGACACCGACAACCGTCTGGCCATCACCGCTGCCATCCGCGAAGCGGCCTTCAAGGATCCCGCCAACTTTGATCCTCGCCACTTCATGAAGCCCTCGATGAAGTATATGACCGAGGTTTGTGCTGAGCGCTACGACGCCTTTGGCACCGCCGGTCAGGCCAGCAAGATCAAGCAAGAGCCCGTGGAAGTTTACGCCGTCAAGTACGCCAAGGGCGAACTTGACGCTAAGGTTTCCACCACCGCTGCGGTCTAGTTACAAGCTAGGTCAGTTCCGTGAAGGAGTTGACCTCACCTGACCAACCCAGGGCTTCTTCGTTTGAGGGAGCCCTGTTTTTTTAGATTATTTACGCTGCATCTCCTATGCCCCTCACTACTCCCCGAGAAATTCTGGCGGCGCTGCTGCCCTACCTAAAAACCGCTGGGGCCTACGCCCAGCAGATTCAGGCTCAGATTGCCGCCCAGCCCGACAAAGACGGCAAGGGCGACAACTTTTTTTCCTCGGCCCTTAGCGATGCCGATTTGTCGATTCAGACCATGATGGAGGTGGTGCTGCTGGGGCTGTTTCCCTCAGTGCGTTTCTACGGCGAAGAACACGAGCAGACCTATAACACCAAGTACTTTCGCGCCATTGATTTAGGACCGCAAGGCGACTACCTAATTACTCTCGACCCCATCGACGGCACCCAGTTCTATCTGGATGGCCACTCGAACTACCAGATTATTCTGGGGATTCTCAATGCGGATGAGTATGAGGGTGCGATCGCCATTACCCCCAGCCAAGACCTCTACTACTACACCCTACGGGGAGAGGGCACGTTTATGGGGAGTTTGACTCAGTCCCTCGATGAGTGCGTCCAGATTAGGGTACAAAGCCCGACTCCAGCGATCTGCTTGGGGTGGCAGATGGGCGATTTGGTGCCCTATTTGAGCGATCGCTACCAGGTTTACCACACCAAAGCCGACTACTCTAAAGAAACCCAAATTCCTAACTTTAATGGTCTACTCAGCGGCGATTTGTGCGGTGCCGTGCTGGCACGGGGGCAATTTATCGATGGGGCCGCTCTGGCCTTTATGGCTCAGGAAATAGGCTACATTGTCACTACTTTCACTGGCGACCCACCGCCGCCGCTGCACACCTGTAGCAACTATCTGCGCCCCGGCATGGTGATTGGCAGCTCCAAAGCTGTACACAATGATCTATTGGCTGCTGTCACCGCCGCTAGAGTAGTCGGCTCCTAAAAATTTAGCCGCCTAGAACAGCAAGTTTTGAGTTCCTAGTTTTGAATTGCTCGCTCAAATTAAAATTCACAATTAAGTGGGTGAGCCTAATTAAACGTAGCCCTGAATCGCTAGAAACCTTGCTGCGCCGTGGTCAGCATGCTGATTACTTAGGTCTACCTACTTAAAAACTCAAAACTTTTCCCCTACTGCCAGTCATCCAAGTCTTGCCCCCAGCTCTGGGTGAGCTGGAGCCACTGATCGCGGCGGCGTTCCACATCGGCGGCAGTCCAGATCAGGGCGATGCCAACTAAAATGCCGACCACCCACTTGATGAAGGGAAAGGCCGCGTTAAGCACTACCAGCTGGTTGAGGGCGTTGAGGGCAAAGACAGCGGTGCCCACGTAGAGCAACGCGCGAATCCGGAGGAGGAGGCCAGCGGCGATCGCCCCCAGAGCCATGGCCCCCACCGGCAGCCCCGCCCAACGTTCGCTCAGCAGCGCTGTGAGCAAAATTATCGCCAGGGCAATCAGCCGCAGCCAGTGGCGTTGTTCTTTACCCTCGGGGCGTTGCAGCGCTGGATCGACCTGGGCGATGTAGAGCAGGGCCAGCCCCAGGGGCAGCACCCAGGCGAGGCTGTCGTCGATGGAGCGATTCTCAAGCCAAACCCAGATCGCCCAGGCCGCACAGAGCACCGAGAGGTAAGACACGCGAATTTTGCCGCTGTGCCAGGCCAGCCAGCCGTAGAAACCGGTCAGCACCCACAGGGTCGGGATGTGGTCGAAGCCTCCTGTCATTAGAGCAATCAACAGCGGGACAACGACGGCCATCACCCGCCAGGGACGCTGGGGCCAGCCCCAGGTGGCCCAGGGTAGCCAATACACGGGCACTGCCACAGCACAGGCCACCACGCCCCACCAGTTGTCGAGAAAGTCTAGCGTTGGGAACAGCGATCGCCCCAGGGCAAACCAACCGACAAGTTCTATGAGTCCGGCGTAAACCCAGGCTTGCCTGACCGAGTCAGCAGTCCCGAGGCGACCCTGACTGAGGGCGTAGAGCACCAGGGCGGTGGCGATCGCCATCCCTAGCCAGCCCAAGGTAGCCTCGGCAAACCCAAAGCCAACGCCGCCGCCCAGCATCAGCAAACTGCCAATAAACCAGTGCAGGTGCGCTGCCCAAATCAGCTCCACCTGGGGCAGACCAAGGATGCGATCGAGCTGCCCCGCCGCCAGTCGGTACAGGATCATGATCAGCGCCGCGACTCCCGCCAGCACCAGCAGCGCATCTGCCGCCTCGCCGCCAGAGCCTTGCAGCATCTGGTAAATTACCAGCTCATACCATCCCACCGACAGCAGCCCCAGCGCCAGCCAGCGAGCCAGGGCGGTTTGGGAACGTCGCCCCACTTCTAGCACCAGCAAAGCCGCAACGACGACGAGCCAGCCCGTCCAGGCTGTGGCTGTGTAGGCGCGCAGAGCCAGAGCCAGTCCGGCGTAGAGCAGCGTCAGGGTTTGTAGGGGGGGAGCCAGGGCTGAGCGAGAGCGCCCCACAATTGCGGATAGAACCAGGGCGATCGCTCCTAGTCCCAAAGTCGGCACCGCCAAAGAGACCACCGAGGGATAGCGCTCTATCATGCTCCCGGCTACCAGCAGTTCTATTCCCCAACCTGCCAGGTAGATAGTGAGAGGCCTTGGGGTTCCCCAATAGCGGAGGAGCAGAGCCGCCAAGAATGCCGCCAGGACAGCCACGATCAAGGGGCGAGGTTCGCGCCAGTCGAGGTAGTAGAGAGAGACTGCAACGGTTGAAAGGGTCAGTAAGCTAACAGCCAGAATGTGGCCCCAGCGATCGCAGGCCACCCGATACAGCACAGGCAACGAGGGCGTTTCAGCTTCCGGGGAAGCGGGCAGCAATCGCCACGCCATCCACAGCACCGCCATGAGCCCCACCGTCACCAGCCCCCAGTCGGCCAAATGACGCGGAAAGCCCACAACCCAGTCGGCCAGGCTGCTATAGACCCAGCCCAGGGCAAAGCCCACCGCCAAAAACGCCACCCCTGGCCGTCGATAGACCGTGCTATTAACTGCCGTTAAGGCTGTCGCCGAGCCCAGACCCACCAGCCGAGTCCACGGCAGCCCCAGGGTAAAGGGCAGCGCAATGCCTGTGGTCAGCACGCTGGCGCGGTGGCGACCGATCAGCAGCAGCACCAGCGGTATCACCAGCCCCACCCAGCTTGTGCTGGCACGCCAGCCGCTATCGAGCAGGTCAGCCCACAGCAGCGCGTAGCTCAGGGCAGAAAGCCCCACACCGTAGAGCCAGGCCGTGCGGCCCCAGAGTGCGCGTAGAACCTTGCTAAGCACCAGGGCCACCGTGGCCAGGGCCACCATGACCAAAACCCAGCGGCCCAGGGGTAAGTTCGGCCAGCGATCGCCAATGGCCACCACAATGCTCCCCAGGGCCAGGCCGTAGGTGACGACAATGCGCCACTGAGCCGGAGAAGACCGCCGCAGCGTTACCACCAGCGCCGCGATCGTAGAGGCGATCAAATTCACCACCAGCACCGGGCCGCTAGCCAGGCTAATCAGCGTCAGCAAAACGTTGCTACCTAGGGCAATGCCGTCGCTAAAGCGGCTCAGTTTCAGCTGGTCTCGCCGCCGATACCAGTCGGCCAAGGCCACCATCCCGACCACGTAGGGAAACAGCGAAATCCCCCACAGCGGCCAGGTGCCCATCGCGAATTCATCCCACTGAGCCAGGGGGGCAAGAATGGTTTGCCGCAGCGATAGGGGCAGCATCTCCCAGCCAACGAAACCGAGCTGGACGGCAATGCCATAGGCAATCAGCAAGTCTCGCCGCTTGCCCAGCTTGCCTAATGCCTGAATACGCAGCGCCAGCCCGAGCAGCCCGATGCCAAACACCTGAATCAGCCAGTCGGTGATTGCCAGCAGCCAACCCCACCACAGCAGCCCCCGCCCCAGGGCAATCCCGCCGCGAAAGGGGTGGTCTGCGGCAGCTTCCGATTGTGAATTAGGTGCTGACGCAGGCTCGACCTCAGGTTTGGGCCGCAGCCGTCGCTGACCCAGCCACACCAGAGTGGCTCCATAGAGGCCAAAGGCCAGACCAAACTGCCCAACCTGAATCGACTCGCCTAGGGTTAGCCCCCGGGCCAGCAAAAGACCGAGGGCAGCGGTGATCACCACCATGGGCCAGCGCAGGCCAGGCGTAGCGGGCTGTTGCCGCTGGCCATAAACAGTAGCGGCGGCGGTACCCAGTACCCCGGCATAGACTGCCAGCAGCGGCCCACCAGCAAGGCTCCAGCCGGTGTGGAGATAGGCTAGGCCCAAGGCATTGGCCTGCTCTAGGGGGGTGCTGTTTTGCTGGCGCAGCACTTGCAGGGCTGTGAAGGTCAGCAGCAGGGCGGCGATCGCCCCCACCAGCACGCCGCCCCCGCGCCACACCCCTAGCCCATCCAGCGCCCAAAAATTCAGCGGTACCAGCAGCAGGGTAATCATTTGCAGGGTTTTAGCCGTCAGCTGCAAATTAGGGTTCTGGCGGCACCACAGCCCCGCCGCCCAAAACACCAGGGTATAGGCCAGCAGCACCATGTACTGCCCCGCCGCATTAAACCTGGCCCACTGGGTCGCCGCCAGCACCGCCGACGACAGCACAACTAAAAATACCCCCAGCCCCAGCAGCCACACTACGCTCAGTTCGCTCATTAAGCGGCCCAGCCAAGGGTTTGTCAAGGCGGGTCGTTGAGCCGTGGCCCGATTCTGGCGCTGACTAGATGGGCGGGTGTTAGGTGTGGAACGGGGCGATTCGCGCAGCGATCCCTGCGGGAATCGCTCTCGTCGCGGACGAACAGCCGGTTCAGCCGGGACAAAATCCGTAATCGGTGCATCTCCAGCGGGGAGCACCTCTGGGGAGGGCATCTCTTCTGCCGTCAGAACACCTTCAGGCTCTAGAAAAGGATTGACCGCATCAGCCAAGTCCAATTCTGCCGTGGCTGAGGTTGCCGCCTCGGGTAGCCAATCACAACTGAGGGTCTGCCCTAGGTCGCGCACTTGCTGGTCAGTGATCAGACCGAGCCGCAGCCAGGTCTCCAGCCCTTCTAACAGCCCCGGCTGGTCGGGCGACAGGTCTAGCTGTACTCGAATCGTGGGGTCGCGATCGTCAGCCATGCTCTGCCTTGGGGGACGGTTTTAGAATTATGGGCGTTGCCACAGCGAGTAGATTCTCAAGCCTGAGATTCTTAACCTCAGGTCAGTTCTACTTCATATCGGCATAAAGTCGCCCGTGCTTGCCCAGGGTGGTGGCCAGTGTGTAAACCGTATAGAGCCAGCCCAACCCAAAAAATAGCCCTCGACTGAGAATCTTCAGCGGATGGCCGCTTTTATTGCAGGGGGGGTGCCCCAGCACGTGACAGTCAAACAGGCGACCGTAGAGGCGCAGGTTTTGCCCCAGGGTGAGGTTTTTCAGCGCCAGCAAAAAGTGGTTGTGGTAGAAGTTCATCTGGTAGTTGAGCGATCGCGTCGTAATGTCGTGACAGCCGCCCGTCTCTTCTCCCAAATGCACCAGGTGGGCCTCCGGGTTATACCAAATGATGTAGCCGGTAGAGCGAATATGGAGGCAAAAGTCAGATTCTTCACGCACGGCACTGCCGTAGAAACGCTCGTCAAATCGTAGCCCGTGCTTGTCAAACAATTCTCGCCGAAACGACATATTGCACCCCCGCGCCGTCAGCACCTGCTGGGGCTGGGTGGTGTGCACCAGGTCAATGTGGTACCAGGCAATTCCCGGATCCATGGCCTGGGGGGGTAAGTAGTCGATTTCCAGATCCGCTTGCTCCGCCAGCTTCATGCGATCGAACACCCGCCCCGCCACTGCCCCCACCTCAGGCCGCTCCAGAAAGGTGCGGGCATGGGCGTAGAGGTAGCCAGGGGGTAGCACCACATCGTCGTCGATGAAGAGGACGAGATCGGAATGCGATCGCTCGATGCCCAAATTACGAGCCGCCGGCAGGCTCGCCCAGGGTACCGAATATAAAGAAATTTTTCCCGCCGCTGCCCAACTCTCCAACTGTCGCCGGGTCTCAGGCTGATGACTCTG
>QBLT01000083.1:0-1398 GCA_003249105.1 Leptolyngbya sp. | reverse complement strand
GCGAATGGTGTCGCACAGCCCCGCCTCCCGCCGGTAGGTGGGAATAATCACAGCAATGGTGGGCCAATCCATAGCAACAGGGGCGTGTAGGGTTCAGACCAGTATTCCCACTGAGCTGCCCCGAGTTGTCCACCCACCCACCCATTCACCCGATGCAGGGCAGACACAGGGGTCGGCTCCTACCCATTTACCCACTCACCCACTCCTCACGGCATCTCCACCGACGTGGGCTTAGCAATATGCGGCAGCCCCCAGCCCAGCTTCTCCCGTAGCACGGTAAAGAACTCGGGTGGTTTTAGCCGAATGAACCGAGCCGGGTAGGGGGCGCGGCAGGCGCTCACCTCGTCTTTAGTCATCACGTAGCAGCCCGCGTTGCCGTCCACAATCAGCACTAGGGGGTCAGGGTTGGCCGAGCGAATCACCACCTGCTCGCGATCGGGAAACACCAGCCCCCGCGATGCCAAAGAGTGCGGGCAAATGGGAATGAGCTGAGTCACGGACACCCCAGGGGCAATCACTGGCCCCCCCGCCGAGAGCGAGTAGGCCGTAGACCCCGTCGGCGTCGATACGATAATGCCGTCAGCCGCAATATCCACCGGCGAGTGGCAGCCAATCGCCACTTCAAAATGACACATGCTGGTCAGGGGCTCCCGGTGCAGCACCATTTCGTTGAGGCAGAGCGCTTCCCACACGAGACTAGACTCATGGAACAGGCGTACCGCTAGCATGCCTCGCTCTTCAATTTCGTAGTCGCCCGCCAGCACCTGGTCAATGGCCTGGGGCAACTGGTTTAGGTAAGCCTCGGTCAAAAAGCCCATGTGACCGGTGTTTACCGTCAGTATGGGCACCCCGATTGGGGCGAGCTGCCGAAAGGCCGACAGCACCGTGCCATCGCCCCCCAGCACCACCGCAAAACTCATATCGGCGTCAAAATGGGGCGGCACTAGGCTATCGAGGGGAGTATGGCAAACAGGACGCTCGGGCTGAGAATAACCCAAGATGCCGCCCATGCCGGTGGCCAGGCTGACGGTGTAGCCTCGACGAGTCAGTTTTTCCTCCCATTCGAGAGCGGCCTGGCAGGCCACAGGCTTAACGTCGTTGTAGATAATGCCAACCTTGGGCACAGGCAGGGTCCAACCTTACAATCGGGGAAATCAGGTAAACAAAACGTGCCCTACACCCGCTAAGATGCCGAACACGCTGGGGATCACAATTTATCTTCTCCCTAGGCTACCGTTTTTTCGTCTAGGGTAAAACAGCCCGGCACCGAATTGCCCGACAACCCCACCCATCTGCGGTGCCAAGTCGTATCGTCGCCCACAGCATCGGGGTAGACCCCAGCCTCAGTAGATCGAAAACTCATGCTGCCATAGGTAGAAATACAGCCTGGATGAGGGG
>QBLT01000082.1 GCA_003249105.1 Leptolyngbya sp. | reverse complement strand
GGCTCTATAGGTCACTACTTAGTTATCCCAAGTCCTAAGCCTGACAAACCACTAGCCCAACTGTAAATTGTCTTACTATTGTCGATCTCATCTAATCTCATGTGCTCCGTAGGGAGTATCGCCTAGCTTTAGAACTATATATCGACATAGCTCAGATCCCTAGAACATCGGTCTTCCCTGAAGAGTCGGGCTAGCGCCAGTTTTCGCGGCGCAGCAGGGGGTTCATCAACTCGTTCAGCCCCTCACCCACCAGGGATAGCCCCGTCACCATCAGGGTTAGGGCCAGCCCTGGAAATAGCGCAGTCCACCAGATGCCCGTGGGTAGCGCATCGAGGGCCTGGCGAATGTCGGCCCCCCACTCGGGCACCTGCTCGGGCAGGCCCAACCCCAGGAACCCTAACCCTCCCAGCACCAAAATGGCGTCGGCGGCGTTGAGGGTAAACAGCACCGGCACGCTCTGAATCACGTTGAGAAACAGGTAGCGGGTCAGCACCGTCCAGGTCGAAGCCCCCATGGCCTGGGCAGCTTCGATAAACAGCTCGGTCTTGACGCTGACGGTGTGGTTGCGCACCACCCGGTAGTACTGGGGAATGTAGGCAATGCTGAGGGCGATCGCCGCGTTTACCACCCCCCGACCCACCACAAAGGCCAGGGTGACCGAGAGCAGCAGCCCCGGCAGGGTATAGATCGTATCCATAAAAAACAACAGGGCGCGATCGAGCCAGCCGCCCAGGTAGCCGCTGACCATGCCCAGGGGCACCCCGATCGCCACACTCAGCAGCGTGGCCAGCAGCACCACCTGCCAGGCGGCGCGGGTGCCAAACAGCGTGCGCGAAAACACGTCATAGCCCTGCCGTGTGGTGCCAAACCAGTGGGCACCGCCGGGAGGTTCATGGATGGGGTTTTGCAGGGCGGTGGTGGGGTCGAGCAGCCAGCCCCAGCTCTCCATCAGCGGCGCTAGCAGGGCAATCAGAACAAACGCTAGGGTGATGGCCAGGCCCACCCCCATCAGCACCATCGACACGTTGGCCGCCGGTTTAGCGGCTGGGTTGCGCAGCAGAGGCAATCGCGGAGTGGTAGCCATAGCGGCGCACGGGCAGTAAAGAATAGGCCCATTATGCCAGAGCCAGGGCCAAAGACCGGGGCTGGGGGCGATTCCCCCAGGGGAGGCTCCGCCATCGCCCAGTCCACCCGCAGGCGTTGTCATAATGAATTGAGTCAGACTTCAACCGATCGCCGGATCAAATCTTGCTCAGCGTGGCAAGACCCGTTCATCCTGCGTCGCCCTACCTGTTTTCTGGAGCCCCTATGACCGTTATCGATCGCGCCACTGTACCTACGCCCCCGGTTTTAGAGGCCGCTGCCTCTGGGGCAAAACCCAGCGCCCCGCAGGTGACAGCGGCTCTGCTGGAGGCCGAGCGGCAAACCAAGGCCGAACGGCGGCAGTTGGCCCCCGAGGCGCTGTTGGGCACCTGGCGGCTGCGGTTCACGGCACCCAAAAAGCCCGCCTACAAAGCGGGGAAACCGCAGGGTAGCGGGTTTTATATGCCGGGGGTTGCGATCGCCTCCCTCTGCTTCAGCCGCGACGACGACCAGCTCACCATTCAAAACCAGCTTCAGGTGGGGCCAGCCAAACTGCGGTTTACAGGGCCAGCCAAGTTTTTGCCGAAGAAAAATCTACTGGCCTTCGATTTTGCTCGCCTTCAGGTACTGGTAGGTAATTTGACGCTGATTAATGTTCCCCTGCGCAGCAAAGCCGCTAAAGCAGGGGATTTTGCGGCTACTTCGGTCGCTAAACTGCCGTTTTTCTCGTTCTTTTTGGCTGAGGAAGGCTATGTGGCCGCTCGGGGGCGCAGCGGTGGGCTGGCCCTATGGGTCAGAAAATAGGAGGCAAAAAAAATGGGGCAGGTTACCCCACCCCATAGGGACATGTCTTGAGATCAGCAGAGCCATCGGTAAGGATGCCCCGCAAAGCCGCTCAAGCCAGGGTTTCGGGGCAGTAGCCCAGGCCCATGACGAACTGACGGCGGAAGGCTTCAATCTCTTCGCGATCGGGCTTGCCGTGGGAGACGATCGCCACCTGGTAGCGGCGCATCACATCAATGGGCGACTGCCCGGTTTCCAGGCCCCACAGCGCCATGCGTACCCGAATGCCGGGGTCGTAGGCTACCCCCAGCTCATTCATGTAGGCACGAAAGTCTTCGGCATCGGGAACGCCAATGTTGTCGTTCATCTTGACTCGAATGACCCATCCATCGATCTGATGAATCACCGTCATAAATTCTAGGGGCAATCTCGGGGTGCCCAGCAGGTGTTCAACCACACGGAGGGTCAAACTGGCATTGGCGAGATAGTAGGTGTATTCCATCATTGACCTTTAGGCAGGTGCTAGAGTTCTTATGTCCTTATTGTCTGGGATTAGCCCTGAGGTTGTTAGGGTTAAGTCCCCCTACTCCACCTGGGTGTATCCACCCAACCTGCTAGACGATGTGCGATAGTTCAAAACTTGCCCCAGAGACGGATCCAAGGGTTCAGCTCCCTTTTGATGAGTATTCCCTGGCATCCTACCAATATTCTCTTCCGCCAGAAAAAATTGCCCAAACCCCAGTTACACCAAGGGATTCGTCGCGTTTGCTGGTGGTTGATCGCCCCACTACCCACGGTCATCACCACTTCCGCGACCTGCCTGCCCTGCTACAACCGGGGGATTTGCTGGTTCTCAATGACACCCGGGTGATCCCGGCCCGGCTACCTGGGTATAAACCCAGTGGTGCCCAGGTCGAAGTGTTTTTGCTGGAGGATCGGGGCGACAACCAGTGGCTGGCCCTGGTGCGTCCTGGTCGCCGCCTCAAGCCAGGGGCTACGGTGCATTTTGGCCCCAACCCCAGCCAGCCCGATCTGGTGGCCCAGGTGCTGGCCACCGACCCTGAGACCAACGGTCGCCTGCTGAAGTTTGAGCCCCAGGGCAGTGAGTCCCTATTGGCCCTGTTTGAGCGCCTGGGGGAAGTTCCTCTGCCGCCCTACATTACCGACACGGCGGCTTCTGCTGAGCAATACCAGACGGTCTATGCTGAGACCCCTGGGGCGGTGGCGGCTCCGACGGCAGGGCTGCATTTCACCCCAGAGCTATTTGAGCAGCTGGAGGAGAAGGGGGTGGGGCGATCGCACATTACCCTCCACGTTGGCGTGGGCACCTTTCGCCCGGTGGAGACCGACAACATTCTCGACCACAAAATGCACGGCGAATGGATCGACGTTTCGCCAGAAACCGTAGCCCAGATCAACGCCACCAAAGCCCGAGGCGGGCGAGTGATTGCCGTTGGCACAACGGTGGTGCGGGCTCTAGAAGGCGCTGCCCAAGGCGGCGAACTGCAACCCTACCAGGGCAAAGTCAACCTGTTTATTTACCCCGGTTATAAGTACCGAGCAATCGATGGGTTGATTACCAACTTTCACCTGCCGGGCTCTAGTCTGCTGATGCTGGTCAGCGCGTTGATTGGCCGAGAGCGGTTGCTGGGGCTCTATGAAACCGCTATTCAACACGACTACCGCTTCTATTCCTTTGGCGATGCCATGCTGATTTTGCCCGAGGCAGTCCAAGGGGAAAACATTGAGCGGTAGAGGATTGATGAGTCTGGTGCCCTGGCGATCGCGCTCAGCTCCTCTACCTGGGTAGCAACCCTGCCTGTTCTCCGGCAAAGGCTGATCGAACGATGTCTTATGTTCATCACACGTTATCTAGCGCGTCTGTGCCTCTGACCTACCACCAGTGGGGCGACGGAGAACCCCTGATGCTGCTCCATGGGCTAGCCGACCACGGGTTGGTGTGGCAGAGCCTAGCCGAAACTTTGGGGCCGCGCTATCGCTGTCTGGCCCCCGACCTGCGCGGTCATGGCGATAGCGGCAAGCCCGACGATGTCTCTGCCTATGATGCCCTTGAACTGGTTGACGATTTAGAATCGCTGGCGATCGCCGGTCACGCTGATCAAATCACCGTCATAGCCCATTCTTGGGCGGCCAAACTGGCGCTGCTGTGGGCCAAGCGGCAACCCCAGCGCATGCGTCGGTTGATTCTGGTGGATCCGTTTTTTGTGAACCAGCTGCCGAGGTGGTTGCAGCCCACGTTTCCCCTGCTCTATCGCACCCTACCCTTTTTGAAAGTCATGGGGCCGTTTGAGAGCTATGAAGCAGCAGAATCCGTTGCCCGCACCCTGAAGCAGTACCGGGGCTGGAGCCCGCTGCAAGCCGCCGTGTTTAAGGCTGGCATGGAGCAGAAGCCCGATGGCCGCTGGGGGAGTAAGTTTGCGATCGCCGCTCGCAACGGCGTATTTAGCGACATTCTGCATCGAGCTGGTCTGACCACAGATCTGGCGGTACCGACCCTACTGCTGCTGCCCCAGGCCGGGCTTAATCGCACGGCTTGGCAGCTTAAACCCTACCGCACCCACCTGCCCAACCTGCAAATACAGACCATCCCCGGCAACCACTGGCCCCACCTGGTAGAACCTGAGGCGTTTAATCAAAGCGTGGCCGATTACTTGGGACGGTGACCAGGGAGCAGAGATAAGTAGGTTGCCATAAATAAAATGACAAAATGACCAGATGTAGGTTGCGGTTGAGGAACGAAACCCAACACCCGCATGGGTTATGCTTCGCTAACCCATCCTACGAAGACATAGGGAGATCTACTTATCAGATGTAGGGTTCAAGGTTTCAGGCAATGCCCCTCACCTTATACCTTAGAACCCTATGCCCTAGACCGCTATTCCAACCGATCAAAAACTAATCATGAATGGATCCATCGGGCATGATCGCCCCGGTGAGAATAGCGCCAGTGAGCTTGACCATGGTGCGGCCCCCCACGGCCACCTTCGCGCCGCTGAGGTCGGCCCCGCTGAGGTCGGCCCCGCTAAAGTCGGCCCCAATTAGGTCGGCCTCGCGCAGGTTGGCGTGGCTGAGGTCGGCCTGGAGCAGGTTGGCGCGAAACAGTTTCGCCTTGCTGAGGTTGGCCCGGTTGAGGTTGACCTTGTGCAAAAAGGCGTCGCTGAGGTCGGCCCCACTGAGGTTGGCCTCGCTGAGGTTGCGTCCTCCAAAGTCTTTTTCGCGCAGGTTGGCTCCGCTCATGTCAGTGCCGCTGAGGTCGGGGCTTTGGCGCGATCGCGCGGCTCCGTTGCGGGTGTGGGCGTTATAGCTGTTGTAGGAGTCGTTGGCGGGTTTGGGGCTGGCCTGGCTGCTGGGGGTCGAGCTAGAGGTAGAGGCTTTGCCGTTGCTAGAGCTGGCCTGGCTCTGGCTGCTCGAACTGCCGTTAGTGCTGGCAGTTTTATCGCCCCCGACCCCCGCCGCTGCATCGCGCCGCTCACGGTAGGTTTGCGACTGACCCGTGCTCGCGCTTGAAGAGGGGCCGCTGCTAGATGTGCTAGAGCTGGATGTACTGGAGCTGGAGGATGGGTTGCTGTCGCTCTGGCTGGCTCCGTAGTAACTGCCGCCGTAGGTGCTGCGCTGGTAGCGGTAGTAGCGATTGTGGGAGCCCGATCGCTGATCGTCTTCGCCATCAACATCTCGAGGTTGAGCACTGCCGTAACTACTGCTGCCGTAGCCGTTACTGTTATAGCCGTTGCTGTAGGTAGAGCGATAGTCACCACTGCCGTAACTGCTCGCTGCTGAGGGTCGGTAGCTGCTGCTGGCGGTGCCGTAGCGGGTGCTGGCTGAGCTGGCGCTGCTGCGTCCATTGCGGCTGTGCGATCGCAGCAAATCTCGCGCGTGGTTCAGCGCTTTGATCTTGTCTTGGGCTTTTTGGTAGAGTCGCTCGTTGTCTTGGGGAATGCGGTCTGGATGCCAGACGAACACCAGGTCTTTGTAGGCCTGGTTGATATCCTCCAAAGAGGCACCGGGCTCTAGCTCCAAAATTCGATAGGCGTTGTCCAGCTCTCGCATGTAGAGACAATCTCGCGCTTGGGATGTTAAGGCCGGTGCTCAACTCATAACATTTTAGGCGGGTTCCCCCCCTAGCGTAAGACCTGGGCCGTTATCTACTGGTTTGCTTAACGGGTTTGAGCCCAAATCCCTTGATTCTTCGAAGGAATTTGGGGGATCGGCGCAGCTTAATATACATACATTAAGTTCAGCGGGTCTGGCAGCATGGTTCTTACAACATGTTCCGCAGCCGCTGGTTAGCAGGAAGGAGAGGGCAATGCGCGTACTGGTCATGGGTGGCACCCGGTTTATTGGGGTGTATCTAACCAAGCTATTGATTGAGCAGGGCCACGAGGTGGTGCTGTTTAACCGGGGCAACCATCCCGCGCCGGTGGCGGGGGTGCCGACGATTGTGGGCGATCGCACCGACCCCACCAGCCTCAACCAGCTGGCGGGCGAAACCTTCGACGCCATCTTTGACAACAACGGGCGCGAGCTGAGCGATACCCAGCCCCTAGTTGAGCTATTTGGCGATAGGCTTCAGCACTTTGTCTACGTCAGCTCCGCCGGGGTGTACCTCAAGTCTGACCAAATGCCCCACATCGAAGGCGATGCGGTGGATCCTAAAAGTCGCCACAAGGGCAAGTTTGAAACCGAAGCCTACCTGCAAGCCCAGGGAGTGCCCTTTACCTCGGTGCGCCCGGTCTATATCTATGGCCCACAGAACTACAACCCGCTAGAGGCCTGGTTCTTTGATCGGGTGGTGCGCGATCGCCCCATTCCCATTCCCGGTAACGGCATGCACCTCACCCAGCTCGGCCATGTGCAAGACTTGGCCACCGCCATGGCAGCAGTGCTGGGCAACGAGACGGCGATCGGCCAGATCTACAATATCTCTGGCGAAAAAGCCGTCACCTTCGACGGACTCGCTCGCGCCTGCGCCACCGCCGCTGGCAAAGATCCCGATACGCTCAAAATCGTCCACTACGACCCCAAAGCCTTTGACTTCGGCAAGGCCAAGGCGTTTCCTATGCGGGTGCAGCACTTCTTTACCGCGATCGATAAAGCCCAGGCCGAGCTAGGTTGGGCACCCACCTACGACCTGGTGGCAGGGCTAAAAGATTCGTTCCAGAACGACTATCTGGCCTCTGGCGCAGACAAAGCCGCGATTGATTTTGCCCTAGACGACAAAATTCTAGCGGCCTAAAAAAACTTCGTAGGGTGGGCATTGCCCACCTTCGAACTGAGAAAATAACTGACAGCTTTCTGGTAAGAGAGCTTGCTCTAGGGTGAGCATTGCCTACCTTTGGTCTAGTGATAATCGCTAGGCCATCAGCTAATGATCGCCTCGATCGCATTGAAGCCCTAGTCTCAGTTACCTTCTATAGGTCATCCTTTAATCACCTAACTTTCCCAGACCGTGATCTCTTGACTACAATGGAAAGATTGAGAAGATTTTCTCAACGATGATCTGGGCGTCTAGCAATGTGTGGCTTCCAGGTCTACTGAACCATTCATCTGCCTAAAAGGCCCAAGCTATGCCACTGCCTGTTGTTGCGGTTATCGGACGCCCAAATGTGGGCAAATCTACCTTAGTGAACCGCCTGGCCGGGGCTCAAGACGCCATTGTCTACGACCAGCCGGGGGTGACGCGCGATCGCACCTACCAGCCTGCCTTCTGGCGCGATCGCGACTACCTGGTGGTCGATACCGGCGGCCTGGTCTTCGACGACGACACCGAATTTCTGCCCTACATTCGCGAACAGGCCCAGTTGGCTCTTACCGAGGCCAGCGCTGCTGTATTTGTGGTCGACGGCAAGGTTGGCCCCACCGAATCAGATCGCGAAATTGCCTCCTGGCTGCGGCAGCAGTCTGTCCCTGTGCTGCTGGCGGTCAACAAGTGCGAATCGCTGGATAACGGCCTGGTGCAGGCGGCGCAGTTTTGGGAGCTGGGGTTGGGTGAGCCCTACGCCGTCTCTGGCATCCACGGCAACGGCACAGGCGAGCTGCTCGACGCCCTGGTGGAGTTCCTGCCCGAAACCGTGGAAGAAGTCGAAGAAGAGGAAATCAAAGTCGCCATTGTGGGGCGGCCCAACGTGGGCAAATCGAGCCTGCTGAATGCCTTTGTGGGCGAAACCCGCGCCATTGTCAGCCCGATTTCGGGCACGACCCGCGATGCGATCGACATGCAGGTGCAGCACGGCGACAAAATCTATCGCCTGATCGACACCGCCGGCATTCGCAAGAAAAAGAGCGTTGAGTATGGGCCAGAATTTTTTGGCATCAACCGCGCCTTTAAAGCCATTCGCCGCGCCGATGTGGTGCTGCTGGTGATCGACGCCTTGGATGGTGTCACCGAGCAAGACCAAAAGCTGGCGGGCCGCATTGAAGAAGATGGCCGCGCCTGCATCATCGTCGTCAACAAATGGGATGCGGTGGAAAAAGACAGCCACACCATCTACGACTTTGACCACCAAATTTCTGCCCGACTGAACTTTCTCGACTGGGCCAAGCGCATCTTCGTCAGCGCCAAGACCGGCCAGCGGGTGCCCAAAATTCTAGAACTGGTCGATCAGGCGGTGGAGCAGCACCGCCGCCGGGTCAGCACCTCGGTGGTGAACGAAGTGCTCGAAGATGCGGTCAAGTGGCACACACCGCCCACTACCCGCCAGGGTCGCCAGGGCCGCATCTACTATGGCACCCAGGTTACCGTACGGCCGCCGTCCTTTACGCTATTTGTCAACGATCCTCACCTGCTCAAAGACAACTACCGTCGCTATGTGGAGCGGCAGTTTCGCGAGAACCTGGGCTTTGAAGGCACGCCCATTCGCATCTTTTGGCGGGGTAAGGCGATGCGCGACCTGGAGCGCAATAATCCCAACCGAGCAACGAGAGTATAAGGTGATCTTCGGCAAATCCATTGATGCAACGGTGGGCGGTGCCCACCCTACGGTCAACCGTTCCCAGTCGATATAGATGGACCTTCTTCGATCGCTACCCATTGGCCTTTATTTGGAGCAGCCGGTGACCTGGTTGCACCGGCTTGACCCCAGGGTCAAAATGGCCTGGCTGATGAGCATTTTGGTGACGCCGATTTTGGCGAATGCCTACTGGCGATTTGGGCTGGTGGCGCTGCTGGTGCTGCTGACGTTGGCGGCGCTGATTCCACTGCGGGTGTGGCGACAGCAGATGGGCTGGCTAGTAGCGCTCAGCGGCATTGTGATGTTGCTGACCTTTGTGATGCCCGACGGGCTTCAGGTGGCGCAGACGCCTCGGCTACCTACCCCAGCCGACATGGTTACTTTAGAGAATCCGCCGGAGGTGCTGCCCGAACTGCCTCAGCCCACGGCTTATCGCTACGTGGTGTTTGACTGGGGGCCGATTACGGTGACGCGGCGATCGCTCGATCTGGGCATTCGCATTGGCACCCTGCTGTTTACGCTAATCTACGGCACCAACCTGTTTTTGCTGACCACCGCCCCAGAGGAGATCACCGTGGCCCTAGAGGCGCTGATGGCCCCGCTGCGGTGGTTTCGCCTGCCGGTGACCGAGATTGCCCTAACGGTGACGCTCTCCCTGCGGTTCATTCCCCTGGTGCTGGAGGAGGTGCAAAATTTGGTGCGATCGGTGCAGACCCGTGCCATCAACTGGAAGAAGCTGGGCTTTCGCGGCTCGGCCCAGGTGTGGCTGGCGGTGATGGAGCGCCTACTGCAAAACCTGCTGCTGCGGGCTGAACAGATTGCAGCAGCGATGGAGGTGCGCGGCTTCACCAGCCCCAATGAGCACCGGGTGCGCTGGTACCAGATGGTGCTGCGGTCGTGGGACTGGTTTGCTCTAGGGCTATTAGTCGTGTTTTGGTGGGCGCGGTGGGTTTGGGGAGGCGAGATTTGAACTGGTGGGTGCGATCGCAGCCCCTCAATCACCGCACCGGCAGCGACATCTTCTCCGCCCTTTACAGCGACCTATTACAGCAGCCCCCCAGTCTCACCAACCTGGTGGCTCTGCTAGAGAGCCCCTATCCCCTACCCACCGCCGCCCAGCCCCACGCTATTCACAGTCGCTACTCTATCTGTGCTGGGCCACCTTGCCCCGCTGGAGCGCTTCCACAGGTGTGGACTCCAGCGGTGGGCAACATTCTACCCATGCTGAGCGAACGGTTAGCCGAGGGAGATCAGCTACAGCTTTGGGGTGACGAAGCCGCGATCGCCGAGCAAACGCTGCCGTTTACGGGAGGCTGGCTGGGCTGGCTAGGCTACGACTTGGCCTGGGAAATCGAGCGGCTGCCCACATTAAATGACGATCCCTTACCCTTCCCCGTCGCACTCTGGTACAAGCCAGCCACCTTTGCCGTCCTCGACCACCAGGTTCAGCGGCTGTGGCTGTTTGCGCCATCCCCTAAGGCACTGGATGCTATGGAGAAGCAGCTCAGTTCACCAGCAACGGCAGAGGCTCTAGTTGCGCCAGTGATGGGCGATCCCCGCGCTGTGACCCTGGGTATGGCAGCGGCAGAGTATCAGCAGGCCGTCCTGCGGGCCAAACAGCATATCCAGGCGGGGGATGTGTTCCAAGTCAATCTTTCTCTCCGGTTCTCGACCGAGACCACAGTGCATAGCTGGGCGCTGTACCGCCAGCTCCAGCGCATCAACCCGTCGCCCTTTGCCTGCTACTGGCGCACCCCCTGGGGTGACGTGATCAGCTGTTCGCCCGAGCGCCTGGTGAAGTTGCAGAATGGTATTGCCCAAACCCGCCCCATTGCCGGAACCCGTCCCCGGGGATTGACCCCAGAACAGGATGCAGAGCTGGCCCAAACCCTGCTCAGTAACCCCAAAGAGCGGGCCGAGCACATCATGCTAGTGGATCTGGAGCGCAACGACTTGGGGCGGGTGTGCCAGTGGGGCACCGTGCAAGTGAATGAACTGCTGACGGTGGAATACTACAGCCACGTGATGCATCTAGTGAGCAACGTGGTGGGAAAGATCGGGAGCGATTCCCGTTTTGGGAGGCTGCGCCAACCTACGGCCATCGACCTGATTCGCGCCGTTTTCCCTGGCGGCACCATTACCGGTTGCCCCAAGGTGCGCTGCATGGAAATTATTGAAGACCTAGAACCCGTGCGCCGCAGCCTGTTCTACGGCTCCTGCGGCTATCTCGATCGCCGGGGCTATCTCGATCTCAATATTCTGATTCGCACCCTGTTGTTTGGGCATACTGATAGCTTAACGACCGCGTCTACCGTGTGGGGTCAGGTTGGGGCCGGCATTGTAGCCGACAGTGATCCGGCCAAAGAATGGCAAGAATCTCTGCAAAAAGCCAGGGCACAGCTGCTGGCGCTGGGGTTGAGTTAACTCCGCTATTCCCCGTAAACCCATGGCCGATCTCATTGAGAATGCATGCATACAGCACACCAGGTTCTAGAATGCATGTGGCGAATTGAACAGACACAACCATCATCCTGTCGTAAGGAGAGCCTCTCCCATACTTGAATGAGCACAGAAACCTATCTCAATCACCCTAATTTTGGCCTGCTCTTCAGAGTATGCATAGTAGATGATGGTCAAGAGCTGTATGCCACGCTCTACGCCCAGCGGCTGTTTTTTTTGGTCACTAATTCCCCGGCTGAGGGGCTCGTGTTTCAACCCCTGGGCCGCAGCAACGCGCGCCTGATGCTTGAAAGCCGCCTGCGGACTCTGCGGCGGGCAGGCCAGCAGGCTGACTTCGATCGCCTCCAGCACACCTACAAGCAAACCTTTCAATGACCGCTGCCCCCGGTGCCCTGCCTGAGCAGTTTGACCGCATTCGGCAAAGCATCCCATCTACGGTGACGCTGATTGCGGTCACCAAGTTTTTGTCGGTAGACACCATTCGCGCCGCCTACAGCCGGGGAGTCCGCCACTTTGGCGAAAGTCGGGTGCAGGAGGCGATCGCTAAACAAGCCGATCTCAGCGACCTGCCCGACATCACCTGGCACCTAATCGGCAGTCTGCAAACCAACAAAGCCCGCAAAGCCGTTGAACACTTCGATTGGATTCACTCGGTCGATAGCCTGAAGCTGGCCCAGCGGCTGGATGCGATCGCTGGAGAGCTAAATCGGGTGCCTCAGTGCTGCCTCCAGGTCAAAATCGTGCCCGACCCGCCCAAGTCTGGCCTTGACCTGGCCGAGCTAGACGCCCTGCTGCCCGAACTAGATCAGCTGACTCATCTCAAGATTCGTGGCCTAATGGCCATCCCACCCCAGGGAGCCAGCGCGGCAACCGTGCGCGATGTCTTTTTTGGGGCCAGGGGGCTAGGCGATCGCATCAACCAGCAGGGCTTTAGTCGCCTGCACATCGACCAGCTTTCCTTGGGCATGTCGGGAGATTATCAGGTTGCGATCGCCTGTGGAGCCACCATGGTGCGACTAGGCACCATCCTGTTTGGCGCTCGACCGCCATCGGCCTAACTCAGCTAGGGTAGAATATGGCCATTTTCTGCCGCAGTTTCTAACTTAAACCGGTGACAGAGACAGCGGCGGGGTAACGGGTTGGGGCGATCGCTAACCGCTTTAGATTCCTGTTATTCTCCCAAACAGAAATTTACGGTTTGACGCAAACCCAAACCTTATTCAGAAAAAACTTTAACTAATTGTGAATCGACCCTTCCTTTTTTTGATTTCGTGTATACTGTGGACTCAATATTCTGCGTACAGGATATTAACCCAAACCCTAAGCCTGCCCTAGCTCAGAGAGAAAAGTCACCCTACGGTGTCGTTCTATCGCTGGGTTCTTAGACTAGGTTTAGGCAGTTAGCTACCCTCCTAGAGGGGCTGACTACCCCATAACCCCAGACTAACCCCACTAATATTTCTCAACAGCCGTTGCAAATGGAAATTTGGCGCTATCATGGCCCTCGGATAACCGGAGCATGATAGTCCCCCATTGGTCAATGGCCCAGGGGTTGGTCTACCAGAGTGATAGTCATCGTGGAGTGTAAGTTGTGAGCAACATGTTTTCTAAACTGCGGGACTTCGTTGGCCTTAACGACCCAGCAGACTACGACTACGAATACGAAGAAATGGATGGAGAGGAGTACCAGAACCTCTACCAAGAAGAAAATACCCAGCCCATTGTGCAGCAGCCCCAGCCCGAAGAAATTCGCCGGAGCCGCCCCCGTCGCGAACGAATGATGCCCACTGATGCAGGAATGACCCCGATGGCCAGCAACGTAATTGGTATGCCTGGTGCTATGAATGGCACCTCCGAAGTGGTGGTGATGGAACCCCGCTCCTTTGAGGAAATGCCCCAAGCCATTCAGGCTCTGCGGGAGCGGAAGTCGGTGGTTCTCAATCTTACCATTATGGATCCCGATCAGGCTCAACGTGCTGTTGACTTTGTGGCGGGCGGCACCTATGCCATCGACGGGCACCAAGAGCGCATCGGCGAAAGCATCTTCCTGTTTACGCCCAACTGCGTACAGGTGAGCACCCCCACCGAGTACGAAGAAGAAGTCTTCATGGGTCAGCCCCAGGGTATGCCCATGCCCGGCCAAATGCCCCCGGCTCCCGCTTGGGGTTCTGAGTCTATAGCTCGCATGGCCTAGCGCTATAAACGTTTAATCAACACGTGACTATCACTGCTCCCGGTCTAGTACCGGGAGCTACCTTAGGTTATTGTCTTCACTAGCGATCGCAGATGATCGAGTCGTCGGTGAGGATGGTTATGCCTGAGGCAACATTTGGGGTTATCGGCGGCGGGATGATGGGAGAAGCTCTCATCGCCCGCCTTCTTAATCAAGGGATTTTTGCGCCTGGGGCGGTGATCGTGAGCGACCCCCAGGCCGCTCGGCGAGAGGTTTTGCACCACACCTACGGTGTGCAGACTACCGCAGAGAATCAAGCTGTAATTGATGCCGCTGAAACTGTATTGCTAGCGATTAAACCTCAGATGCTGGGGGCAGTAGCCGAAAATCTCAGATTCCCAAATCGAGAGAAGCCGCCGCTGCTGCTGTCGATTTTGGCTGGGGTGCCCCTGGCCCGGCTCGAAAAAGAATTCTTAGGCTGGGCAGTAGTGCGAGCGATGCCCAATACGCCTGCTACGGTAGGGGCGGGGGTAACGGCCCTGGCCGCAGGGGAGACCGTGAGCGCTACCCATCGAGAACAGGCTCGCGCTATCTTTGCCAGCGTTGGCACCGTAGTCGAGGTGCCCGAGTCGCAGATGGATGCGGTGACGGCGCTCTCAGGGTCTGGGCCAGGCTACATTGCGTTGGTGGTGGAGGCTTTGGCCGATGGTGGGGTGGCGGTGGGGTTGCCGAGGGCGATCGCCCTGGAGCTGGCGATCGCCACCGTACGCGGCACCGGCGAGCTGCTGCACCAGGGCGACCTCCACCCTGCCGTACTCAAAGACCGCGTCACTAGCCCCGGCGGTACTACCATTGCAGGGATTGCGGCCCTAGAGGCAGGTGGGCTGCGATCGGCCCTGATTGAAGCGGTGCGATCGGCCTATGTGCGGTCCAAGGAACTGGGGCAGTCCTGACTAACCTTCAGGCGATGCAAGCCTACAATTAAAGTGTTTGGGAGCGTATATAGCCACGATGCCCACGTTACTTCGTGTTGGCCCCTACCGCTTCTTCTGTTACGCGGGCGATCGCGATGAGCCAGCCCACGTTCATATTGAGCGCGACAGCAATGAGGCTAAGTTTTGGCTGACTCCAGTCAGGCTTCAGTCCAACAGGGGGTTTTCGTCTAACGAGATAAACCGCCTTCAAGCGTTGACCGAGGACAATCAGCAGCAGTTATTGGAGGCTTGGCATGACTTCTTCAATGGTTGAAATCCTCAACATCCCTGAAATTCAGCAGGTTTCTATTTCTGCCGACCTGCTCACGGTTGATCTATCTGACGGTCGCGTTATCGCTGTACCGCTGGCTTGGTATCCTCGATTGCTCCACGGCACTTCGGCAGAACGTAATAACTGGCGATTAACCGGCAGTCAAGCAGGCATTCATTGGCCAGAACTTGATGAAGACATCAGCCTGAAGAATATTTTGCTGGGCCAACCTTCGGGAGAAAGTCAAACCTCGCTGCAACGTTGGCTCGAAAACCGAAATCCTCAAGCATGAGGCTCGCAGCATGCCTAGCGCTGAATTGTGGCTGAGGGAAGAGTATTCTTGCCGCGAACGCTAAACGCTTAGCAATGCCTCTCTCAGAGATCTTCTACGATCCCATTGCTACTTCGTTGACGGTCTGTAGGGCACGGAGAGGGCTGGCTCCAGATCGAGCAGCAACCTGCTCTGCCAGATACTCAGCGTCGCGGGCAATGCCGGAGAACCGAGCAGACCCCCAGGTGTAGAGCCAGGGCAGGCCAAGGAAATATAGCCCTGGCACAGCAGTAACGCCTCGACGGTGGCCGGGGTAGCCTTGACCGTCAAACACGGGTAGCTCGACCCAGCGAAAGTCGAGACCGTAGCCGATGCACCAGATCACCGAGGTAATGTTGGCTTCTTGGTAATCCATGTCGGTATCGACAGATTCCGGTTCCCACACGGGCCGATAGGGCGGGTCCATGGGCGCGTCAATGCCGTTCTTCTCGATGTAGGTGTCGATGGTGCGCTTGATGCTTTCGGCGACGGCATCGGCTTGGTCGAGATTTTCCTTCAGGTCATCGCTGAAGGTGAGCTGGGTGCCCTGAATATCTGTGAGTCGCCCGTGCAGCCCCATTCCCTGTAAGGCAAAGTGGCGCAGGTCAATTTCGCGCCCGCCGCCGCGCCCGGTGACGTAGTGGTTGGTCTTGTGGCGCACGGTGTCTTTTTGGGGGTGGTCGTCGATCGCCAGGTCGTAGTAGCCCATTTGGTCGAGCCATTCCACCACGTCTTTGCCTCGGTAGCGGCGGGGCGATCGCGGCGCCCCCCCCACACACAAATGCACCTTGCGGCCTGCCAGATGTAGGTCTTCGGCAATCTGACAGCCCGACTGGCCGGTGCCCACTACCAGTACCGCGCCCTCAGGCAACGACTCAGGGTTGCGATATTCTGCCGAGTGCAGTTGCACAATATCGGGTGCTAGACGCTCCGCCAGACGAGGAATTTTGGGGGTGTGGTAGCCGCCTGTGGCGACCACCACTTGATCAGCGGTAAAGATGCCCTGGTTGGTCACCACCTCAAAACCGCCGCCCTCGGGCTGGCGCACCCGCTCTACCTTGACCCCCGTTTTGAGCGGCAGGTCAAAGTGGTTGGCGTAGCGCTCGATGTATTCCACAATGGCGTCGCGGCCCATGAAGCCCTCGGGATCGTCGCCAGGGTAGGGAAAGCCGGGCAGCTGGCACTGCCAATTGGGGGTGACTAAGCAGAACGAATCCCACCGCTTGGTGCGCCAGGAGTAAGCCACCTGGTGCTGCTCAAAAATGATGTGGTCAATGCCTAGGCGACTGAGGCAGTAGCTAATCGACAGCCCTGCCTGGCCGCCGCCGATCACAATTACGCCGTAGTGCATAGTCATACCGTACGTCCTGAAAAGTGTGGAATGAGCCGAGGTTCTTTTTCGTACCCTAGGCCGTTGCTCAGGGGATGCTTGTAACCCCGGCTACCGAAAGTCTCGATCTAGCGCTAGTGGCAGGTAGGGTAGATGCGATCGCCCTGCCCTACCCTCGTCGAGCGTGAATTTGACCAGCCTACCTATCGAAAGTGATAGGGGTATCCCTAAGCCCAAACCCCCAAACTAGCGATCTGCCCGCGCGCCCCTGTTGATTAGGTCAGACCGCCAAAGTTTGTAGTTGCTGATACGGGAGCCTCCTGCGATCGCCCGTAAGGTGCTGAAACGTGCAGCCAGACATGCCGCGCTGCCAGCAATGCAAGGAACTGAAATTTATGCCTGAAGTAACTTTGCCAGCCCACCAGGCTGGGGATTTTCTGGTTGATTACGAAGAGAAAGTATTTCCCGATGTGCAGGCCGAACCCGGCGAAAAGGCCCTGATCACCTTCCACACCGTGGCCTTTGAAGGCTCCATTGGTCTGGTAAACCTGCTCCAGGCCACTCGCCTCATCCGCAAAGGTTTTGAAACCTCCGTGCTGCTCTACGGCCCTGGCGTCACCCTGGGGGTGCAGCGGGGCTTTCCCAAGCTGGGCGACGAAGCTTTCCCCGGTCACATGGCGATGAACAACCAAATCGTCAAGGTGATGGAGCTAGGCGGTAAGGTCTACGCCTGCCGCTTTGCCCTCCAGGCCCTCTACGGCCACGGCGAGCCTTCCCTCATCCCCGGCATTCGCCCCATCAACCCCCTCGACGTGCTCGACCTCGTGCTCATGCACCGCAAGGAAGGGGCCTTCATCCTCGACACCTGGACCATGTAGAACCCTCTCCCCTAGTCCCTCTCCCTAGGGAGAGGGAAGGTTGACATTCTCTAGTTCCCTCTCCCCCTGGGAGAGGGCTAGGGTGAGGGCTTCCAGATAGCCCACCGCACCCCTCCTCGCTCCCCCAACGCCCATGGATTACACCAAAATCATTCGAGCCGCTGCGGCCCAAATTAGCCCCGTGCTGTTTAGCTGCGACGGCACCACCGAAAAGGTGCTGGAAACCATTGCCCAGGCGGCCCAAGCCGGGGTAAAGCTAATCGTCTTTCCAGAAACCTTCATCCCCTACTACCCCTACTTCTCATTTGTGCAGCCGCCTGTTCTCATGGGTAAAGAGCACATGCGCCTCTACGAAGAGGCGGTGGTGGGGGCGGGGCCGGTGAACGATG
>QBLT01000081.1 GCA_003249105.1 Leptolyngbya sp. | reverse complement strand
AATTACCCCACAGGCTGCCTAGTAAATGGATGCTTTATTTCTTGGAGCACTCTAAGGCTGCAGATTGGCTGATTAGTTGCCCAGGCTAGTTGCCCGCGCCTCAGAGCAGCATCACAGTTTCTCTCGCTAGCTCTTTCATAAGACGTTCCACAATTTGTCCAGCGTGGTGCTGGACGATTACCACTCAACTATGTCAGGGCCTCCCGCAAGAATAGGTGTGGAGTAAGCCAGAACGGATAGCTGCGCGCGCAGGCAACTATTCAACCCACAAGCCTTTAGCAGGTTAAGGCCACTGCGCACAAACCTGTCGCATCACCTCAAAAAACAGCGCAAGCGTATGACCTTAGATACGACGAAGGGCTTGTACAGTTGTCTCCTCCCAGAAGATACCCGCAACGTCTTTGGCGTTTTCAGTGCCTTCATACCATCTCAGATGGGTTGGCTACTGACTGAGACGAGCGATGGTTCTGTCGAATGGAATGTCGAATTAAGCATCTAATCTAGATTTGGGAGGATCTAGAAAAAATAGCTCACCACCCTTAGTGTATTCTTTGCTGCCGCCCAGTCGGGTAATAGGTTGCATTGCAACGGTATTCACCAGTCCAAGCTCTGGACGATACAGGTCCTTACGCACATGAAATCGAATTACCCGCCCCAAAATCATCACATTGGTTGTGCCCTCTACTGGCATAATTTGAGTGACCTTACACTCCATTGCAACTGAAGCATTTTTAATGCGAGGGGGGCATACATCTATCGATGGCAGAGATTTTAATCCTGTCTGGTCAAATTCACTGACTCCATAGGAAAACTCGATGGAAGTTTGTAACATTGCTTCTGCCATCGTTTCGTCCACTACATGGGAGACAAATTCGCCTGTTGCTTTGACATTGCGCAGGGTGTCTTTTTCCTTAGGTTCGCGCCTGCGGTAAGAGACTGACAACATTATTGTGGGCGGAAACCCGGCAACGGCATTATAAAAAGAGTAGGGGGCCAAGTTGGGCACGCCTTCAGCGCTGATGGTAGACACCCAGGCTATGGGACGGGGTGCGACAATACTAGTGAGCAAATGGTACGGCGCTGGATCCGCCATTTCTGCGGGCACGAAGGAAAGCATTGCAGCGTTTGTGGTGTCTGGCGTTGAGGCAATCATAGTGTTTTCTGATCAGTAGGGGAGCGTAATTAAGCAATGTCATCGCAACCAACGACATGACGCAGAAAGGTGATGCAGGGTACTTACTTATCAAACACAATAGGCATTAAAATGACTTCCACACCAATGAGCATCAGTACTGAAATGGCAAAAATAATGGTGCCGATCGCATTTAGCGATGGGTCTAAATTAAAGGCCATAAAGCTATAGATTGCCACCGGTAGCGTGGGCTGAAACCCGGAGACGAACCAGGCAATAATAAACTCATCAAAGGAGAAGGTAAAGGCCAGCAACCAGGCTCCAGCAATGCCTGGAACCGACCAGGGGATAACGACTTTGAGCAGCGCTTGCCATTCGGTGGCACCCAGGTTCCAGGCTGCTTGCTCTAAGTCCTTAGGCATTTGGGCTAGACGAATGGTGATCAGCGCGATCGCCGTAGGTATCAAAATCACCCCGTGGGTCAGCACTACGCTCAGCAATGTGCCCTGCAAATTTACCCGCGATAACAGCCCTAAAAAGGCTACCCCCATAATTAGCGGCGGGATTAGCACCGGCACAACCATCAGAATAGACAGTAATTTTTTGCCCAGAAAATCAAATCGATTCAGGGCATAGGCCGCTAGAAAACCAACGATAGTAGCTACGGTCGCGGCGATGGGAGAAACGATTAGACTGTGTTTGAGGGCGACAATTAAGCGGCCATCAGCCCAGAGCGCGTTGTACCAGCTGAGTGTCCACCCCGTCCAGGGTAAGGTGGGGAGACGGCTGGTTTCAAAAGAAAACAACACCAGGGCAAAAATCGGCATAAATAGGAAGCCAAAGCCCAGAATCAAATAAACCCATCCGGTCCAATTTAGAGCGTTGTCTACCGAGCTTTTTGCGCTGCGATCAAGCATAGTGTTCCTCATGATTCTGTCTGAGAAAATTGGCTACCGATCACTAAAATAAGCACCATAATGAAAATTAAAATGGTGGCTAGAGCAGAGGTACGGGGCAGGTTAGTCGAAGCAGAATACTCGTTCAAAATCATGGTGGAAAAAAGAGGCAAGTTGCCAAAGATTGACCGCCCCGTGCCACCTCCTAAAATGATGCCTGACAACACATCTCCCAAGCTGATAATCATGCCAAATACTGCACTGTAGACAATGCCAGGGCGAGTCAATGGCAGCAGCACCCGACAGAATACCTGCCAACGATTGGCTCCTAAATTTTGAGCCGCGCTGAGCAGGGTGCGATCCACATTCTTGAGGGCTAGGTACAGAATTAAAATCATGATCGGAGCTAGGTAGTGAATCAGCCCAATCCGCGTACCATTCTGGGTGAAGACGATTTCTAAAGGCGCTTGTATCAGCCCCAGCCGCAGCAGGAGAGAATTCAGCAAACCCTCCCGATTTAGCAAGGTCTGCCAGGCATAGAGGCGAAGAATGTAGCTGCTCCAGAAGGGTACGATCGCTAACAAAATTCCCAGTCGCTGCCAGCGGGCCGGTACGGTAAAGGCCAGCACCATCGCAAAGGGGTAGCAGAACAGCAGTGCTAGCAGGGTAGCTGTAGCGCTCACCCATAGCGATTGGCCAATGGCAAAAGCATAGCGAGATCGGGTAAAAAATTGCTGAAAGATATCGCTGTAGTTGGAGAGAGAAAATCCCGGTACCAGCTGATAGTTGTCAACGGTCCAAAATCCGATCCAGATTAAGAAGAACAGTGGCAGCAAAAAAAGCAGGCTGTCGTAGATAATGGCTGGTGCCAGGCAAGCCATACCTAAAAGACTGGACTCATTGGGAGTTTTTGTCCGTCGATTTTGCTGTTTTGATAGCGTTGCATTAGCCACAAATTAACCTCCTCCAAAATGACACATCTCATAGGCTCTATCGCTTCACTCATTTCTCAACCCCCGCTCCCCTAGCAAAATCGTGTCCTCTATCTGCCAGACCAGTTCTAATTCGGCATTGATCGGTACCCGCAGACTGTCGTTAAGAGACTGCTGCTGGATCAGCTTAATTTCTTGCCCAGTGTTCGTCTCCAGAAAATAAATGACCTGGGAGCCGATAAATTCCTTGGCCCTCAGAGTGGCCTTGATGCTGTTTTCTGTAGGGCTGCCATCAGTGATTGCCATCCGATCAGCAGGTACCACGACGGTGACGCGATCGCCCACCGGGTGCTGCCGCTGCCGCATCGGGGCCTGAATGATGCCCAGGGGACAGCGGATATGAATCGTTTGACCAGAGGTTGCCACGACTTCGCCGTCAAACAGGTTATTGTTGCCGACAAACTCGGCTACAAAGTGGGTGGCGGGGGCGTTGTAGATCTCTGCTGGGGAGCCGATTTGCTCGATGCGGCCCTGGTTCATCACCACCACGCGATCGGCCATCGAAAAAGCCTCATTCTGATTGTGGGTGACATAGAAAAAGGAGATGCCTAAAGCCTGCTGCAAGCGCTTGAGTTCGCCCTGCATGCGCACTCGCAGATGGGGGTCGAGAGCGCTCATAGGTTCATCTAGCAGCAAGATATTGGGTTTGGTAACCAAGGAGCGGGCGATCGCAACCCGCTGCTTTTGGCCCCCGCTTAACTGGCTGATCCGGCGATCTAAAAGCGGCTCCAGGTTGAGCATGACGGCCATCTCTTGCACTCGCTGCTGAATGTCGGCTTTGGGGGTACGGGCAATGGCAAGGCCAAAGGCCATATTTTCTCGCACATTGAGATGGGGAAAGAGGGCAAAACTTTGCCATACCAGAGGAGTGTTCCGTTTGTTCACCGGTAGAGCAGTAATGTCTTGGCCCTGGAGCAACACCTGCCCATCTGATACACCATCTAACCCGGCAATCACCCGTAGCAGGGTGGTTTTGCCACAGCCACTCGGCCCCATGATGGCAATAAATTCTCCGGCCCTGACGTTGAGGTTAATGTCATCGAGAACGGTAAGGGCACCGTAGCGCTTGTAAATATTGACCAATTCCAGATTGTGGGTAGACATGGCCTGAGAGGAAGACAGGTGCAGCGGGGCTTGGGTGAGAACCATCATTGGGCTCCTAGGATGTGGGTGAATTTTGGTGCTGTTCTGCTCCAGTACTAGGGCGCACTCTGGGCAAGCAAAGCTGGGTAACTCTTCTCAAATAGTTGGTTCGGAAGATAATGCACCGCTCTCGATCTTGAGCATCCTCCTTGAGTCGAGCGGTGCGGCACGCTCTGGCTAGAAACCAGGATGCTTTGGTAATTAGCAGAGCACCCTGGTTGCTTAACTGGCACCCTACGGCGCTGTTAGCTGGTCTTAAACTCGTTGTAGATGTCTTGCCAGACCTTATCGGGCTGCTGGGTGGGCAGGCGGCGGGGCACGGTCAGTTCGGTCTTCACCTCGGCAATAGTTTTGCTAGTGACCTTGGGGTCAGGGACGTAGCCCAGCAGAGATTTTTCGGCATCATTCATCAAGTCGATCGCCTTCAGATTGGGCACTTGGCATTTAGAAGCGGCGACATTGGCTAGGCGGGCCTGGGGCTCAGGTCGGGTCATATAGCGCATCCACTCCATGGTCTGCTCTTTGTTGGTGCTGGAGGTGAGCAAGGTAGCCCCCTCGCTCCAGCGGATGGCACCCTGCTTGGGGATTACGGCTGTAAAGTTGCTGTGCCCATCGGCCACCAGATTTTGAATCAGCCAGTCACCAATCGGGGCAGCAACCACACCACCAGTTAAGAAAGAGTTGGTGACGTCCTGGAAGTTTTGAGAAATCAGCGACATGTTGGGTTTTAGCTGCAACATCCACTCCTTCACCTGTTGCAGTTCGGCATCGGTGAGATCGAAGGGGTTCTCGCGGTTGGGGAAGACGGCTAGGCTGAAGTCACCCATGTTGGGCAGGTACCAGTCAAACATGGCCACCTTGCCCTTGAGTTCTGGACTGAGCAGCAGGTTCCAGTCTTCAGCCTCCTCCACAGAAATCACGTCGGTATTGACGGCCATGCCATAGAATCCATAGCGGGTCGCGATCGCCATCATCTTGCCCTGGTCGTAGAACAGCGGCATGTCCTGATAGGCGGGCACATAGTTCTTGAATTCTGGAAAGTCGCTGGCGTTTAGAGGTTCGATCGCCCCCAGGGCAATTAGCTTGGGCAGATATTCGGCATCGGCCACAATCGAATCGTAGGTGCCCGGCGGCGACTGGCTCACCAGTTGCAGCATCTGCTCTCCGCCCACGTAGTTCTTAAACTCAACCCGGATACCGGTGTCTGCTTCGAACTGGCTGACCACGGTCTTGTCTTCATACCCCGGCCAGGACAGCACCCGAATGGTGCCGCCACCGCTGGGAGTAGTTCCCCCCGCGCTCGGCGATGACTGGTCAGAACAGGCCCCTAACTTAGCCGCTGCCAACCCTAGGGACGTGAGGGAGGCATACTGCAAAAACTTACGACGAGAGCTAACGGTCATGGGTAATCTCCTTTTGAAGAACAAAAAACAAAAAGCTGTGAGCAGATGCCTCTCCCTCTTTCTCCATGAGAAGTCTCTGTGAGATATGAGGGCGATTAGAGCACCGCGCTGACCTCGGCAGCCCCAGGTGCAAGCGTTTGGTGGCTAAGGCCAGCCCGGCTAAAGTTGTCTATGGCCAGAGGATGGGCCATCGCCCGCTGATAGACCTTATCCATGGCGGGTCGCAACCTGGCCCCCTGCCGGTGGAAGCCCTCACGCAGGCGGTGGTATTCCGGCAGGCGATCGCGAAACTCGGCCAGAATATCGGCTTCGTTGAGGGTTGAAACCTGACCATTGGCCACCACCCTCTGGCCGTTGACAAACACATGGCGAACCGAGCGCCCATCTTCCGCATAGACCAGGTGTATAGGCAGTTGATGGCAGGGGGTAAAGCTGAGGGCATTGAGGTCGTACAGCACAAAGTCGGCCTTCATCCCGGCGGCGATCGACCCCACCTCGTTTTGCAACAGTGCGGACCTCGCCCCGCCAGCGGTAGCCCACTGCAACACATCCGCCGCCTTGGGATAGCGTTTGTAGTCGGAGTCGATGACCGAATGGGTCAACCCCGCGGCGCGGATGACGTTAAACAGGTTAAAGCTGTCCATGCCGTCAGTACCCAGGGCAATGTTTACCCCCGCTGCTTGTAGCGCCTGGATAGACGCAATGCCGCTGCACAGACGGTAGTTGCTCACCGGGTTATGCACAATGGTGGCCCCGGCTGCCGCCACCAGATCAATATCCTCTGGGGTGAGCCAGATACCGTGGGCAATGGTGGTGCGATGGGTCAGCAGACCGTGGCGCTGGGCGTACTGAATAATGGTCTCGCCAAAGAACTCTAGCCCTGTCACCGCCTGGGTGCGGGTTTCTAGCAGGTGGGCGTGAATGGGTACGTCATACTCCGCTGAGAGCGCACCGATGCACTGCATCAGTTCCGGCGTCACCCGCTGGGCCGCAGAGGGAGCTAGCACCGTAGTAATCAGGCCGTTTTTGCCCTGCCAGCGCTGGTACAGATCCCGAAATAACTGTGTCCAGCTGTCAATGGAAAACTCTCTGACGGCATCGACAAAGGTTTGCTTCAGCTCCTCGGGCAGCAGTTCCCCCAAATAAGGGATGGTGTGATGCAGCGGTTGGTTGATGGCGTGGAGTGAGAGACTGGCTCGGATGCCCAGGTCTGAGTAGGCCTGGGCGGTAGCGTCAAAAATTTCGGGGGTGGTGAAAGGGAGCGCGTAAAGGTCGTCTTGCAGGGTAGTGGTGCCGTTTTTTAGAGCTTCTATACCTGCGATCGCCGCACACAAGTAGTGCAGTCTTGGATCGAGTTTTTGATCGGGCGGCAGATAGAGCATCCACAGCTCCAGCGGCAGCGCCTCGTAGGCACATTTTTCTAAAACCCCCACCACGGTATGGGTGTGGCTATCGACAAAACCGGGAATCAAGAGCTGATCGGTGGCATCGATAACCTGGTCGGCAGTGGCCTCTAGGTTGGGGGCAACCTGAGCGATGCGATCGCCCACCACCAAAACATCTGCGACCTGAGGCGATAGATCAATTCCCCCTGCCGCCTTGGGGGTAAAGGGCAACACCGTGGCATTGCGAAGCAACACAGAAGTCATAGGCATACAGCCATTCGCTCAATACAACAGAGACGCCGCAGACCTAGGCCTACAGCACCATATAAACCATTGGTCTGGTCAGAAACTTAACCGCTGACGAACAGCAGATCGGAGCTCATCGCTTGCTCAATCTGTCGCAACTATACTGGCCTCGCCGAAGCAAAACCGTAATATAGATTACAAAATATATGATGCATCATATATGATCTAAGATCTTTGTGAGGATGCCATAATAATTGGGGTTATAGCCCAGATGTCGTGTTCTTCTGTAAGGCACCACAGCGGCTGATCTACCCTGGCAGACCTTAGATTTTGGAGTCACCACCTTGGTCAAGCTGCAATTGGGGAGTTTCAAGCAAGCTCCCCGCACTACCCATGCCACCGTTACTGAGCACCTTCGGCAGGCGATTCTTCTAGGACAGTTACCCGGCGGCACCCGTCTGGTGCAGTCGGAGCTAGCAGAAGCCTTTAACGTCAGTGTTACGCCCATTCGCGAGGCGCTGCGCGAGCTCAGTACCCAAGGTCTGATCGAGCTGGATGCGTTTAAAGGAGCCGTAGTCCGTATGCCAACCCTGGGTGATCTGGAGGAAGTCTACGAGCTGCGATCAGTTCTGATTCCCCTCGTCGTCAAAAAGAGTATTGCCCGTATTACCCCCCAAGATCTTCAGCAGGCTGCCGTTCTATTGACCCAAATGGAAGCCACAACTGAGCGTGAGCTATGGGTTGATCTCAATCGCCAGTTCCACAACCAGCTAGATAATGCCGCCCAGGCTACTCTACTGAAGCAGTCTCTACAACAGCTGTCAGATCTGTCGGCCATCTATATAAACCTCTCTTTCAGCGAGCAACCCTTTCGTAAAGAAGCCTCTGAAAAAGAGCATCGAGATATACTGCAAGCCTACAAAGACAAAGATGTCAAAACGGCTACCAAGCTCATTCTCAGCCACTTTAACGGCACATTAGATGCCGCCCGCAAAGCATTAAAGAAGCAGCCATTAGCAACTGCTGGGCCATAACACCCCGGCCATTGCCCAACCTGCCTAGCAAAGAGCTTTAGCTGAATGACACTGACGTAAACCCTATCGAGCTACCCGCTTAGCTTTCAGAACCGAGCGGGGTTCCTGCATTCTCGGGAAAGGTTTGGGACTAAAGATTACGGTGGAGTGTTCGTTCCCTAGAGAAAGCTGAGGCTCCTGCGCCTGGGAGTAATCCCAGATTGAGCCGCGCCGTGACCCTGTCTAGTTGCCCGCGCCGCAACCAGGCCGCAGCTGCACCTCCTGCGAAAACCCTTTCTACACAAAGCACCTAGCTCAAAATCAAGCCGTTTGCGAGCATGGGCGATCCCGTTTGCGAGCCGGTACAGTTAGCGGCAGACTGGCCCCGGTCGTTGAAACTTTCGGTTCGCTAACGCTATCAGCAGCGTTTTTCAACTTGAAGCGATCTATCAGTAGCGTATAATTACCTCTTATGCCGCTATCCATAGTAGGCAATTGAGAAATCAGACACTACCTCTGAAAAATGAGCGAACCGAGGGTTCTGCGCTATCAGAGATCCTGAACAGCCCAACATGCAAAAAGACTGGGTGATCACGGATACGGCTATTGGTGATTTGCCTGAGCCAGTGACAGATGGTGCTGAGGTGTGCCACGCAGGAATAACGGCTCGGCCCAGCTAATAATTGAGCGGTATCTAGAAAATGCCTAAGCCCAAGCCTAAGAAGCGATCGCGGCGTGGGGGCAGCCTCAAGGTAAAACTGCCCACGCTCAAACAATGCCAAAAGATGCTGATGGGCAGCGATCGCCCTGGGCATCTGTTCGCTGCGGTGGTTGCCGGGGCCACGGTGGCCACCATCGGGGCGCTTATCCTCAGCCCATGGCTGGCAACTATTGGGGCGATCGTGCCGATCTGGGAATGGGCCGCGACTCCCGACGTAGACGTAGCCGACCAGCGCAGCCGCTCGAAGGGGTCTATTCTTTGGCGGGCGATCTGCTGCCTGTGGTTCCCCTACGGCAAGTTGGTGGGCCACAGGTCGCGGCTCAGCCACTCTCTGGCCTTCGGTCTACCGTGCCGGGTCTGCTACGTTTTCCTGGTTGCTGCGATCGCGGCCCAGCTCGGCATCAGTGCCCCCTGGAGCTTCTTGATGGGTGGAGCGGGGCAGTTGTGGGCTGACGGCTATCCTATGCTGGCTGTGGCGGCTGTACTGAGCCAGTGGGCTACCCTTCTACTCGCTGGGGCGATCGCTGATACCGTTCACATGCTCAAGGACAACTACACGCCGGAAGAGGTGGTATGGGGGAAATAAGACAACACCCTGGCAAATCGGTAACGCTGTTTCCGATCGCAATCAGTAGGGGCGGCGGGCGATACGAGATGAATAGGGCATTCTGGCGGCGGGGTTTCTGTTCCCTGTCGCCAGTTTTATGTAGAACGCTGCCTCGCAGAACATGGCGGCATAGTAGATGTCGTCTACGTTCCCCTCGCCCCTGAACCATTCACCCGTGCTCGGGTCATGGCTTGGGGCCATCAGGTGACGGATGGGCGATCGCTCACTGGAGGTATTCGATAGCCATTGGCTCCAGGCGGGCGGCAGCCGGTAGAGTGGTGCACCGTCTGGAGCCAGGGTTAGAAAGCTGGTGAGCACCTGCTTCAGAAATTTGCCGTTGCGGATAAACCAGCTGTCGAGCACTTCGCCGCCGTCCTTCACCTTGCCACGCTTCACGGCATCGCTGAGGGTGCCTCGCTGGTCTGCCATCTCCAGGGGGGTCTGAGTACAGAGCCAGGCGGCATCGCTGCGATCGGGTTCGTTGTCTACCAGGCCAAAGGTCACGCCTAGCAGCTCCAGGCGATCGCTCAACTCGGCCCTCATGATGTCGCCGCCAAACAAGACATGCCGTAGGGTCTGCTGGATGACCAGCTCAGTCTTCATCCCTCGCCACCCGGGCGGGAGATGGTAGGCGCAGACCCATAGCCAATCTTCGCCCCGGCCCTGGTCAACGCCCGCCAGCACAAAATCTGGATCGCCGGTTGGCCTGGCCCCGTCGATCGCAGCCCTGATGGATTCAAACGGCACCGAGTTGGCAGACTCTTCACTCTGGTGCCCCAGGCCCTGCTGCTGCCAGTCGGTCGGGTTGGCGGTGTTGATGCCATCGAAGATGAGGCGCTCGGCTTCGTTGGTTTCGCGATCGCGGGTCAGGGGCGTTAGGTGGAACGCTACCCGATGATTGGGCCATGGGGGTGCCACCGGCAGGCTATCCAAAAAGTCGAGTAACCGGATACCCGTTTTTAGGCATTGCATCCAGGCCAGCGATCGCACCTGGCCGCTTAACTCTGCACCACATCTGGAGCACCCAAAATAGGCGGTAGCGATCGCGTTGTATGGGTCGTGGTGATGCCAATAGGCCTCCATCCTGCCGTCGGGCATTGTCTTGGCGATCGGTCTGCCGCTCTCACTGAGATACCGAATCACCGGGTTACCCGCCGCGTCGGCAGTGTCGAACGGTTTTAGGAGACAGCCCTTTGGGTCGAGGGGTGCGATCGCGGCACAGGCAGGGCAGCAGTAGTGAGGGTAGAAGTGGTAGTCGGCGGTGCGGATCACAGCCTCAATACCCGAGCCACCGCCTGGGGTGCCCAGCTCCCTGATCGGTCGAGTCGGCAGAATACTGGCATCCAGACGACGCACCAGGGGGCCAGCCGAGCCAGGCGCAAACTTTGAGCGCTCATCCATAAACAAGATGTCTGCCGTTAACGAGATGACCGAAGAACCCGCCGCCGCCGTGCGATCGCCGCGCACCTCCGCCGACGTAGACGCAAAGCCAAACATGGCATTCCCGTCATTCACCTGCACCAGGGTATTGTTCTGGCTGCGGCCCGATGACAGCCCCGTGCGATCGCCAGCATTGGCCTGGCCACCCTTCACCGACAACCCGGCCTCTGCCATCCATCGGGCTAAGGTTGGCTTGAACTGTAGCGGCACGTTGCGGTGTAGGGTGCGCTCCAGGTCGTAGACCGTGAACGTGTTTAACCGGCCCACCGTCAGGCAGTAGGCATTCAGCAGGTTATGGGGCAGGGTGTTGTGAGTCACGATCCAGTCATCCGTCACGTAGAGGTGAGAGGGATGATCAATGAGGATGCACTGAGCTGGCTTCTGGCCAACAGGCTGAATGTCTCGAATGAAGCGCCTAAATGTTTTTGGGTGACAGAGCCTCCAGCGTTCAACTTTGCGCGGGATAGTGACCGGGCAAACTGGCAACCTGAAGCATAGTTGGTAAGAGGGCTGTCCCGCCCTGCGATCGCCGTTATGGGTGTAGTAGGTCTGCCTAGGCCTAATCTCTCCAGCACGGCCACCGAGCGACCACACTAGCGCTTGAACGTCCCTGACCAGCCCATAGCTCACTGACGAAAACAAGGTTGACCCAGCCTTGTTAACCTCGCCGTCAGTATCCATCAACCCGCGCAGCAGAGCTAGCCGTTGCTTTGCGTTTCCGTTCAAATACTGCTCTGGGATGCGTTTCTGTTCGGCCTTTTTACCTAAGACATCCAGACCCCTTAACGCCCTAACCAACGGGTTGCCGTGACGACGCAGGTTATACCCTCGCCAGTCCGTGCGGATCACGTAGTCGCAGTTCTCGCCGTCCTTCTTTTTAATGTGGACATGGGGCGGTAGCTCGGCGCGAACCTGGTCAACTACTTCCAGATCCGCCGTGCTTAGGCCAACGCTCTTACCCGTACTTAAAGAGCCATCCCCTAGCAAAACCCCCAAGGTATAGGGCTGAACCGGCAGAGGCTGCGATCGCATCTCAACCGGCTTTACTAGCGGGATGGAATGATTAGAGCGTGGTTTGCCTCGGAACAGTGACAGAGAGCCGTCTGGCTTGGCGATGTAAAGCGTGTCGCGTATCTCGCGAAGACTCTTAACCGTTCCCGGCCGGTCTCCATACTCGGTAAACTCCCAGCCTCGCTGCCGAGTGCCACGGGGTTTAAGGGCACCTGGCTTAGCCTTGACTCCGCGATCGCTGGCCGTTTGGGTGTACCACAGATGATCGTCGCAGCATTCGGCAGAACTGCCATCGTCGAAAGAAACGCGATAGATGTCCTTCAACCCTTGAGGGTAAACGGCAATCACTGTTGAGGGAGTGCCATCTGCCGCGATGACCTGATCGCCAGGAATTAGCTCACCCATCAGCCGCCAGCCGGTAGGTGTCAAAACCTTGGCATCTAACGGCTGGGCCTTCCCAATCTGCGAGGGGCCAGTAGTTAGGGTGTGCTGTAGGCGGAAGTCTCCGATCGCTAGCAACAGCTGCTCAAACCAAACCGGCCAATCCAGCTCTTGCCCCCGGTCGGTGCGACCGTACTGGCGAGCCGCTGCAACAAACTCTGCACCACCGACCCGGAGCGACCGGGCGACAAACTGCGATCGCTCCTTCCAAAGCGCTGAATCGTCACCCTCACTTTTTTGATACTCGCTTAGGATTTCGTCGAGCAGCATAGTCATTGATCAACTGGTTAAACTGCTCGGCTGGCAGCTGCGATCGCAGAAAGTCCATGAAGTCGCGCAGCTCTTCTTTAACTCGCTCATCAACTACCTCAATCTGGGTGACTTCGCGGCGATTGGCTCGGGTTTTCTCGTACCAGATGATAGCGGTAGTGTCGCCAGCTTTAGCCTTGTCGAACAGACTCTTGGCGATCGTCATCTCCGCGCCGGAGAGCCCCTTTTTATACAGTGCCAAAACCTCCGGGTCGCTACACCAACGATGGAAGGTACGCTTACTGATGTTGAGAATTGCCGCGATTTGTTCGACCGTCAGGCCCAGACCCGCCATGATTTCAATCTGGGTGCGATCGCGCTCCGTTATCTCAATCTTCGGCCTGGCCATCGGCTGCCGCCTCCGAAACGTTGGTAGCCTCCGCAGGTGGTGCAGCGGCTAACTGCTCCAGTCGCTCTAGCGCCAGCTCGGCCATCGCACGAAAGGCTAGGGCGGTGTTGTGGATGTTCTTAGCCTCCTTGGTGCCCACGACGGCATCGAAGACGCGATCGAAGTCTTCGATATGGGCTATCCAAAAACTCTGCTTCACCCGCTCATTGAGCTTCATGGAGCGGATGAGTGACTGAAATGTTTCTGCCTCAGCGGGGAAAAACATTAGTTCGACGACCTGGTACTCAGGCTGACCGACCGATAGCCCGCTCAAGTCGAGGGGTTGCAGGTTCTGGAAATCGTCATCGGTGAGGCCTGAGTACAGCTTCTCTTCCAGGGGTAGATCGTCGTAGAGGGCCGCGAGGATGTTCAGATCGTCTTGGCCCGTGATCGAGTTATGGCTAAGCTGGATGGCCCGCAGGCGCTCGGGCGACAACCGACTAACGATCTCGATTACGTCTACCTCCGGCAGCTCGGCCTGCTGCGCCGCCTGGGTGCGGTGGTTGCCTGAGATAGCCGTTACCTCTTCGCTATCTGGGTCGAGCCGATAAACCAGCACCGTAGATGTCAGGGTGCGATCGCGCTTGAGGTTGGCGACCAATCGGCCCATCTGCTCAGCCGTCATGTACCGGGCATTCTCGCCAGCAGGTAAGAGGTGAATCTTGCGGGGGTCGAGTTGGTAGCGCTTGGTTTCGATCGCGCCGTCGTCAGTCAGCTGCTGGTGTAGCTTCTGTTCCTGTTGCTCGGGCTGGCTTTTGGACTTTGCTGGCATATTTCCTGAACCACTGCTTGTAGATTTGCTGAGGGCTTTTGGGAACGACCTGCGCGATGTAGTTGAGGATGTGCCGTTCTTCCTCTTCGTCGTAGGCGCGAGTCTCCAGGTCGTAGATGTCGCGATACTTCATCGACGACGGCCCCAGCGATCGCGCCGTGGTCACCACCCATTCAATCCGCTTCATCAGTCGGACGGAGAGCGGCCTAACAACGTCGTGGCTGGTGGCCAGCATAGCGATCAGCTTCGAGAGACGGCGATCGCCAGTCACAGCAACATCAGACAAAACGTAGAGGGCGCGGCGGGCATTGGCTCTACCGATGCTGCGCTGTGCGTCGGCGTAGATGATGCCCCCGGCGTACTTACCATCGAGCAAGACAAAGTACCCGCGCAGGCCTCCGGTATGAATGATGTTGGTTGCGAGGTAGATGTCTTTGAAGTAGTTCAGGGCATCGCCTGGTGCCTCGGCCACTTCGACGACGGACTGGGGCCGCAGCTCCCAGGGGTCAACCGGCTCATACTTAAACGGCGCATTGTTAGAGGTAATGTGCCGAACGCTGCTCTTGGGTGTGTCGGAGAAACAGAAGTGTGGTTTCTTCCGCCCCTGAACGTAATGGAGCATCGGCTTACGCTTCTCAGGCCAGGTCTGATCCGTCAGGATGCAGTAGGGCACTCCAGAAGTTTCGACGCGATCCATGATGTCGCCCAGCTGGCTCGGGTCGTACATGTCATAACTCGGGGCAGGCCACGCAACGCAACGCTCCAAAAACTGATACTGCTTTTCGTAGTCGCCCATGATGAACGGCGGGAACGCAGCAATGCCAACCCCGGCCTCGATCGCTTCGTCGAGGTGTACCCTCCAGTCCCGAGCAAAGTACCGGCGAATGCTGATGGTTTCCCGCAGGTGGCCCAGCTTCTCCAGCGCCTTGGCGTGGAACGTGCCGAAGTGCTCGGAGTAGTAGCCAAACATCTGGCGGCTATAGTCATTGTTCCGGTTGAACCGGCTCATCTCATGGGCCACCAGCACCGCAGCAACTCGGCTACCAAAATCATCGACGTAGCGATCGACAAAACTCAGCTCTTCGCGAAACTCGATGTCGAACGTCTCACCCGTCAGCCAGGCACCCAAGACACTGCTGTAGAGCGAGACATCGTTGCTGTAGATGGGTGCCCAGGTGCCCAGCACTTGAGTCAAGGCCTGCTCAATGCGAAACGTCCCCGAGCAACAAACGTAGACAGCAGGCCATTCCTTGAAGGGAACCGTGCCAATAACCTGCTCTACACATTTGCCGGGGACTGTACCAAAGAAAGGCATGGGGTAAAAGTTGGAGCGGCTGGAGGCGATGAAACCCCAGAGCCTACAGGTCGTAGGCACCCTCTCAGAGCAGCCGCGTAATATCTATACGGTATAGCAAAGCGAGTTTTTCTGAACAGCGAATATTACAAAATCGCTGAAACCATTGCTGGGCGATGCTTTCAGGGTTTTAAGTGGTAGTATAAAGATGCAGATTAAACGTATCCCTCATGGCAGCCAAAACTTTAGGCGAGCTAAAAACCGCCTTTCAGGAGGCCGACAAAGAGTACCAGTTTGCGCTGGTATCTGGCGATAAGCCCAGGCTGACCACAGCCCTGGCCAACTGGCGGGCCAAGTTCAAGGCCTATGACCGGCGCAAGCGCGCCGAGTTCAACCAACGATTCCAAGCAGAAAAATCACAGAGGTCACAAAATGCTAACTAGCTATTACTCCAAAACTAAGGCAGGCACCCCCGGCGCAATCTCCATCAGCCGCAGCATGCCCAGGTGGTGCAACGGGAAGTATCCCACCTATAAGGCACTAGCACCCGGCACCTGGTATCGGTCTGCCGAGGTTGACGACTACATTCCCCTCTACATGGAAATCTTGCAGGCGCTAGACCCGCAGCAGGTGCATGACGACCTGTACCGCATCGCTCAAGAGAACGCCCGCAGCCTGGGCCTGCCCGAGTCAGAGGTGGCCAAGGTTCGGCCCATCCTGCTCTGCTTCGAGAAACCATCCGACTTCTGCCACCGCCGACTCGCCGCCAACTGGCAAGAGTCCGAGCTACAGATCGAAGTCCCCGAAGGCTTCCGCAACCCCGACGGCACCTACACCACCGTGCCCGGCTGGGAGCAGCTACAGGGCCAGCAGTTCGAGGGTGCGATCGGTAATGACGTTGCCGACCAGATGGCGCAGGCCGCTACTCAGCTCAGCCTGCTAACTCTATAAATCGGTAACGCCGCTTCCGTTTTGACTGCCAAGCTGCCCGCCCTGCAACCCTTGCAGGGCGGGCTTTTTAGTGTTTTTATTTTCCGTAATACACTGTACTTTAGAAGTTATCCGATGTATTATTAGTTATAGACAAAAACAACCCACCCCACCCACCGGGGCCGGTCAGAGTAATTCAGAGGTCACAATCATGGCAACCACCGCAACCGCTACCAAGACTCGCAAGCCCGCTACCGCCAAAGCCAAAGCACCTGCTCAGCCCAAGCGCACCCGTCGTGTTGGTGCCCGCTACTTCAAGGTCAAGGGTGTTGAAATCTACCAACAGCTCAAAACCAAGGCCCACGGCGACGTCTACCCCAATCCCAACCAGCCCCGCAAGCACTTCGACCGCGAGGCACTGAATGAACTGGCTGGCAGCATCCGCGAGAACAACCTACTTCAGCCCGTAACCATCACCCCAGAGGGCATGATCATCGCGGGTGAGCGCCGCTGGCGGGCCTGCGCGATCGCTGAGGTGCTAGAGGTCGGCTGCCTAGAAACCGGCTGCGTCGATGGCTCTCCGGTTCCTGACTCGATCATCATGGCACTGGCCATGCTCGAAAACCTGGCCCGCAAAGATATGACCCCGATGGAAGAGGCCAAGGGTTATCAGTACATGCTCGACGAGGGTTTCTTTGACAGCAAAAAAGACCTGGCCAAATTCCTGGGTAAAGAAGTCTTCCGCATCAGTGAGCGCCTTGAACTTCTCCAGCTCTGCACCGAGGCTCAAGAGGCCTTCAACCGGGGCGACCTCTCCCGACTTCAAGCCGCCTACATGGCACAGGTGATCGAGCCCGCCAAGCAGCAGAAGATGTGGGACATGATCCGCACCGGCAAAATCGACAACAACCACGACACCCTAAAGCGCACGGTAGCTGTCCTCAACACGCCAGAGGTTGAGCAGGCCGGTATGCTCTTTGACCTGGAAGACCCCGCAGTAGTTGCCCGCTGGCTCAAACTCGACGGCAAAGTAACAGGCGCTGCCCAGGCTCTCACCGCGATCGCCCTGGCCCCTGACCAGCTCAACGAATTGACCGAGGCCCGCTGCGCTGAACTACTCGCCTCTCTGGCAGGGGTCATGGAAGCCGCCGCCATGCTCAAGCGCCAGGTGTCCGATGTCCAAATTCGCCACCTCGCCCAGTAGCCCTATGGTCATCACCCTGCACCCAACCGACTGCACCGGCAGCACCCTGGCGTTCTACGTCTGGCACCCCGGCGACCCCGAACCATTCCCCCAATGCCTCCCGCGATCGCTCCCCCAGATGCTGCCGCCCGCTTGGTTGGTTGGGCAAACCTGCCAAAGTCCGGTCGGTGCTAACCCCGGTATGTATTCTTTTAGAGTTGGAGCCAGCACAACTGGCCAGGGTCGCTACTATTCAAAGGGCTACCCCTTGGGGCACCCTAGCCCTGTTGCCTGTCTGCCAATCCTCAACCCCAGCCCTATCGCACCTTAAGAGGATATTTGAAAACACGGAGGCGGGGTATCGAAAGCGTCAAGCTAACCTGCGTAGCATGACCCGAGTCATGGCGATGTAGATGAGCGCTTCGGAGGACT
>QBLT01000080.1 GCA_003249105.1 Leptolyngbya sp. | reverse complement strand
GGGTGGTGGTGGTCGAGGGAGCGGGGTTGAGGCTGCGGAAGTAGCTGCTGCCGACGAGGGCTAGAAAGCTCAGGTAGGCAATGATTTGGAGTAGATATAGGTGATCGCGGTAGCCGAGCAGGGTTTTGAAGACAATGCCGGGGAATTGGCGATCGCTCAGCATGGTGCTGCCATCCCACACCAGCGGGCCGAGGATGCAGGAGCTTTGGGCGAAGCAGAGGTCGGCGGCGGGGTTGATTTGGCTGATGGCGGCTAGGGCGGCGTCTAGATTCTTAAAGACTGAAACCACTAGACCGCCGACGATCAGCAGCAGCAGTATCCCCATCACCTGAAAGAAGCGCTTGAGGTTGATGCGCAAGCCCCAGCGAAATAGCGCTAGGCCGATGAGCACGGCACCGAGTAGGCCACCCACGGCCCCCGCTACGGCAGACACACTGGTCTCAACGTTGGTGAAGATGAACAGCACGGTTTCGAACCCTTCGCGCAGCACGGCGATGCAGACCAGGCTAAAGACGCTCCAGCCAGCGGTTTGGGCGTCGTCGAGGGCCGATCGCACCGTACCTTCGATTTCGCCCTTGAGGCTGCGGGCCTGGCGAGTCATCCACAGCAGCATCCAGCTCAGCATGATGATGGCGATCGCCCCAAACAGCACGTTCAACAGTGGCTTGATCACCATTTGCAGACTGGGTAGCACCTGCTGAATCTGCTGAAGCCCCAGTCCTAAGGCAATGCCGAGCATCACGCTACCGGCCAGCCCGGCGGCGATGCCAGCGTAGGCCCAGGGGTTGAGGCGTTGGCGGTTGGCCTTAGCCAGGCAGGCCAGCACAATGCCAACCACCAGGGCGGCTTCTACCCCTTCGCGCAGGGTAATAAAAAATGTGGGCAGGGCAGCGGTGAAATCCATGCTTGGGGCTGTGCTTAGGGAATCTATTGGTATTGTGTCAAACAACCCCACCCTTTGCCGGAAAACTGGGGCTTCAACGGTCGGATGGCACGTTTGGATGGAGACGGGTGGATTCCCTAGCCATCGACTACAACCCAGGCTCCGCCTCGGCGACCGTCGCCCACGCCCGAGAGCTGGCCATCGGGATCCACCGCCACGGCATGGACACCGCCAAAAAACATGCTGGGGGCTTGCCACCAGGTGCAAACGTCATCGTTGGTAACGGCTTGGGCCGCGATCGCCGCCTGCTCATAACCCGGCTCTAGATGCAGCGCTCCCCGTTCCCAGTGCAGGCGGGGCGCATTGACGGCGGCTTCAATATCCATGTCAAAGTCGAGCACGTTCGACACCACCTGCAAAATGGCTGTGCGAATGCGGTTTGAGCCGCCAGACCCCAGCACCAGGCGGGGTCTGCCGTCTTGCAACACCAGCGTAGGGGCCATCATCGACGACATCCGCTGGTTCGTCGGCCACTGGTGAAAACCCTGGGGGTTGAGATCTTCTTCGCCCAGCATGTTGTTCATCATGATGCCGGTGCCGGGGATGACGTAGGCCGAGCCTTCGCCGTTGGAGGTGGTGAGGCTGGCGGCGTTGCCCTCGCCATCGACCACGCTGATGTGGGTGGTGCTGCCCCACTTGCTGCTTCCCTGGCGGAGGAAGGTTTGCAGCTCGGCCAGGTATGGGGCGAGGTGAGGTGGGCTGAGAAATTCCTGGGCAATATCGGCGCGGTAGAGATGATCGTCGTACCCTGTTTGGCGGGCCAGGTTGGTGAGGCGCATAATCTCCCTCAGAATAGCCACGTGGCGGGGGCTACTGTGGTCGGTGAGGGATGGGCTGGCCTGGGCTAACAGGTGCAGGGCAAAGGCAATCAGCGTGCCGCCAGAACTGGAGGGCGGGTTGGTGAGCAGAGTGGCGCTGCCGTAGGGCACTGTCAGTGGCTCGCGCTCGACGACCTGGTAGGTTCGCAGATCCTCCAGGGTGAGGTAGCCGCCGTGGGTCTGGCAGACTTGGGCGATCGCCCGAGCCAGATCCCCTTGATAAAACAGGTCGGCTCCGTGGCGCACTAGGTCGTCTAGAAACGCAGCAAAATCGGTCAGGTAAAAGCGATCGCCCGCCTTGAGCAGTTCTCCCCTCGGTGCATAGATGGCCTTCGCCCCAGCGGTCACCGTCAGAATCGGGGCCAAAATTTGAAAGCAGTAGGCCCGAAACGGTTCTACCTCAGTGCCTTCTGTCGCCCAGCGCTGAGCCGGAGCAACGATATTCGCTAGCGGCAGTCGCCCTAGTTTGTGGTGAACGTGGAGCAGCCCGGCGATCGCCCCTGGCACCGCCATTGATCCCAGGCCAATATGAAACTCCTGGGTGGTGTCGCCAAAGTTGGCGTGGATGGGGTAGAAATCGGGCGATCGCCCGATCGCCTTGGATTGCGGGGTCTGGCAAAAAAAGTCGAACAGCCGGTTTTCGCCCGCCGCCGTATGGGCCAGCAAGAACCCGCCCCCCGCCAGGGAGGTGAGGGCGCTCTCAGTAACGCAGGCGGTAAAGGCAGCGGCGATCGCCGCGTCAAAGGCGTTGCCGCCCTGGCGCAGCATCTCGGCCCCGGCCTCGGCGGTGAGGGCGTGGCCTGCCGCGATCGCTCCCTGGGTAGAACTAGCTTTGCTCATAGCTGGCTAGTATACCGCTGGCTGTGGGGCAGGCGCGGTGGAGAGAAACCGGGTTTCTTTGGTAAGTCTGATGTTGGCTGGTCAACTGCCACAAAGCAACCCGGTTTCTAGCCCGAGGACAGATTGCCCGCCGCCAAAATCTGCTCCACTGACAGCGACAGCTCAGTAAACGTCGGCGATACCAGAGGCTGATCCCCCAAAAATACGGCTTCGTCGTAGAGCCCTTCGTTGAAAGTCAGCACCGTCACCTTCGACTCCAGCGGATCCACGATCCAGTATTCGAGAATTTCCAGGGCCGCGTATTCTGTCCGCTTGTAGCGATAGTCTCTTGTAATGGAGTCGGGGCTGACGACTTCTACCGCTAACAGTGGAGGGGTCTGGGCGATCGCCGCTCGATTCATCAAACCACTAACCTGCTCTAGTGTTAGCACGTAGACGTCTGTCAACCGCGACTTTCTAACGCCAGTTCGCACCCCGGCTTCCCGAAAGCAGAACCATCCCAGACCTAGGCGGGCGATTTCTGCATCCAAGCACTGCTCGATGAACTTGGCAATCAGCATGTGCCGAAAGGTTGGCGGAGTCATGACAATCAGCTCTCCATCCACCAGTTCATAGCGATTTTCAGTACCGTCATCGTAGGCAATGTAGTCTTCAAAGCTAAGAAGCGCTGCTGTGGTGGAGGGGGGCATGATTTGCTCCGCTTTTCCTATATTGTGACACGGGTCTGAAAGGGACAAAGACTGCTAAGAGGCACATCAACTCCAGTCTTCGCGACCTCGGCCTAGCCCTTTGTAGACCTCGCCCTGCTGGTGGATGGCGCGGGTTTTCTCAAACAGTTCGGCCTCGGTGAGCTGCCAGCGGTTGAGGGCCTTTTTGAGGTCGGTCTGAATGTCGCGGGCACCGGGAAAGCCCTCGTAGCGAGTCATCAGCCGGGCCAGTTCGACCAGGTTGAAATCGGTGGCTTCGCCCGCCAAAAGCTGGTTGACCACCTGGCGATCGGTCTTGTACTGAGGATGTTGCTGGTCTTTAGTGATATCAGCCATAGGGCAGCACCTGATTCGAGCGGCTTTGTAACAATGTTATGCACCTGAAACAGCTATCCAGGACGACTAACTCGCAGCAGCTTACCTTGAAGCGAAGTCTCGTTGCAGATAGCATCATTAATCCGTTGCGCTAGTCCGAGAAAGTCTCGATTTTCAGAGCAAACAATGATTCCAGCAGGGTTAGGATTCAGTTGATGTAACTTAATGAAATTACGGCGGTTTTGAGTTAAGACCGTGAGCTGATTGGCGATCGCAAAGGTCAGAACATCGGGATCAGCCGCTCCTGCTTGCCCGGCTGCTTGAACGGTCGTGACATTGTGGCCCAACCGACGCAGTGCTTCTACAACGGGACGAGGAAACTGCTCATCAGCGTATAGCTTCGCCATGATTAACGTTCAGGGGCACCGTCCGCAGCTTCCTGTTCTTGAAGGGCGATCGCAATTTCGTCCGGGTGGGCATTGACGTAGGCCCAAACATTGACCAAATCTGCCGCTGTTAGGTGAGAGTAAGCCTCTAGCAGTTCTGCATCCGTAGCGCCCTGCTGCCGCAGGCTGATGAATAGCCAGACTGGCAAGCGAGTATTGGCAATGCAGGCATCACCACCCATTACCTTAGGGGTTTTAGTAATGCCCAGGGAAGGCCGACTTAAGGTTTCAGTCAGAATCTGTATGGCGTCTCCCTTTTCTGCAGCGGTGAGGGTTTGAAGCTGGGTTTTTAGCGATTGAGAAGTCATAAGCGCGCTCAATGGCTAAGGACTCCAGCTTCGGTCACAGGGGCAGATATCTCGGGAACAGCGGCTTCAATTAACCCGCCGCCCAGAACCCGATCGCCGTCATACCACACCGCCGCCTGGCCGGGGGTCACGCCAAACTGCGGCTCGTCAAAGACAATACGAACGCGTTGGCCCTTCAGGGCCGGTTCTTGACCATCGCCCGTGCGATCTCCACTCGGTAGAGGCACCAGCGTTGCCCCCACTGCCTCGCTGCGGTAGCGAATCTGTACAGAGATCTTCATCGGCTCTTGGGGGGCATCGATCGCGACCCAGTTCACCCGCTGCACGGTGCAGTCGGGTAGGTGGGCATCGCTGCGATCGGCCACAATCACGTGGTTTTTGCCCATGTCAAAGCCCACCACGTAGAGCGGGTTGGCGGCGGCAATACCCAGGCCCTTGCGTTGGCCAATGGTGTAGTGGTGAATGCCCGTGTGCTGACCGAGGATGCGACCTTCGGTGTCGACAATATCCCCAGGTTTGGGGGCCAGGTATTTATCTAAGAAGGTCTGCATCGAGCCGTGGTGCTCAATTAAGCATAGGTCTTGGCTGTCGGGCTTGGCGGCGGTGTGCAGGCCCAGCTCGGCGGCAATGCGGCGAGTTTCGGTCTTGGTCTGGTGCCCCAAAGGAAAGTCGCAGGCGGCCAGCAAATCCTGAGTGAGGTCGTAGAGAAAGTAGGACTGATCTTTGGCCGGGTCTACGGCCCGCAGGAGTTCGTAGCGGCCCGTCTCAGCATTGTGGGTGATGCGGGCGTAGTGGCCGGTGGCAATGCGAGCTGCCCCCAACTCCTCCCGCGCATACTGCAACATCGGCCCAAACTTCACTGCCCGGTTGCACTGGGAGCAGGGCAGGGGCGTAATGCCGCTGCCGTAGCCCTCTACTAAATAGTTAATAATTTCGCGCTCAAACACTTCGCGGCTATCGACCACGTGGTAATCAATGCCCAGGTCATCGCAGAGTTTGGCCGCGTCGACCATGCCCTCAGAACAGCACTGGCCTTTGCCCTTCATCAGCCACAGGGTGAGGCCCACCACGTCGTACCCCTGCTGGTGCAGGGTCGCTGCCGCTACCGAACTATCTACGCCGCCAGAGAGCCCGACTACAATCCTTTCCATGGCCAAAATGTTGCGCCTAAACCGCCAGTGAGAACCAAATCCATCTCGATCGCATCCCAGAAATCCAGAATTGATCTAGCTTTTCATTTTAGCTCACAGCATCAAACCCCATCGGCAGGGGTGAATATAGGTTGCAGATCGGGGGCTACGCCGTCAGCGGCACGGTTTCAATCAGGGGGCAAATATCCCCTGGCTGAGGGCGGGGCTGCGACTCGGCCCAGCGATCGCGATAGTCTTCCAAATCTGCCTTAAACGCTGTCATCTGCTGAATTTGGTCGTCTAGCTGCTGAATTTTGTCTTGCAGCAGCGATCGCACAAACCCGCAGGGCACGTCCCCCCGCTGGTGCACGTTGAGCACATCCCCCACATCCTCCAGGGAAAAGCCCAGCGCCTGGGCTTTCTTAATAAACTGCACCTGATGCACAGCTTCAGGGGAATAGTAGCGATAGCCGTTGTCACCCCGTTCAGAGCTGAGCAAACCCAGGCTTTCGTAGTAGCGCAGTGCCCCTACCGCTACGCCAGTCTGCTTAGCCACATCGCCAATTTTGAGACCCGTTGCCACAGCCATAGTCAGCCTCCAACTATCGAGATCTCTATCTTAAACCCTATAGCTTACTACAGAGTCTAGTCCCCCATTCCCCATCTCCTTTGGTCACCGCTACACTGGTCAACGAGACGTATGTTGATAGTTTTACAATTGGGATTTATGACTCGGACTGCACGATCTAAGCGCCGCCGTAACTCCTCCAGCGCTCTGTCGCTGATCCTTGGCCCAGTGGGCATTGCCGCGCTCATGGTCGCCCTAATTGGCGGGCTGTGGTACCGCAACCGCCCTCAGTCAGTGGCCTTTGAGCCCAATACCACCGTTGGCGAAGCGGCGATGGCGGCGATCGAAACCTTTCCCGACCAGGGGCAGACCCACGTTAGCCCCGGTCAGGCGGTTAACTACGACAGCGACTTCCCCACCTCTGGCCCCCACGATCCCAATCCTGTTTTGCCGGGGGTCTACACCCAAGAGCAGCGGTTAGAAGAACTGGTGCACTCCATCGAGCACGGCAACATCGTGATCTATGTTGACCAGCCTGGCCAGGTCGCCATGGATACGCTCACGGCCTGGGCCAACGAGTTTCCAGGCCTTTGGGATGGGCTGGTGGTGGTGCCCAAGGCCGGGCTAGGCAAAGAAGTCGTGCTCACCGCCTGGACGAAGAAGCTGATTTTGCCCGAGTTTGAGCCAGAAGCCGCCGCCACCTTTATCGACACCTATCGCGGGCGCGGCCCCGAGAACCCAGTGCGGTAGGGAAGAGTAGGTGGGTGGAAGAGTAGGCGGGTGGATAGGTAAGTATGGCCCAGGTACTTGCTCTATGTCTAAACGAATCTATATCTGGAAGAAAGTATCTTACTTGCACCAGATGTTCCAGCGGATGGCGTAGGGTGGGCACTGCCCACCATCACCTTGGGCAAAAGGTTTTCAAACAGACTGCTTCACCAGAACTATTAATTTTAATTGGGCGATTAAGTTTCGTAGTAAGGCTGACGTTCGGCGAAGCAACGGGCACATTAGGTTCAGCATTGCGCAAGGTTAACTGTGCTGGCATCATCGCCCCATCAATTGTTCATGATTAGTGGCAAGGGCGGCGTGGGCAAAACCACTCTTTCCTGTGGGTTTGCGCGACAGCTGGCCCAACAGCACCCCGACGAAACGGTGCTGCTGCTCTCCACCGACCCGGCTCACTCTCTGGGGGATGTGCTGCAACTGACGGTCGACAACACCCCTACCCCGCTACCCGATCTGCCCAACGTGCAGGTGCGCGCCCTGGATGCGGCGGCGCTGCTAGAGCAGTTTCGGGCCGACTACGGCACCGTGCTAGAGCTGCTGGTTGAGCGCGGCAGCTTTGTGGAGGGGGACGACCTCAGCCCGGTGTGGGACATGGGCTGGCCTGGCCTCGATGAGCTGATGGCGCTGCTGGAAATTCAGCGAATTTTGCGCGATCGCGAAGCCGATCGCGTCGTCGTCGATATGGCCCCCAGCGGCCACACCCTCAGCCTGTTTGCCCTAATGGACTTTCTCGATACCCTGCTAGAGGCGCTGGGGCAGTTTCAGCAAAAGCACCGCACCCTGACCGAAACCCTGGCGGGGCGCTACACCCCCGATCGCGCCGACCAATTCATCGCCGACATGCGCCACGATCTAGAGCAGGGTCGGGCGCTGATTCAAGATCGCGATTCGCATGGCGATCCCGCTGGGAATCGCACCGCCTGCTGGGTAATCGGCATTCCTGAACCGATGAGCTGGGCCGAGAGCGATCGCTTCATCACTGCCCTAGGAAGGTTGGGAGTGCCTCTGGGAGGCCTCGTGATCAACCGTGTACTTCAGGAATCTGGTCATATAGACGATCCTCACCGCCGGGTGCTGGCCGAGTTTGAGGCGATCGCCCAGGGGCAGCCGGTTCTGTGGGTACCTGCCCAAACCCAGGAGCCCCTGGGCGGCGTTGCCCTCGATGCCCTCATGCTCCAGGTCAAGCCCCTAACTCCAGCGCAGACGCTAGCCGATCCTGCCGCTGAGATCTCCTCCATACTCCAGTGGCCGCAGCCGATTTCCCCCGGCGTGGAAGACCTGATCTCCGCAGGCCGACGACTGATTGTGGTGGGCGGCAAGGGCGGCGTGGGCAAAACCACCGTGTCAGCGGCCTTGAGCTGGGGGCTGGCCGAGCGCCACCCCAAGGCCAACCTGCGGGTCATGTCCATTGACCCGGCCCACTCCCTGGGCGACGCCTTTGGCCAGCCCCTCGGCCACGAACCCACCCTGCTGCTGCCCAACCTCCAGGCTCAGGAGGTCAGCGCCGACCTGGTGCTCGACCAGTTTCGCACCGACTACCTGTGGGAGCTGGCCGACATGATGGCGGGCGATGGCGATATTGCCAGCGGCATTCAGATGGCCTACGGCCCTGCCGCCTGGCGGCAGATCGTGGCCCAGGCCCTGCCCGGCATTGATGAAATGCTCTCGCTGATCGCCGTCATGGATTTGCTGGAGCGCAACGAGCAGCAGCTAATTGTGCTCGACACCGCCCCCACTGGCCACCTGCTGCGATTTCTGGAGATGCCCACCGCCCTGGGCGACTGGCTGGGGTGGATCTTTAAGCTCTGGATTAAGTACAAAGATGTGGTGGGCCGGGTGGAGTTTATGGGTCGCCTGCGCACCCTGCGCCAGCGGGTGCTGGCCGCCCAGGACAAGCTCAAAGACCCCCAGCACACCGAGTTTATTGGCGTGGTGCAAAACCAGTCGGCGATTTTGGCCGAGGCCAGTCGGCTCAACCACACCCTGGGCGATCGCGGCATTGCCCAGCGCTACATTGTCCACAACCGCTACCAAACGGGCAATGATTTGCCCGCTGAGCTGTTTCCCCACCAGTGTGTGGTGCGGCTGCCCGCCCTAGTGCCCAGCCCCAGCCCCTTCGACCAGGTGAAGCAGGCCGCCCATCTGCTGCTCGCTCCAGAGTCTCCCACGGCTTAGCGGGGCTAAACTCAACCCAGTATTTCCAGGCGGCAGCTGTCAGTTTTGAGGCTCAGCGGGGGAACACTAAAGCCAGTTCTGGGCTAATTGGGCGAGTCGGTGGCGGGGTACTCTAAAGCCCACACCTGGCTACGGCTATATTCTTCAGCCCTAGCACAGACTTTCCGGAAACCTGAACTATACTTAATGGCACCGCCTACCATGGCCTTCGACACCGCGAGAGGAATCAACTGTGGCAAATCATAGGATTTTGGTCATCGATGATAGCCGGGTGATTCGCATGCGGGTGCGCGACATGCTTCCCCAGGGCAATTTCGAAGTCATTGAAGCCCAAGATGGTGTAGAAGGCATGGATGCCATTCGCAGCCAGCGCCCCAATCTAATCATGCTCGACTTCTTGCTGCCCCGCATGAGCGGCTGGGAAGTCTTCCAAGAAATTCAGGCGAACCCAGACCTCCAGAACATTCCCCTGGTGCTGATGTCGGGCCGCAAAGAAGAAGTTACCGAAAAAATTACCGAGCCCTTCGAGTACTTCGAGTTTATTCAAAAGCCCTTCGAGCAAAAAGAACTAATCGAAGCCATTAAGGCATCGATGGTCAAGGCCCGCAAGCCTCGTCGCACACCCATGACGGCCCCTGCCGCCGTCCCCGCCGCGGCAGCACCCAGTGGCGGCGGTGATGTGAGCGCCGCCGAATTCCAGGCTCTCCAGGCCCAGGTGACCCAGCTGCAAGGCGAGGTGGCCCAGCTCAAAGGCCAGCTTGGCAAGATGCTGGCTTTCATCAAGCAAAAGCTGAAGTAGACTGCTCTGGGGCAACAGGGGTTGCGTAGAAAGCGCCAGCTGCCTCACACCGTCAGACCAACATCACCATTAGCAGGGTTCAACAGCCCCGCTTTTTGCGTTTCTGTGGGTAGCACCATCGTTGTGATTGTGGTGTTCATAATCATGATCATGGAGGTCGATGCCATCCGGCATCTCCGTAAATGCCTGTTGCGGTACCCCGATGGCAATGCCCGCCTTGTCAAAGGCGATGCGCAAGCGGCGGCGAAACTCACGCGCCACCAAAAACTGCTTGAGAGGGCGGGTGCGAATCCAGATCAAAAGGGTGAGCCCCGCGTGGGTCATGCTCTCAACCCCCAGCATCTCGACTGGGTTGAGGATGGCATAGCGCCACTCGGGGTCACTGGCCATAATCTGGGCGGTTTCATGTAAGACCCAGAGGGCTTCGTCGACGTTGGTGCCATAGGCCACATCGACAAGGATGTTGGCCCGCGACCAGCTGCGGCTGAGGTTTTCGACCTGGGCGATGAGGCTGTTGGGCAAGGTCACCAGCCGACCATCTTCGCCGCGAATTTGGGTAATGCGCAGGTTGAGATTTTCGACAATGCCGGTGGTGGTGCCGGTGCTGACCAGATCGCCAATGGCATACTGGTCTTCCAGCAAGATTAAAAAGCCGTTGACCAGGTCTTTGACCAAACTTTGGGCCGCAAAGGAAATGGCTAAGGCTGCCACCGCTCCAAAGGCCAGCAGAGATGCTGGGGCAATTCTCAAGGTTTGCAGCACCAGCAGGGTGGCCAGGGCATAAATAACGATGGTCTTGAGTCCCTTGAGGGCACCAGTAATGGTCGAAATGCGCATGGTTTTGCGCTGAATATCGTCCAGGTCGCCCAGCTCGTTTTTGTTCCAGGCCTGGGCTACCCGCTCAATGCCCAGGTTGGCCAGCCGGTTGAGCAGACCCGTAAAAAACCAGGTCAGCAGCAGCAGCACCGGAATTGAGAATAGCCCAAAGGCATAGCTGCGGGTCTGCGGAAAAATGTAGAGTCCGCTGGCGATGCCCGTAATCCACACAAAGGCGATGCCCCAAAACACCAGCCAGCGAAAAAAGGCTACGGCCTGAAGCCTTTGGGCCAGGGTGAGCTGGTAGCTAAACACCTGCAAGAGATGCTGCTCGGGGACATTGGCCCCAGGGGGAATGGGAAGGTTATTTTGGTCAGTTTGCTTTTGCTCAAGCTCGCTTTTGCGCCAGCCCAGCACTCGCCAAATGCAGGTGAGCAGTAGGGTGAGCATCACGCTGGCGAACAAAATCCAGAGGGTGCGGCGAATCTGCCGCTGGCGAGCTGCGGGCAGGCGACTGTCAACCGCCTGCCGCAGCGAGTCGCGCAACACGGCCTGCCAGCGTTCGGCTAAGTCGATTTGCGAGACGCCATTGTACTGAGCATCGGTGTCGGTAACAGTGAGCAGCACTCTGGGTTCGACTAAACCGGCTCCGACGGCAAACAGCACCGGCTGACCGCTGATGGTTTCAATGCTGATATCGAGGGATGCGCTATTGACGGTTTCGTCGTCGTATATGAGCGTCAGGGTGCGGTTGACCACCTGGTTGAGGTTGGTTTCAATTTGCCGAGCGCGCACCTCGACGGGCACCTCAGCGCCCGATTCGTTGCGGTTAAACACCGCCGGAGAGGCAATGTCGAACAGGGGGGTGCCGTCGAGGGCAACTACGGTGGTCTCAAGCAGGCCAATGCGCTCGACCCCGGCTGGGGGGAGGGTGCTATTGCCACCGAAAGGGTTAGAGATTTGGGCCACGGCTGGAGACAGCCCCCAGCCCAGGGTGAGCAGCAGTCCCAGCAGCGCTAGCAGCGCCCGCATCCACCGTTGGGGACGGCTAGACCTAGGCGTCGGTTTGGGTGTGGGTCTGGGCATAAAAGAACGCGATTCCTGTTTCAAGAGGCTTCGCCAACGCAACGACAGGGCGGGGCAGGTTCACCCCTGGGTTGTTTTAGCATTCTGACAACCTCAGTTGCACAGCCTAGTCCAGAACCCTGTCAAACGTGAACCCCGCTTCCCTCGCAAATTCGGATCCAAAACGCACACAAAAAAGCTCCAGCGATGCTCGGAACCGTTGCTACAAGGTGCACGACGTGATTAAAAAGTTGCGACGATAGATTCGGTAGATTCGGTTTGAGAGCGGCGACTTTAGAAGAACCAGCCGTAGCTGTGTAGCCCCTTGCCGAGAATATTGACTCCCAGGTAGCACACCCACACCACCACAAACCCCGTGGCGGCTAGGATAGCGGGACGACGCCCCTGCCAACCCTTGGTGATGCGGGCGTGCAGATAGGCGGCAAACACTAGCCAGGTAATCAGCGCCCAGGTTTCTTTAGGGTCCCAGCTCCAGTAGGAGCCCCAGGCTTCATTGGCCCACACCGCCCCGGCGATAATGCCAATAGTGAGCAGCGGAAAGCCCAATCCAATCATGCGGTAGCTGATGTTATCAAGGGTGTCGGCTAGGGTGAGCCGCTGGGGTGAGAGGGTGACGGTAGCGGGTTTTTCGAGCACCGCTGCGCCCCCAGTGGACATTGTCATTACCGCAGCGTTTTCAGCAGCATCCTCAGCGCGGCGCAGCTTGACGTTGCGAAAGCCACCGGTGCCGACGGAGCTGCCTTTGAGTTCGACGGCCTGACCCTGGGTAACGAGAAGAAATGCGATCGCCAGCAGTGCCCCCACCAGCAGCGCCGCGTAGCTCAGCAGCATGACGCTGACGTGCATCATCAGCCAGTTCGACTTGAGGGCGGGCACCAGTGGCTCTGAACCCTGCATGGTGTCGGGTAGGGTCAGGGTGGCAAAGGCCGCGATCGCCATGGCAATGGGTGCAGTGACGGCCCCCACCAAAGAGCTGCGGCTCATGCGCTCGGCCACCAGGTGCATGGCGGTGATGCCCCAGGCCAGGGCAAACAGCGATTCGTAGAGGTTGCTCATGGGGAAGTAGCCCCCCTCAATCCACCGGGCACCGAGCAGGGCGGCGACGGTGAGGTTGCCTACGGCCATGGCGGCGGTGCCCAACGACGGCAGCACGCTGGCCTTGGGAAACGCCACGCCACACCAGTAGAGCAGCATTGCCGCAAACAGCACCGCAAAGGATGCGTTGTCGAGCCAGCCCTGGAGCGCAATCAAATCCATGTTCGGTAGCCATGAGGAGTCTCTCCTATCGTACCGATCTTTTGGGCCGACTTTTACGGGTTGACTTGTCGACGTGGCGGTGAGAGCTACTGGGGAGTGGAGGGGGCAGTCTCGGGAGCTGCCTCAGGAGTGGCTTCTGGCGCGGGAGTAGCCTGCGACTCGGCTCCGCCAGGGAGGGGGCCGGGGCGATCGCCCCGCTTCAGCGCTGCCGTAATGTCGTAGCGCACCTGGCGATCGCTGAGCACCGTCGCCGTTACCCCAATCGCTTCGATCGCCTCAGAACTCAGCAGCCCGTCCTGGGGCAGGGGCGGCAGCAGCAGGTTGTTTTCGACTCCGGTGAGGGTTTCTAAATTGATAAAAAAGTGGCCATTGTTGGGACGTGGTGCGTTGCCGGTAGTGGTCTGAAAGAGGTCATTTTGGCCCAGGCTGCGGCTGGGGGCTGGGGCGATCTGCTCGGCAATGCCCTGACCCAGGGTAAAAAAGGCAATGTCGCCGTCGAGCCAGCCGTGGGCCATCACCAGTGAATCGAAGGGGGAGGTCCAGCGGGTGACGGGCACGCCGCCCAGCTCCGTGGTCTCGATCGCAAAGCGGTAGCGGCTCTCCATCACGGCGTCAAGCTGCTCAAAGGTGGCGGTGGCGGCCTCGCGATCGTTGGTTTTAACCATCAGCACCAGGGCCGGGTTGGGCAGCGGCGGGGCATTGTTGCCGCTAGCTGAAGGGGGCGGGTTGAGCACCCCCAGGGCAAATTCCCCAGCCATCCAGGGCAGCAGGTTTTCTTGCAGGCTCAGGCCAGTGGCGGTTTGCAGCCCCAGAGCCAGATCGTTGGCCCGCACTTGTAGCAGAGCCGAAAGCTGCTCGCCAGCTTCAAAGTCTTCCCAAAATTGCTGAAAGTCACCCCCCGAGACTGCGATCAGCGCACCCGTGGGCAGCCGCTGGGGCATTTGGTCGGCGTTGTTGCCGGTGGCAAAGGTTTGGGAGCCGGGTTCGAGCCAGCTGATGGCCTCTAGGGCTACGCCGCGACTTTGCAGCGCGATCGCCCCCACCAGCCCGCGCGGCGTCTGAAAGGCCCGCAGCCGCTCGGGGGCAATGGGCGGATCAGCGGCCGCCGCTACGGTCTGGGCCAGGGCTGGCACATCCACATAGAAGCGCGCCAGGGGCTGGGTTTCGGTAACTTGCTCAAAGGCTTTGCCCACCTCGGGACGCTTGACCAGCGACTCGCCTCCCTTATAGGTGTCGATGGCCCGCTTCAGCAGAGGCAGCTGAGGGCTGAGCACCGCCGTCTCGGCATCGAGCACGGCGGCGTAGAGGGGAGTGTCGGCCTCGCCGTCAATCTGCTGTAGGGTGACGCCGCGGTAGGGGGCATCTTCTACGGCCTCGGCTTTGCCCAGGCGATCGCCCAGGTCGTTTTGGGCGCGGTTGGCGTCGGCAATGGGAATCACTACCACGACGTTTGAGGCTAGAGCTAGTTCTGGGGCAGGCAGCGACGGGGGTAGGTCGCTGGGGCCAGTCTCGACGGGCAGTACCGCCAGGGTGATCTCGGGGCCAACCCAGGGCTGAATGTCGCGGGCGAAGTTGAGGTCTTGCTCGGCCAGCAGGCGATCGCGCCACTGCACCAGCAGCTGGTCAAACTGGGCCTGGGTGGCCTCAGTGCCAAACTGCCGCAGCCGTCGCCACTGAGCCTCATCGCTGCTCAGGGCCACCACCGCCAGGGCATCGGCCGGAATCGCGTTGGCCCCCGCTGGAAAGGTCTTGGCCAATTGCCCGCGCCGAGAGGTAGCCCAAAAGGTCAGCGCGCCGCCACCGATAAAGAGCAGGGCCGCGCCCAGGGTCAACAGCAGCGGAGGCTTTTTTTGCAGCAGCTTAGAATGCAACACCATAGGAGCCCGGCCAATTTGCCCTGCCACTCTAGCAAAGAACTCTGGCAACGAACCAAGGATTCTCCTGGGCCCTAGGGCGGGCCATCGATTCTGGCCAAAATCCTCAGCCCATCAGCGTGGCCACGCCCGACCCAAAAACCAGGCTAGGGGCTGTAACGGCCCATGCTTAGGCATCAGCGGCTAATTGATGACAGCTCCTAGCGGAAGCGAAAGTCGTAGCCGGCGTAGCGATCGCCCTCGTAGAGCACCACCAGCCAGGTTTGCGGGTCAAAGGCCAGGGGGTAGGCCTCGCGATCGGCGGGCAACCCGGCCTCGGTTTTGCCCGGCGACAGCACGCAGTAGGGCACCTGAAGAAACTCCTGCACCGTGGCCTTGGGCGCTTGCAGCTCCGTTTCTAACAGCTTTTTAATTTGGTCGCGAGACACGACCGCCTTGGGCTGCTCTTGTCGAATGCAGGTAAACGCCTCAGCCTCTTTCACCTTCTCGTTGTTGAGATTGGGTGAAATCAGCAGAGCGGCTAGGGCCAGCATGGAACCCCCAGCCACAATCACTTGGCGCGGCTGGGGTCTGTCTGCATAAGGGCTCGGGCCAGGCCGCTGGGCCGGACGGTGATAGTGGGCGGGATGGGGGCTCGGCTGAGGGCGAACCGATCGCGGCGGCATCGCCTGGGGGTTCACCGGTTGAGGATGCACCGGCTGGGGCTGAGGGGGCTGATAGTGGGCCGACACAGGGTAAGAAGAGCGTTGAACCATGGCGTTGACCTTTGCTGTCTACCGTTTGGGATAAAGGGGGGGTGCCCAACTCTGCCGAGTGGCCAGAGTGCAGACTCTAGCCAAACCGACGTTGCTCAAAGCAAAACACCAGCACTGGGATGCTTGAGCGCAGCTCTAGGTCTAGTGGTGGGTGCCACTGACCTAGAGCAAGATTAGCCGCCGGGGATATTGCTCCAAAAGGGGGCAGCCGTGGGCAGCACAAGCGCGAAGGGAATTAATAAACTCAAGTATAGTACGAAAATACTATTCGACGAATAGATGGGCCAGTTGTTTTTTGTTACGGTTTGAGAAGTGAAGTCTTGTTCTGCTGTCGCTGCTCTAGATTGCCGTGGCTATGTCTGAAACGCCGTGAAGAGAGCCCGTGAATAAAACCATTGTTTGGTTTCGCCGCGACCTGCGGGTGTCAGACCACGAGCCCCTGCTGCGGGCGGCGGCACGGGGCCTGGTGGTGCCGGTGTTTGTGTTCGATCGCGCCCTGCTGCACCATCCCGAAACCGGCTCGGCTCGGGTGGCGTTTTTGCTGGCCGCCCTCCACGCTCTGGATGTAGATCTAAAAGCGCTGGGCGGGCGACTGATTGTGCGATCGGGCGACCCGGTGCAGGTCTTGCCCGATCTGGTGAAGGAGGTTAATGCCGACGGCATCTATGCCCACACCGATGTTGAGCGCATCTACGGTCGGGTGCGCGATGCCCGCCTCAACCAAGCCCTGGCCCAGCGGGGTATGAAAATTCGCTGGTTTGAGCCCGCCGCCAGCGCCGCCGACCTGATTCCCTATCCCCAGTACCGCGAGTTGTGGTACCGGGAGATGGGCCAACCCCTGGTGTCTACGCCCCAACAGGTGCCCGTACCGCCCGAGATTCCCAGCGATCCGCTACCGGCCCTGGATGCCCTGGGCCACCGCGCCGACAAAAAGCCGATCCCTGCCGCCAGCACCGCCGCTGCCCGCGCCCTGCTGCACAGCTTTTTGACCGACAAGGCCGATCGCTACTACTGGCAGCTGTCGTACCCCAGCGCCGAGGCCACCACGGGCCTCAGCCCCCACATCAAATTTGGCGTGATCTCAGTGCGAGAATGCGTGCAGACCATTCGTAACGCGCCCGACTTTGGCGACAACCGCCTGCGCCGCAGCCACCAGCAGCTCATTTCGCGTCTGCGGTGGGGCAACGGCTTTACCCAGCGGTTTCGCTATCTGCCGCAGCTGGAGCTGCGATCGCTCTACCGCACTTTCGACGACGATGGCTGGGCCTTTGACGCCGACCTCTACCAGGCTTGGCAGACCGGCCACACCGGCTTCCCGATTGTGGATGCCGCCGCCCGCTGCCTGCAAGCTACCGGGGGCTACCTAGCGCTAAACTTTCGCACCCGCGCCATCTATGCCAGCTTTCTCAGCAACCTGGGCGGCATCGACTGGCGCTACGGGGCGCTGCACTTTATGCGCCACTTAATAGACGGCGACTGCCCCATCGACCATTACCAGTGGGCTATGCAGGCGGGGGTGACCCACTGCATCGACAAAACCTGGACGCGCATCTACAACCCTGGCCAGGCGGCAGTCGATCGCTGCGACCCTGAGGGCGAGTTCATTAAGCGCTGGGTGCCCGAGCTGGTCGATGTGCCCCCAGCCCAGCTCGGCAGCCCGCCGACTCTCTCGGGCTACCCCGCCCCAATTTTGAACTACAAGGCGGCCCGCCAGCGCCGGGTCAAACTGCTCGAAGCCCAGCGGGGCGAGTTTCTCAACGCCCCCAACCTGCTGCCTCACCTGGCGCAGATGCCGCAGGATTTAACGCCCTTTGGCGTAGAGATGCATGGGGGGGAAGTGACCTGGACTGAGGGAGCCGCCGATCTCTTCCCCGCCGCGCTGCCCCTGGCTGACCTGGATGCCGCCCAGGCGGCGGCCCTGCGCACCTGGTTTGTAGCCCACGTCAACGTGTTGCCGCCGAAGGCACGGCGACGCAAGCCTCCGGCCCTAGTCCCAGACCCCAACATTCTTCAGCTCAGCCTGCTGGGTGATATTGAATAACGGGTTCCGGCAGTGATCGAGATACATCCGGCAGGGTGCGCTAGCCTTGACTGCAACGAAGACGTCATAGCGAAACCCATCCCATGACCCAGCTCGTCCCTATCACCCTCGATAACAACACCGTTATCTATATCGAAGCGACCGATGTGGT
>QBLT01000007.1 GCA_003249105.1 Leptolyngbya sp. | reverse complement strand
GTGGCTGCCCCTGGGGATGGCACCATTTGGTTTTGCAGCTGCTGGCTGAGCCGGGCGACCAGGGCTTCTAAGATGGCTTCTCCCTGCTGCTCAACACTCTGCATGCGGTTGAGTTGTTGGGAGATGGTGCTCTGATAGCTGGTCAAATCCTGTTGTAGAGAGGCCAGGGTGTTTTGAATCGTGGCATCGAGGGCGGCCAAGCGCTGACTGGCGTTAGCTAAAGGAGGAATCGCGGCCTCGTAGGGGGCCGCCTGGAGGGCATTGGGTTGGGCGGTAGTCAGGGCGGTTTCGAGTCGGCCTTGCAGGTGGGTGGCCAGGGCGATCGCCAGGCGCTTGGCCCAGGCCTGCTGCTGGGCAATTTGCTGCTGGCTCAGTCCTTCGGCGTAGGTGGTTTGCAGCTGCTGGTGCTGAGCCTGAAGGGCTTCAAAATCTCCCTCTAGAGCCTCAATGTCGGCCATCAGCCGCTGTTTTTTGGCCTGGAGCTGGGCAATATCCTCCGATAGGTAGCCTGAGACCTGGTGGCGCAGGGTGTCGAGGTCGTGGCCCAAAACCCGCAAAATGGCCTCAGCCGACTGCGGTTCAGGCTGGGGAGCGTTGGAATCGGGTAGATGGTCAGAGGGCCCCATGGGTATGTCTCTTAGGGTGCGGTCATCGGCTGCGGTCGGTGGGCAGCTTTACAGCCTGCCCCGGCGCGAATGCTAGTATTGTGCTCAAAAAAATCAAAAAGATCTCTAGCAACGTCAGATTTAGAATGGCCCGGCTTCGCCCAACGCTGCAATCCCCCGGTGATTTTTTGACAGCCAGGCTATCTAAGCGTATTGCCTACTGGGTGTTTGTCAGCATTGTCGCGATTGAGGTCGTGATTTTAGTGCCCTCAGTGATGCGGCGGGAGCGGGAGCTGCTGAACTATCTGCGCGCTCTGTCCACCGCCCAGGCTCTGGGGCGGCTGGATAAAGCTACCCTGGCCAGCCTCAGAGACGATATGCTGATCGACTACCTCCAAAACATTCAAACTAACCGGGTGATTCTCGGTGGGGCAATCTACGATCTCGATGGTACCCAGGTAGGCGGTTTTGGTGAGATGCCTCAGCTTACCCTAGCTGAGAGCGAGCAGGGGCAACTGCACGATCGCTACTTTCGCTGTCAGCAGCGCTACGATGCCCCCTGGGATATGCCCCCCCTGCGCGATCGCTACGTGCTGATTGTGCGCCACGATACCCGCTGGGTGCAGCGAGAATTTTTTGCGTTTATCGGCCGCATCACCGGGCTGGTGGTGATTATCTCAGTCTTTGTGACCGGGGTAACCCTGATCGTGCTGCGTCGGCTGGTGATTAAGCCGATTATGCTGCTGCGCCAGGATCTCATTACCGCCGGCCAGGCGATTGGTGACGACAGCGACACTCAAACCCTGGCTTTTGCGTCACTGCCCTACGCCCGCGCCGACGAGTTGGGGGATGTAATTGCGGCCTTTGAGCAGATGTTTGGCCAAATTACCGCCGCCGTAGCCACCCGCAAGCAGAGTGAAATGCGGTTTCGCACTTTAGTCGAGCAGGCGGTAGATGCGTTTTTTGTGATCGATGCGGCGGGACAGATCATTGATGTCAACCAAAATGCCTGCGACAGTCTGGGCTACAGCCGCGATCAGCTGTTGCAGCTGTCGGTGACTGACATTCAAACCGCCTACAGTCAGGCTGACTTTGAGTCGCTCTGGCAGCAGCTGAGGCTGGGGGTGCCCCAAACCCTAGAGGGCTGGCACCAGCGCCAGGACGGTAGCGGATTTCCAGTGGAGGTGCGGCTGGGGCTGCTGGTTTTGGGTAACGAACGCTACGGGCTGGCCCTGGCGCGTGACATCAGCGATCGCAGAGCTTCCGAAGCGGCCCAGGTGCGTCTGGCCGAAATTGGGGAGCTGGCTGCCATGATTGTCCACGAGGTGCGCAACCCTCTCAATACGGTGCTGCTGGGGTTAAATTCCTTTCGCTCCCTAGAGCTGCCCGATCGCTTCCAAACTCGCCTCGACCTGGCCCTAGAGGAGTCGGAGCGGCTACAAAAGCTGCTCAACGGCATTTTGATGTATTCTCGGGAGCCTGCCCTAGCGGTAGAACCGTTGGAGATCAACGGTCTAATCGAGCATCTAGCCACCGTCGTTGGCCATGGACAGGCCGATCGACAGCCGGTGCTGCAGGTGACTACTCTGCCCTATCCCGTGGTGGTCAGCGGCGATCGCGACCAGCTCAAGCAGGTGTTTATCAATCTCATCTCTAATGCCCAAGAGGCCGACCCCACTGGCGTGGTCACCTGGGTAGTGCAGCCTCCGATTGCCGGTCAGGTCGCCATTAGCATTCACAACGGCGGCGAGGCGATCGCGCCAGAACTCCTGCCCAAGCTAACCCAGCCCTTTTTCACCACCAAGGCCTCCGGCAATGGCTTAGGCTTGGCGATTACTAAGCGCATCGTAGAAGCCCACCAGGGGCAGCTCACCATCACCGCTACCGCCACTGGTACTGAGGTGACGGTTACCCTGCCCCAGGGCAGTGCAGGCTTGGCACCCTAGCGCCTGCGATCGCGTTGCTAGATTTGGCTAGACCTCCTTAAACGCAGCTAGCCTAAAACGCGTCTAGATCTAGTGCTTTAGAGCCACCTTCTTCAATCAGCAGCAAAATTTTGCCCAGCTGGGACCAGATCAGCAGACCGCTGAGCAAGGTCATCGGTATGCCCATGGCGTAGGCGGCTTTAGCCGAAAACCCAAACAGCTGAATGCCCGACGCCAAAAATACGCAGACCCCGGCACAGATGCCAAAAAAGGGAATCTGCAGCTGAGGGCCACGCAGGGTAGCCAAAATGCGCGTCGAGCGCTTGCTGTTCCATTCGTTAACCGACTGCTGTAGGGTGGTGCTAAAGGCATAGCCCGAAGTCACAGCGGCCAGAAAACCAGCAAAAAATAAAACGTAGGGCGGTTGTGGGTACACAGGTTTAGGAAAACGAAACAATAGTTTACTTTTCCAGATTATAGGGGAGAGCCGCCCCCGCCCCTCACTCGCGCACCTATTCACCTCTGACTACGCAGGTAGGGTTGCCCTAGGGCTAGGATCGCAGCACCTGGCGCAGATCGCCAACCACCGGTACCAGCTGCTCCGCCCGCTCCAGGGAATAGCTGGTCAACGCTCCCCAGGCCACCCCGAGCACCCGGTCAAAGGTAATGTCGTCCTTCACCAGCGACCACAGCCGCTGCACCTCCTGGGTGTGCAGCCGGTCGTCCTCGGTCAGGGCCAGCACAATCATCTCGCGCAGGTGTGCCCCTTCCTCAGACATCAGGTAGCGAATGCCCATCCCCGCCGTGGGCAGCAGGTCGAAGCCAGTATCTCCCTGGGCGATCGCCAGCATGTTCTCCAGCCGCTGCCACTGGAGTTGGCCGTCCTGAAACAACACCTCCAGCAGGCGCTGACGCAGGGCCGGGGTTTCGCCCACCAGTAGACGGCGGGCCACGTAGGGGTAGGCCACATTGATAATCTTGAACTCGGGATTGAGGCTCAACGCCAAACCCTCCTGGGTGACCAGCGAGCGAATGATCAGAGCAAACTTAGCCGGTACCCGGAAGGGATATTCGTACATCAGCTCCGAAAACTGATCGGTGACGGTCTTGAAGTTGAAGTCGCTCACCTTGGCACCCAGGGCGCTGCCCAACACCCGCTGCAGGGCGGGAATGATCGGGCCGAGGTCGGTCTCAGGCGTGAGAAAGCCCAGCTTGACAAAGTCTCGCCCCAGGCTGTCGAAGTCTTGGTTGATCAGGTGTACAACCGCATCTACCAGGGTCTCTTTGGTGACCTGGTCGAGCTGATCCATCATGCCAAAGTCGATATAAGCCATCCGCCCATCCGCCAGGGCAAACAGGTTGCCGGGGTGAGGGTCAGCGTGGAAAAACCCAAACTCTAGCAGCTGGCGCAGCCCCGCCGTCACGCCAATCTCAATCAGGCGATCGGGGTCGAGGTTGTCTTCCTTAAGTGAAACCGTGTCGGTGAGCTTGCAGCCGTCGATCCACTCGAGGGTGAGCACCCGCTGACTACAGTAGGGCCAGTAAATAACGGGCACCTTGACCGTGGGGTCATCCTTGAAGTTGGCGGCAAATCGCTCGGCGTTGTGACCCTCGTTGAGGTAGTCAATTTCCTCAAATAGCTTAGTGCCAAACTCATCCACAATCAGAGTCAGGTCGTGGCCCAGGTTGAGGGGCAAAAAGTTGCCCAGCCAGCGTGCTGCCCAGCGCATTAGATAGAGGTCGCGACATAGCACTGGCCGTAGGTAGGGCCGCTGCACCTTGACGGCGACCTCCTCCCCGGTAAACAGTCGCCCCCGATAGACCTGCCCCAGGCTGGCGGCAGCTACCGGCAGAGCCGATAGGTTGCTAAAAATTTCTTCGGGGCTGTAGTTGAGTTCTGCCTCGACGATCGCCATTGCTTTGGCAGTGGGAAAGGGCGGCAGCTGGTCTTGCAGTTTGGTAAGCTCATCGAGAAAGTCTTGCCGCACCAGGTCGGGTCGGGTAGAGAGTGCCTGACCGACCTTGATAAACGTTGGGCCCAGGTTGGTTAATACTTGGCGCAGCTGAATAGCTCGGCGGGGGCGATTTTGCTCCTCCCGACCAAACCACTGATCCATTTGAAGGCCCAGCACGAAGGTGCCTAGCCACCATAAAATTTGTAAAACTCTCCAGGCCAGGGTGCCCAGTCGCCAGCGAAAGTAGCGGGCGATCGCCGCTGCGTCGTAGGTGCCCATCAAAGCCGGATCTGTCGTTGCCACTGTGCCACCTGCCCCTTACATGACTGTGCGGTGCTGTCCTAGCGGGTGGGGCTATCGCTGGTTTAGCAATGCCGTCAACGGGCAAAGCGCGCATTGAGACAAGCGGCGATCGAGAACCCCTGAGCTGGGTTAATCTACCTTAAATATAGTATATAAAACTACAAACAAATTCGACTAAGCCCAGTGAGAGATTCAAGGGATCGTTGGGATGCTGCCCTTAGGTTGTGACGGTGGGGTTAGCAATACTGGGCAGCCTTAATCCCTACCTCGGTCAACACAGTTTTCAACGTTTGCACCACCCGATCCTGAGCTGCTTCTCCCAGTTCGGGGAACATGGGAAGCGATAGCACCTGGTGAGCCGCGGCTTCTGCCTGGGGCAGATCACCCGGTTGATAGCCTAGACTGCGATAAACGGGCTGTAGGTGCAGAGGCAGTGGATAGTACACCATGCAGATCACGCCAGCCTCTCGCATTAGCTGTTGCACCTGGTTGCGCTCTTGGCCCTCGGCGGTGGCCTGGGGTAGGCGCAGGGTGTATTGGTTCCACACCGAGCGGCCAAAGGTTACGGGCAGGGGCCGTACGACTTCGGTAACTGGGGCGAGCAGGTGGTGGTAGCGGTCGGCTACCTGCGATCGCTGCTGGTTCCAGCGATCGAGGTAGCGCAGCTTAATCGCCAAGATCGCGGCCTGCACCGAGTCGAGACGGCTGTTAACCCCAATGGCCTCGTGGTGGTACTTCACCCGACTGCCGTGCTCGCTCAGCATGCGGGCTGTGGCGGCTAGATCGTCGTCGTTGGTGGTCAGGGCACCACCGTCGCCACAGCCCCCCAGGTTTTTTGTCGGGAAAAAGCTAAAGCAGCCTACCTGGCCAATCCGACCGACCTGCTGCCCCATCCACTCAGCACCCGTGGCCTGGGCACAGTCTTCGATCACCGTCAGGTCGTAGCGGGCCGATAGATCCATGATTGGCCCCATGTCTACGGGCCGACCAAACAGATGCACGGGCATGATAGCTCGGGTGCGATCGCTGATCGCAGCCTCAATTTTGGCCACATCGATATTGAACGTGTCGAGGTCAATATCGACAAACACCGGTGTTGCTCCCACGGCACTGATCGCTTCCGCCGTGGCAATAAACGTAAAGGGCGAAGTAATTACCTCGTCGCCAGGGCCAATGTTAAGAGCGCGCAAAGCCAGGTATAAAGCATCCGTACCGGAGTTGCACGCAATACAGTGTTTTGTGCCTACATACTCGCCAAAGGCCTGGGCAAAGGTTTCAACGACAGGGCCATTGATATATTGTCCAGAGGCCAGCACCTCGGCCACAGCAGCATTCACATCAGATTGAATTGCTCGAAACTGCTCCGTAAGATCAACAGGAGGAATTACACTCACTCGCTCACACTCACCTAGTGGATAGGCCTAGTTTACCCTACCCCAAGGCTGCGTCGAGTGCGTTAGGTGCTGCCCAAAGGGCGATCGCTGCCCCTTGCCCAATCTACCCATGGCTCTGTGGTCTAGGAGTTTCCCGTGCCCGATCCGTCTCCTACTTTTCCTGACTCGTCTATCTGTGGCGACGAGCACCGTCGCTGGATGCAGCGCTGCCTGGAGCTGGCTCGCCGGGCGGCTGGCCAAACAGCCCCCAATCCAATGGTGGGGTGCGTCGTGTTGCAGCAGGGTTTAGTGGTGGGAGAAGGCTTTCATCCCCAAGCTGGGCAACCCCACGCCGAGGTGTTTGCCCTCGCTCAGGCGGGAGCCCGTGCCCAGGGGGCTACCCTGTATGTCAACTTAGAACCCTGTAACCACACTGGACGCACTCCCCCTTGTACAGAGGCGGTAATTCAAGCAGGTGTACGTCGGGTGTGCGTCGGTATGGTTGACCCCGATCCCAGGGTTTCGGGCACAGGCATCCAGCGGCTTCGCCAAGCCGGTCTTGAGGTCATCGTTGGAATCGAAGAAGATGCCTGCCGACAGCTCAATGAGGCCTTTGTGCAGCGAATAATTCGCAAGCGCCCCCTAGGCCTGCTGAAATATGCCATGACCCTAGACGGCAAAATTGCCGCAGTCAGCGGCCACAGCGTTTGGGTAACCGGGCCAATAGCTCGCGCCGCCGTGCATCAACTGCGGGCTACCTGCGATGCAGTAGTCGTTGGTGGCAACACTGTTCGTCGCGACAACCCTCGATTAACCAGCCATGGTCACAGCTCCCATAATCCTTTGCGGGTTGTCATGAGTCGTCGCCTCGAACTCCCTCTTGAAGCCAACCTATGGTGCACAGAAGACGCGCCCACCACAGTCTTTACCGGACCTGAGGCCGATTTAGCCCATTGCCAGGCTTTAGAGGACAGAGGAGTAAATGTAGTCGCGTTACCAGCGCTCACCCCTCGCATAGTCACTGAGCATCTTTACCAGCGCGGCTGTGCCACGGTGCTATGGGAATGCGGCGGCTTGCTAGCGGCCCAGGCTATTCAGGATGGCATCATCGATAAACTCTGGGCCTTTGTGGCTCCCAAGTTGATAGGCGGCATATCTGCCCCTAGCCCCATTGGCGACCTAGGCCTTCAAAGTATGGGCCAAGCCATAACCTTGAGTCGCACCACTTGGCGTCTCCTAGGAGATGACCTGCTGTTAGAGGGTTACTTAGACCTGCCCGTTGACAGCCAGCCGACCAGCAGCGAAGCCGATTGAGCAGCTATCGCCCTCGTTGAGGGCTAGGGATATATGCGCACCAAGCGAGAGATATCGTAGGTCAACTCCCGATTCCGCATAAAGGCATCAAGAACCAGCCGTAGATCGTCTTTGCCGCGAAACGATTCTACTCGGTGACACACCTCACCCTGCTCAAATATCAGTAGCGTCGGCAGGTTTGAGAGGCGATAGGCATTAGCCAGACGCAAATTTTCATCGGCATTGATATCGACTAGCTTGACATGGCCCTCCCACTCAGCCTGAAAACTTTGCAAAACCGGAATAATGAGCTTGCAGAGCCCACACCAAGGAGCCCAAAAGTGAACCAGTACGGGCAGTTCTGACTCAAGCACAGCTGTTTTGAACGTGGCTTCGCCAACAGACATCGGCATTTATAAATCAATAAAGGGATTTAACTAACTCTCCAGGCTGATCCCGAAGTAAAACTCTAGGCAAAGATAAGTCTGTCGAAGTTAGGGGAAAATATGCAGTTACTATCGGGATCATTGTAGACCAGTTGAGAATGGAAGTTAATAGGTCAGAATAAGGATTGTGCCAAAGTCCTAACACAGGGCTTTGGCAATGTAGGCTACCGTTGATTTGCGCCATGGCGCGGCTACTAACAGCCGTGCGTTCTCAGCTACTGGAGGGAGCTTAACCCTGGCCTTAAAGACTTAGCATTCAAGGGTTTGGTGTTGCCGGAGTAATTCTAATGCCTCAGCGGCTGGCAACGGCTTGGCAAAGAAATAGCCCTGGCCATAGTCGCATCCCTCCTGCTGTAGCATGGCGACTTGGGTGGCGGTCTCTACCCCCTCAGCTACCACCTCCATGCCAAGTTTCTGTCCAAGGGTCAAGATAGTGTTGATGATGGCTCGATCTTCGTTGCTTTTCTCCAGTCGACCTACGAAGGATTTATCCACCTTTAGAGTGTCCATGGGAAATCGGTGCAGGTAGCTGAGGGACGAATAGCCAGTACCAAAGTCATCAATGGCCAGCTTGAGATCCAAAGACTTGAGCTTGAGCATTAGGTCGATCGCGGCATCTACATCGCCCATCACCATACTCTCGGTGATTTCCAGCCGAATGCAGTGGCCATCAACCTGGGTCTCTTTTAAAGCGACTTCAATTTGACTGATCAAATCGGTTTGACCAAACTGACGATTAGAGAGATTGATGCTCATAGTCAGGTGGCGATATTGGGGCAGTAAGGTATGCCACTGGTGCAGCTGCTGACAGGCCTCGCGAAAAATCCATTGTCCCAAGGCCATGATGAGCCCGGTTTCCTCTGCAGCTGGAATGAAGGCACTGGGCAGAACAAAGCCTCGATCTTTCTGGTGCCATCGCACCAGCGCTTCGAACCCAGCCAGTGCTCCCGTTTTGAGATTGATGATCGGCTGGTAGTAGAGCAAAAACTCGTGATTATCGAGGGCGCTAATGAGGTCGCTTTCAAGCTGAAGGCGGTTGACTGCTTCGGTGAGCATGCCTGCGGCGAAGACCTCAAATCGTGATTTGCCCAGGGCCTTGGCTCGGTACATAGCCGTGTGGGCATCGCGTAGCAGATCCGCTGGCTTGTGCTCTAATCCGGGCTGGCTGATAGCTACCCCGATGCTGAGGGTGTTGGGCAATTTCTGTCCATGCAGGGTAAGCGGTTCTGAAAGGGCGTACTGAAGCTGATCCATCAGTTCTCCGGCGGCGGTGCTAGAGAGCTGGGTGAGTAGGAGGGCAAACTCATCGCCACCGACCCGGGCTACTTGGGCCTCTGGTGGGATATGCTGCACCAGCCGCTTAGCCATCATTTGCAGCACCTCGTCTCCTACCTGGTGCCCCAGACTTTCGTTGATTACTTTGAAGCGATCGATGCCCATGAACGCGACTATCACAGGCTGGTCGGGACTTTGCCGATGGTGGAGGGCTTGCTGAATAGTGTTGATAAAGGCTTCGCGGTTGGGCAGACCAGTGAGGGAGTCGTGGGTGGTGCGGTAGAGCAGCTTGTAGGCTAAAACCACCGCTGCTGCGGTTGCCATGCCGAGGGCTGGTTCGGCTAGGGGGAGCCACACTAATCCATTGACCCCTAGCCAGCCAATTCCGCCTAAGCCCCCCAGGAGCAGCCCGCAGGATAGCAGCAGCCCACTAGGGCGCTTGACAAGCCAAACTAGCGTGCCGGCGGCTAAACACCAGCTCCAAAGCCAAAGTCCTTCGCTCCACGGGGGCAGGAATCGGTAGCTGGCAGGCTGCCCGACGACAATATCTAGCAGCTGGCGCACCATTTGCCCGTGGATGACTACTCCAGGCATGGTTAGCTCGCTGTCTTGATTAAAACTGAAGGGGGTGTAGAAGCGGTCTTTCAGGCTGGCGGCGGTGGTACCAATCAGGACAATGTTGTCGTCGATCCAGGCTGGGTCAAACTGCTGGCTGAGCACTTGGCTAATGGAGAGGTGGCGGGCGGGCATTTGGTCGCTGTGATAGCGCAGCAAAATTTGATAACCCCTGTTATCTACGTTTTGGTAGCCGCCATCTCTGGCAGAGAGCGCTGGAATAGCCCGATCGCCCAGGTAGAGGTGATTTGCCCCAGCCGTTAAGGCTTCGGCTGCATAGCCCTCGTAGGCCATTACCACCCGCAGGGCAAAGGAATAGTAGCCACCGTCGGGGCTGCGGACGAAAACCAAGTTGCGGCGGATAATGCCGTCAGAATCGGTGGGGAAATCGTTGAAGCCAACTCGCTCTGGCTCAACGGTGGGTGGGGGCGGCACCTCGCCCTGGCCCTGGGTGCTGCCCACATTCATAATGGCCATTAGGTTGGGTGCTGCCAGGGCTTTGACTAACTCCGCTGAACCTGGCGGACGCAGCGTGCTGCGGTAGAGGTCTAACCCAATCACCCTTGGGGTATGACCTTGAAGGGTTTGAATGACATCGGCTAATAGCTCGTCGCTGAGGGGCCAGCCGTACTGGCGAATATCGGCCTCAGTAATGCCCACAATCGTCATGCGGGGGTCGAGGTCTTGGCTAGGGCGCGACCGCACCAGATGGTCAAAGAGAAAAAGCTCAGCCGGTTCTAAAACGGACAATACTTTTGCGCCAGTAACCAGGGCGCTGGCCACCAGACTGGCCAACAGCACAATTTTGCCTCCGGTGGTCAACGGAGTTGCTCCCCACCAGTGGAGCAACTGGGGAACCACCCGGCGCCGCAGCCGGTGGGTTATCCTGTTGAGCGTCGCTTTCACAATCGCTGGGCCTTTGAAGACAGAAACTAAATGAAGAAGAATGTCTCAGGTAACACACCCAGTGCCCTAGCCTTGGAACGCTGACCGAGGTGAAGGACATTCGTTAAGCGTGCCCAGATGGAGTTGGGTAACTCTCTGCTGGTCGCGCGCTGGGGATCTGTCCCTGTAGCCTAGCAGCTGAGGCTGGCAACGATGCTGGTTTTGGCTTTCGTCATACAAACTAAAGGCGGCTGCTCCTAGCTTTGGAACTGCCGCCTTAGGTTGATATTTAGGTTTTGATAAGTAGGTAGACCTAAGTAATCAGCATGCTGACCACGGTGCAGCAAGGCTTCTAGCGATTCAGGGCTACGTTTAATTAGGCTCACCCACTTAATGCACCGCTGCCGCCGTTAGGGACGGCGGGGTGATTGTTCTGTACTAGTAGCTACTCTGTTGAAGAGGCATTACCCAGTGGGTGCCTCCGCCCTGGCGGCGACCGGGGAATTCGTCTCTGCTGTTGGCGCTCGCCACTGATCCTGTGCCAAAGGCCTGAAAAATAATCAATATAGCTAGCGACAGCAATCCAATTGCTAGAACTGAGTGGTGAGAACGAACCGTGTGCTCCAGTGGAGTTTGCATAACAGTTATCGTTGTGTCCTCGGGTACGTAAATTTGACCTGAGGGTAGACGCTCCCTAAACAACATTGGTAACCCAGACCTGCTCTACAAAGTAGCAAAGCCTAAATCTATTAAGGCTGAAGCTGGCGATGACCATCGACAGAGGACCCACGGAACTTAGGATTACGAAAATTCACGGAACGTCTCTCCACTCGATACAAAAAAATGTGAGGATTGTATGAAGCTTCCTAAAACTTTCCGGATTTGGTAAGTGCCAGTGAGGCAATGGGTGTCTGGGTCTACTGCCTCTGACAAGAGCTTGAACAAATTATCTGTAAATTTACGGAGTTCTAGGTACGCTCGTCGGTACTGGTTCAGTCAGGCCATTGCCAGGCCCAGTAAGAGTCCAATGAGAGCCCCGATAGTTGTGTTCATGCCGTTGACGACTTCATTGGTTAACCACGGTACGCGGGTTTGCAGGGTGGCTCCAATTAAACTTTCTAGGGTGGTCGCCACAAAGGCCGCCCCCAGACAAATGACAATGCCCCAGAGGTTAATCAGCCCAACGGCCCAGCCTGCTAGGGCCATCACCACCGACCCGGCTACTCCAGCCAGGGTGCCCTCTAGGCTAACGGCCCCTTCAGTCCCGGCTGGTACAGGCTTCAGCGAGGTGATGAGAAAGGTACGACGACCGTAGGCTTTGCCCACCTCACTGGCGGTGGTATCAGAAAGCTTGGTGCTGAGGCTGCTGACGTAAGCCAGCGCCAGCAAGGGCAACCAGAGGGCTTGGCTGGCGGGGCTAGCGGTGACTCTAAGGATGGCGATCGCCCCGGCACAGACCGCCGCCGCCAGGGCAGAACCCCAGACATTCTCTGGCCCCCTGACCCCCGATCGCCCCTCGGCAATGCCCGCCGCTTCTTTGCGGCTTTTACCGAGTCGGGTGATGCCCGTGCCGGCCAAAAAGTAGGCCATCATGACGACGTAACCTTGCCAGCCCAGACAGCCCCAAATTATGACCCCCAGCACCCAGGCATGGCCGTAGCCTGCGGGGGTCAGCAGCTTTTTCGGCAACTTCCAGGCGATCGCCAGCAGCAGCGTATTCACCAGCCCGCCTAGGAGCCAGTCGGTTAGCTGCCCAGCACCCTGAATGGATGGAGTCAGCGCCCAGAAAACCGCACATAAAGCCATAGCGTCACCTTAGAGGCATTGTTCTTAGCTTATAGGGCAAAGGTCTTGTGCAAGTGCAGGCAGTTCCCTTGGTCGGGAGCCGGTTCATAGGTGAGGCGATCGGCGACGAGGTACATGATTTTAAGCCCCCGCCCACCCTCTGAGTCAGGGGTGTTAACGCTAATTTTGTGCCTCAGCATTGAGGCTAGATCAAAGCCAGGGCCGCGATCCCAAATGCGAATGTCGATGGTGCGATCGCTCACCGACACTTCGATCCTAACGGGGGTCTCCAGGGGTAGCCCGGCATGGGCGTGGCGCACCGCATTGGTAAACCCTTCAATCAGAGCCAGCTGACACTGAAGCCAAATGTTGTGGGGAATAGGCGTTGTCTGAAACTGATCAAACCACGCCAGTACCGACTTTAGCGCCGTTGGGTCGGTTTGGGTTTCAATCTGGCTAGTGTGCTGGTAAGTCAAAACAGGCAACGGCTAGATAGCTCACCTCTGCATCATAGGCCTAACCCCACCCTGGCAAAAGGCTTAAGGGCAAGAGTTTTACATCGCCTATCGCCCCATCACAGCGGGGGGATTGAGCCAGGTCAGCAGATGGTGGCGCAGGTGGGTGAGGTCTCGGTAAAACTCCTGGCGCATAAATTGCCCTAATGCATCAAGGGGGCTGAAGGCTACCCCTGGCTGCCAGCCCAGCTCTTGGGCAATGGGGGTGGTGTGAGAACCCTGCAAAATTTGCACGGTAGTGGACTGGGGAAACCGTCGCACCAGCACCTCCGACAGGGGACGGGTCTGATCAATAGTATCGCTGCGGAATTTAATCAGTAGATTGTCAGACACGGGATAGCGATCGCGCACCAACGCCAGAGTAGCCTCAGGGTCGGGAGTAAATTCTACATTGAAGGCCGGGTTAAACTGCACCACCTGCTCTAAAAAGGGAATCGATCGCCGGGCCGGGTAGTTATTAAAACTCATATAGATATTGCCAGCTCGCTCTACCTCCCACAGACTGTTAATCAGTAGATGAACTTTGCAGCCCATGCTGTGCCCTAGGCCGTATACGGGCAGTCGGTAGTCAGCCAGCCCTCGCTTGTCGAGATACCGCAGAGCTTGGTTAAAAGTGATCAGCACCTCCTGGGCGATGGCCGCATGGTCAAAGGTGTTGATAAAAGGCGTTGCCACGACTAGATAACCCTGCCCAGCCAGATTCTCCAGCAGCCATTGGTAAGTAACGCTGGGGGCAGCGGCCACAAAGGCTCCCCCCAAAAAATGCACGATCGCCGTGGGGTTTGGCGGCACCAAAATCCAGTTGCCCGATACCTCTTGCCAGTTCATTGCGCTCTGTCGTGCCTTTGCCCAAAATTACAGTGAAATTGGGGGATCCCTACCTATTACTGTAGCCAGTTTGGGGCAGTGCCGGTATCACCGCCGCTGAGTCGAGGCGATTGGCCTGGCCCAGGTATCGTGGTTAGTCGCCCTTGCGTTCCCATTCCGCGGAGCGGTAAGCTCGGTGGGCCGGGTTAAGGAAAGGCTATGAGTCAAGACGCTGCGATCGCAGAGCGCACGGTATCGGTCAACGGGTTGACCTGGTTCTACCGTGACCTTCAGCCCCTGGGCGACTCGACTCGGCTGCCGGTGCTGTTGCTCCACGGTCTGGTCTCCCAAAGCTACAGCTGGCGGCAGGTGATGCCCACTCTAGCCCAGCAGGGATTTCGGGCGATCGCCCCCGATTGGCTCGGCCACGGCTTCTCCGATAAGCCCGATCGCCGCGACTTTGACTACACCCCCGCTGCCTTAGCCTCGGCCTTAGGCAGCTTTATCGACGCCCTAGAGCTACCCCAGGTGCATCTAGTAGCCCAGGGATTCCTGGGTTCTGTCGGTATTCAGTACGCTCTCCAGCACCCCGATCGCGTCGACCGCCTGGTGATGATCAACGCTCCCATTGGCCCTGGTGCCAAACTGCCCTGGAAAATTCGCCAGATGGGGCTGCCCCTGGCTGGAGATATGATCACCCAAGATCCGCTCCTAGTCGATCGCACTTTAGAAGGCGGTGGCCCCTACCAAATCGACGACGCTGACCTAGACGTATATCGTCGTCCGTTCCTAAAAAGCTCCGATGTGGGGCGGGCCTTAATGACCACCGTGCGCCGTATGGACATTGAAGCCAGCAGCCGGGCGATCGCCGCTGCCCTGCTCCAGTGGGATCACCCCACCCTAGTGCTGTGGGGTCAAAAGGATCCTTGGCTACCGGTTGGTCTGGCAGAGGCTGCCGTCCAGACTCTACCCAACGCCGAACTTCAAACCCTAGAAGAAGTGGGCCACTATGCTCAAGAAGACTGGGCCGAGAAAGTCGCCGCCGCCCTCAATACCTTCCTGCGTCAGATGGCCGTGTAGCTAAGCTTGGATGGCCAAGTTAATTCGCCCACCCTTCCCCGCAGCCCAGCCCAACTGTAAAACAATAAAATAGGGCTTAGAGCAGTGGCTTGTCCTGGACAAATGGGCAATGCTGTTGCTTAGGCAATTGGGGTTTACCAAAGGAGTATGCGATGGCGGTCAAACAGCAATTTCAGAGTTTTGAGGACTTGTTGGCTGGAGCTTCAGGCCCAGTGCTGGTTGATTTCTACGCCACTTGGTGTGGCCCCTGTCAGATGATGGCGAGCATTTTAACCACCGTCAGCAGCCAGCTTAAAGGACAGCTCAAAATCGTCAAAATCGACACCGATAAGTATCCGCAAATTGCCTCTCAGTATCGGATTGCGGCCCTGCCCACGCTGGTGTTGTTTAAATCCGGCCAGCCCATCGATCGCATCGAAGGCGTGCTGCCAGCTGACCAGCTAGTGGCCCGACTTCAGCCTCATTTGGGCTAGGGCATGACGGTTGTACCCTGTGCGATCGCCCTGGGCAGCAACATGGGCAACTCCCGAAAAACCTTGCAGCAAGCCCTCACGGCTCTGCATCAAAATCCTTATATCGATGTCATCGCGCAGTCGAGCCTTTACCAAACCGTCGCCATTGGCCCGCCTCAACCCGATATCTTAAATGCCTGTGCTCTGCTCAAGACCTCCCTATCAGCCCAAGACCTACTCAATCAGCTACTAGCCACAGAACAGCAGTTCGGTCGAGTGCGCCGTGAGCGGTGGGGCCCCCGCACCCTCGACCTCGATTTGCTCTTCTACGGCCAATCGATCATCACTGAACCAGCCCTACAGGTCCCCCACCCCCGCCTGCGTGAGCGCGCCTTCGTGCTCATCCCTCTAGCCGAAATTGCTCCCCACTGGCGCGATCCTGTCAGTGGCCAATCGATACGCTTCCTCTGTCAGGCCGTTGACCCTACTGAGGTACAACCACTTGGCCCAATCAGCACCTCGACCTAATCTACTCGCTCTCAGCCCGCTACAATGGATTGACCGCCTGCGCCCTTTCTTAGCCGTCATCTATGCCTTTGGGTCAAGAGCCTCCTCAACTCCTCAAGCAGCGCTTATTTTATGAGGGCCGCAAGTTCAACTTCGAGGTTAATCGCCTGCGCCTGCCAAACCGAGCAGAAGGCGACTGGGAATGCATTCGCCATCCGGGCGGTGCCTTAGCTGTACCCGTAACCGCCAATGGTGAGTTGATTATGGTGCGTCAGTATCGCTTTGCTGTGCTTGGACGGCTGCTAGAGTTTCCGGCTGGCACAATTGAGGCCGACGAATCCCCTGCCGACACCATTCGTCGAGAAATTCAAGAGGAAATTGGCCACAGCGCTCAAACCTGGCTACCCATTGGCAACTTTCCCTTAGCCCCTGGCTATTCAGACGAGATCATCTACGCCTTTCTCGCGACTGATCTAGATGCGATTGAGTTGCCTCCCGACGCCGACGACGATGAAGACATCGAAGTCGTACGGCTTACCCCCGCCCAGCTTGAGAAAGCTATTTTTGCGGGGGAAGCGGTAGACGCTAAATCTATTGCCAGCTTCTACCTGGCAAAACCTTACCTGGAGAAACTGGCAGCTCTATAGTTAGCTAAAGGGATGTGCTAATCCTAGTATTCCATTTAGCTGCTGGACAACCTGGTCAGGGGTAGTAAGTAAATGTGCAATAGCGGTTGTGGCAATCGTTAACACTTGACCACATTTAAGCTGAAACCTGTTCAGATCCGTAGTAGGGTTTCAGCCAGTCTAGGCTCAGTTCATAGAGATGATCGATCGCCCATGTCGCTCGACGGTGAATCATCTGGTACGGGTAGACGTGGGCCACACCCAAGACAGGGACGCCTGCTCGTTTAGCGGCTTCAATACCAGCGAAGGAATCTTCTATGGCTAAGCAATCCGTAGGCTGTAGAGCTAGGTCAACAAACTGCTGATTGAATCGCTCAATGGCAAGCAGATAGCCATCTGGGGCAGGCTTACTCACCCCGATAGTCAGATCATCTGACGAAATAATCAGCTCCACATATTTTCCCCAGGCCGTCTGTGCCAATACGGCTTCAATTTCACCGCGCCGTGCTCCAGACACAATGGCCAGCTTGAGCTGCGCTGCCCTAATTTGGTAGACCAAATCGTCAAGACCTGGATATAGCGGTAGTTGATCGAGAGCGGTCAGTACTTCTTGATAGCGGATAGCTTTACGGGTGAGCAGTTTTTCTAAGTACCCTTCAGAGATCACCCGTCCTTGACGAGTGAGTAACTCACTGAGACAAGCGGCATCAGAGCGACCTAGGCAATACTCCGCCAAATCCTGGGGATTAGGTCGGAGATTTTCTTCCAGGAGTAACTCCTCAATCAATCGCTCATGGATGGCCTCATCGTTAATCACGACACCGTTGAAGTCGAGTAAAACTGCCTTAAGAGCCATTGTCTAGTCAAAGGATATTAAGAGATGTAATTGCTTAGACGCAGCCTTTAGCTTAGCCCGGTTTTGACCTCTAAAGAGGGCGCTTACAACCTTCTAAGTCAACGAGTTTGGGGCATCGCCGAGCAGTTTGGTTCAGCATGACAATCAAACACTATCTCTAGGTCAAAGGCGTTTAGCTAAGCTGCGAACGACCGGCCCTTGCCCCGTAAAACTACGGAGATTAACGCTTACCCTCCGCTAGAGTACCGTGGATCAACGATGGTGTATGCCGGTGTCAATCCCGAGAATAAGGACAGTTCTCAGCGAACCCGCTCTCGTAAGGACACCCGCAGATATGGCTACTCAAACTTCGACAATTCGCTCCCGTGGCATGGAACTGCTAATGCAGTACAAGCAGTCTCCCTCTGTACAACTGCGTAACCGGCTGGTGCAACTCAATGCTGGCCTAGTGCGCAAAATTGCTCACCGTGTCAGCCATCAGTGTTCTGAACCCTACGAAGATCTTGAGCAGATTGGCTACATTGGTTTGATTCGCGCCATTGAGCGGTTTAACCCTGGTCAGGGCTGCGCCTTTAGCTCCTTTGCCGTACCTTACATTCGGGGCGAGATGCTGCACTTTCTGCGCGATCGCGGCACTACTGTTAAGATTCCCCGTCGCTGGCAAGATCTGCAAAAAGAGTCTCAAAAACTTCAGATGGAGCTGATGCGTTCCCTGGGCCGCAACCCCAGCGATAGCGAAATGGCTGATGCCCTCGACGTATCTGTAAAGGAATGGCGAGAAGTCAAAATGGCTCACAAAAACCGTCTTCCCCTCAGCCTTGATGCAACTGTATGCCAGCAGGTAGACTCCAGTATCACCCTGGGTGAAACCCTGCCGGATACTCATTATCAACTCATGCAGGCTTTGGAAGAAGATCGCCAACAAATCCAGCGGGCATTGAACCAGCTTGAGGCTAAAACTCGCACTGCTATTGAGTTTGTTTTTTTCAAAGGCCTATCCCGCAAAGAGGTAGCCGAGAAAATTGGCGTCAGCCCCATGACCGTTACTCGACGCATTCAACGGGGGGTCGACGAAATGATCGCTTACCTGCAACCTCAGGAGCTTCGCACCGATCCCTAGCCTAAATCTGTTACGAGAGCGATCGCCGTAGGTAGTCTGTCCAAGACTGTCTGCGGCCTTCTCATTTTAGGGTGTACAGCTTGAGTTTCTAGAGACAAGCAAGCCCTATGGGATTCGAGGCACCGACATTTTGACCATGGTATGCTCCAGAGACTTGTGCTTTAAGAGTCAAGACGGCGTAGGTGTCTAGCGCTACAGCAGAATCCCTTTAAAGAAACTTCTTAGAATTAGCCTTATCTGTGCTACCCAAGCCGTCAGCATTAACTTGATGTGACTATGCAAAAAAACTGCGGTTTAGTCCTAAGGACCAGAGAAAATAGCTTCTTCTAAATCTTGTCGACTTAAGGAGTACTTAAAAACGCGCTGAATGTCTTTGCTGTCTGCCCCAGCACTGATATAACGCACCACAATACAGTCAGTTTCAAGCAAAATTTCAGCTTCCCACCGAGGACGAATCACGTGCCAACAGTGGAGGGCTTCGCTGTCTTGGGTACAGCCCTGCTGCCGCAGCCAATCTTCGATGTCGGGTAGCGGATAGTTGTAAAGAGGTGTGGTTGCGGAGGGAAGTACCATGGCCGTGGGTTATAGAAAAAAGTTAATAGCAATACCGTATCTCTAGCCAAGATCTATAGCCAAGTAGGTGATGCAGAGGTTGGAGACCTTGGACTGTGCAGCGTTTCTGGTAGAGAAGGCGCTCTCGGAGAGATATCTGCGCTTGAAGGCGCTGCCTCCGGCTGGTGGTCTAGGGCCATTTCAATGTTAGGGCTTGCCTGGGTGGGGAACGTCTTTAAATTGGCAGTATAGTCTCCTCGGGTCAGGCTTACGGTCACTACTAAGGCTAGGCAAGCCACAAAGGTGAGCCCCAAAATAAAGAGGGCAAAGATTTCTCCAGCTGATAGAGGGCGATCGGTAGGGTCGAGATACATGTTGGCGGGCTCTTGCCGCTGGGGGGATTGCGGACGATTTAGCGGCTCCAACGTCTGCATGACTGAGATGCGAGAGTAGCCCACTTTCTGATCGTAGTTCCAACGGCGGTCGGGACTGCTGAGAATGGCGTAGGCTTCGTTGATCTGCTGGAACTTTTCAGTTGCTTCAGTGGCGGGTAAGTCGGTGGTATCGGGGTGGTAGAGTTTGCTCAGGTCTCGAAAGGCACGCCGAATTTGCTGGGGGCTAGCAGTAGGCTTAACCCCTAATTGGTCGTAGTGGGTTTTAGGTCTTAGGTTTGCGTCAGGCATGGCATCCCGCTGGCGGAGCAATTGACAAGGGGTATAGGCGTTCGGCTGCTATCCCGGAGCCAATTCCCAATCGTCAAAGGAGCGGGTGAGGCGAATTTGTGCCAAGGTAAACACGACCGGAATCACCCGACCGTAGTTGGTCGCGATCGCTCGCCAGCCCAAATCGGCCAAAAACCAGCCCCACAGCGCTGGCCCTAGCACCGAAAACACGGCTCGAGTAGCCCCATAACGCGCCGCACTCGTGGCTACCCCGCGCGAGGCCATGCGTAGGGCAAACTGTCGCTGTACTTGGGTCAACATTGTGCCACCCCCTTTGATGACGGCCTGTCGGGTGATTTCGTAGCGGGCCATGTGAAAGGCCATTTGCCGAGCAATGTGCTGAAGCAGCCAGGGCTGAAGGACGGTGCTAATCGCCACGGCACCGCTGCCCTTGGCCAATAAACCGAGGGGGTTAGCTTGCAGGGCTAGGGGCAATGCCTGGAACTGGGCTGACCCCTGTAGAGATGTTTGAACTGACTGCTGGAGGCGATCGCGCTCTATTTTGGGCAGCTTCTTGAGATTGCTGCGCAGCAGGTGTAAAAACACCTCTGCCTCGAGATCATCGGTAGACCAGGTGGTCAGGTAAGGCACCTTGAGGTAGTGGCAAATCTGAGTCAGCGCCTGGCGATAGCTGACTCGCTGGCTCTGGCCGTTGATCACTGTTAATCCATCGGCGGCCAAAAACCGAAAGCGCTGCTCTAGGCGATCGAGCCACTGCTGCCGCGAGCCGCTCTGAACCGTCAGTGGGTCAGCTTTTTGTAGATAATCGAGCGGGTTAAAGCGGGGCCGAAACAGCATTTCTGTCAGGGCCTCGAGTTCTTCGTCTGTTGCTAGCTCCAGGGCAGACCGCAGCTCATCCACTGGGCGTCACCGTATTTAAAAACTGTCTTACATTTTTACACAATTCCCCAAGATAGGATGTTGGGCAACGGCTACACACCAAAATTTGGAAGAAGTGGGTTATGGAAGATGTCGTGGTCATCGGGGCAGGCATTAGCGGGCTGACAGCGGCCCGCCAACTTCAACAACTCGGCTACCAGGTGACAGTGGTCGATAAATCTCGTGGGCTCGGGGGGCGCTTAGCCACCCGCCGCCGTGGGACTACGGCCATAGACCACGGCTGTCGGTATCTCCAGCCTTTTGCTGACCCCACGCTCAGTTGCCTGGCTCCGCTGCTGGAGACTAACGTGCTCCAGCTCTGGGAGCCAGAGGCGTTTACTCTAGGGGCCGATGGCTCCCTAAAGGCAGGGGCGACGGAAATACTTTACACAGCGCCCCAGGGCATGAGCGCGATCGCTAAGGCTCTGTCCCCTGGGCTAACTATTCACCGCCACTGGCGGGCTACGGCGCTAACGCTGCTACCCCAGGGCTGGCGAATTGAAGGAGAAATGCTGAGCAGCGATTGCCAGGGACAGCCTAGCTCGATAGAAGCTAAGACCGTGGTTGTAGCCATTCCTGCCCCGCAGGCTGCTGCTCTGATGGATAGGGCCGCGCCCCAGCACCAAGGCCTGGCCAAACTCATGCACCAGCTTCAGATCGTGGAGTTTGACGCCGTTATCACCACCATGGCTGGGTACAGCCCTGATGAATCCGTCAGTCTTCTAAACCAAACTTCCCAGGGTGGCTGGATGGTAGTTGGCAACAGTCACCCTGTCTTGCGCTGGGCGTCCCTAGACAGTAGCAAACGTACTGACCCGATAGAGCCAGTGGTGGTGATACACAGCAGTGCCGCCTTTGCGGCCAACAACATCGATCGCTGCGATCTAGAGTCTGTTGGCCAGGAATTACTTTCGGCGGCAGAGAGCTTGGCACCTTGGCTCAGCTCCCCAATCTGGATGCAGGTTCACCGCTGGCGCTATGGCTTTGTGCGACGACCCCTCGGCACGCCTGTGCTGTACTCTCCAGCGTTGCCAACTCTAGTGGGCTGCGGCGACTGGTGCAGTGGAGCAAACGTCGAAAGCGCGATCGCCTCAGGCCATCGCGCTGCTGAACTCATCGCCACAGCTTTGAAATAGCGTGGGTCTAAGCGTTGTTGCTGGAGTAGTCGCTATTCTCTTTGTCTTCGCTGTTGTCCTCATCCGTGGCACCAGTGTTGTTGCGGCGGAAGAAGCGCTGATTACCCGTCCGCTTCTTGCGGAACTTGCGGGCGTAAGCCTGGTTGCGGAGAGCTTTTTCTTTTTTGGGGTTGCGACGCTTAGACATTCAATAACCTCAGACAACAGGGCAGACGAGATCAGTAAACAAGGACACGGCACCTAAAGCAGGGATATAACCCCAATCTCGGGCTTAAGCAGGCTTTTAAGGCCAATAAAAATCTCAAGCCGGACGATCTGCCCGCACCGGCATTCGTTACCCACGACATGCCAAAACTAGAGATCTACCTTAACACAAATGGATGCCAGGACTTTCCCCTATTTTGATGTGGCCGAAGTAAGGGGTAAGCAAGAATGCTTAAGTGTGAGCCGACAGCAGGGACTATCGCTGCTGTCGGCTCACGCCCGGCCCTACGACTGGCTGGAACTCAGAACCTTCTCAGCTCCAGCCGGATCAGGGTTAGCCTCTAGAGTATCGGCTTCTGATGGCGGTACCACCTGCCAGAACTGAGGCAAGTAGTCGTTCCAGTTAGCCAGAACCGCCTTGGCCTTAGGACTGCCGGTGTGGGCCAGATGGGCTTCCACCAGCGCCTTGAGCTGGGCTTCCCCGGCGGGGGTGATGACTCGCTGCACTTTGACGATTTCGGGGTTGACCCGCACTGGAAAACCGCCGGTTTCATCTAGAAAGTAGGCTAGGCCGCCGGTCATGCCAGCGCCGACGTTGCGACCCACCGGCCCCAGCACAACAACCACTCCACCGGTCATATATTCACAGCAGTGATCCCCAGCGCCCTCAATCACCGCTTGCCCCTTAGAATTGCGCACGGCAAAGCGTTCGCCAGCGGTGCCTAACGCATAGAGGGTGCCGCCAGTGGCCCCGTACAGGCAGGTGTTGCCAACAATTACGTTGGTCGATGGATCGTAGGTGATGCCAGCGGGGGGCTTGATCACAATTTCGCCGCCGTGCATGCCCTTGCCGACGTAGTCGTTGGATTCGCCCACTAGGGTGAGGGTCATACCGGGTAGGTTAAACGCCCCAAAACTCTGACCGGCGCTGCCCTCAAAGTTGAGGTTGAGCTGCCCTTCAAAGCCGCTGTTGCCGTACTTTTCGGCGATCGCCCCGGCGACTCGCGCCCCAATGGTGCGATCGGTGGTAACCACGCTGTAGGTTTTGGTCACCGTACCCTGGTTGTGAATGGCGTGCTGAATATCAGCGTCGGCCAGCATGTCGTCGTCGAGCACTGGGCCGTTGCTGTGGACGGCTTGGTGGTTCAGCCAGGTGCGATCGCCCCGTCCGTCGGGCAGATCCATCAGGGTGGTGAGATCGAGGGCGTTTGTCTTGGCCAGGGAGACATCCTGACGGTGTCTGAGCAGATCGGCCCGGCCCACAATGTCGATTAGGGAGCTGTAGCCCAGGCGAGCCAGCAGCGATCGCACCTCTTCGGCGATGTAGAAAAAGAAGTTCACCACGTGCTCAGGCACACCGGTAAACCGCTGGCGCAGCTCTTCTTTTTGGGTGGCCACCCCCACCGGGCAGTTGTTGGTGTGGCAGACCCGAGCCATAATGCAGCCCTCGGCAATCATGGCGATGGAACCAAAGCCAAATTCTTCAGCTCCCATCAGGGCACCCATCACCACGTCCCAGCCGGTTTTGAGGCCGCCATCGACGCGCAGGGTGACGCGATCGCGCAGATCGTTATCCATCAGCACTTTGTGCACCTCAGTTAGGCCAAGCTCCCAGGGCACTCCGGCATGCTTGATCGAGCTGAGGGGCGATGCTCCGGTGCCACCGTCATGGCCTGACACCTGAATCACATCGGCATTGGCCTTGGCAACTCCGGCGGCGATGGTGCCAATGCCCACTTCCGACACCAGCTTCACTGATACTCCGGCCTTGGGGTTGATCTGGTGCAGGTCAAAAATTAGCTGGGCCAGGTCTTCAATGGAGTAGATGTCGTGGTGGGGGGGCGGTGAAATCAGCGCTACCCCAGGCTTTGACCGGCGCAGCATGGCGATGTAGGGGCTGACCTTTTTACCGGGAAGTTGGCCCCCCTCACCAGGCTTGGCCCCCTGGGCTAGCTTGATCTCGATCTGGTCAGCGTGCATCAAGTATTCGGGAGTAACCCCAAATCGCCCTGAGGCCACCTGCTTAATGGCGGAACTGGCGGTGTCGCCATTCTTTAGACCCCGCAGATGGGGGAAGGTGGGAGAATTGCCCTCGCCATCCACATCGGAGAGCACCTTGAAACGCACCGGGTCTTCGCCCCCTTCGCCGGAGTTTGACCTACCGCCGATGCGGTTCATCGCCACCGCCAGCACCTCATGGGCCTCACGCGACAGCGCCCCTAGCGACATGCCCCCGGTGCAGAAGCGACGCATAATCGCCTCTGCCGATTCCACCTGGTCGATGGCGATGGGCTGGCGATCGCTCTCAAACTCCAGTAAATCCCGCAGGGCGCTGAGCGGACGATTTTCGAGCTGAGCGCGGTACAGCTCGTAGTGGTCGTACTGGCGATCGGCTACCGCTTTGTGCAGCAGTTTGCTCATGGCGGGGTTGTTCATGTGGTATTCGCCGCTGGGTCGCGACTGCACAAAACCCATGTTTTGCAGGCGCTTGGCCGACAGCTCAGGAAACGCTCGCTGGTGGAAGCGAATCGTCTCTTGGGCTAGATCGACCACGGAAAGGCCGCCCAACCGAGAGGTGGTGCCCCGGAAGGCCAGATCCAGCAGGTCGGGGCCAATGCCGATGGCTTCAAAGATCTGTGCGCCTCGGTAGCTGGTAATTAGCGAGATGCCCATTTTCGAGAGAATCTTTAGCAGGCCCGCATCTACGGCCTTGCGGTAGTTGTCCTGGGCACCGTTGAGGGTAATTACCGGCAGCTTGCCGGTTTCCATCAGCTTTTGGGTGCGGCTGTCGGCCCACCAGTGGCGCACCGACTCTAGCGCCAGATAGGGGCACACGGCGCTGGCCCCGTAGCCAATCAGGCAGGCAAAGTGGTGGGTGCTCCAGCACTGGGCCGTATCGATCACCAGGGATGCCCGCATCCGCAAGCCCTCACGAATCAGGTGGTGGTGCACGGCTCCCACCGCCAGGAGGGGGGGAATGTAGCTGATGTCGGCGCTGAGGGGGGTGGGGCTGCCCTGGGCGTCAACGCGATCGCTCAGTACCAGAATGGTCTTACCGGCTTTGACGGCTTCATCGGCGCGATCGCACAACTCCGCCACAGCCTTTGCTAGCCCAGCGGGGCCATCCACAAGGGCATACAGCGTGGATAGGGTGGCGGTAGCAAAGCCCGACCCGTGGATTTGTGCCAGCTCTACCTCATTGATCACCGGGCTTTCTAGCTTGAGCAGGTGGGCGTACTCAGGCTGCTGGTCCAGCAGGTTGCCCTGGGCACCAAGCTGGGTGGTCAGCGACATCACCAACCGCTCGCGCAGGGGGTCAATGGCAGGGTTGGTGACCTGGGCAAAGCGCTGTTTAAAGTAGTCGTAGAGCAGGTGGGGCTTCTCTGATAGCACTGCGTGGGGGGTGTCGTCGCCCATACAGAAGGTGGGCTCCTTGCCCTGGGCCGCCATGTCCTGAATGATCATGTCGACATCTTCGACGGTGTAGCCAAAGGCGCTCTGCTGGGGCAGCAGGTCGGCAGGGGGGTAGAGGGTCGCCTCTGTAAACAACTGGGGATGGATTTCGGTTCGGTTGTCCTTGAGCCATTGGCCGTAGGGGTGCCGAGTGGCCACCCGCTGCTTGATGGCCCAATTTTTGAGAATTTCCTGACTTTGCAAATCGACGGCAATCATCTGGCCGGGGCCAAGGCGACCCTTCTCCAAAATGTCTGCGGGGGCCACGTTGAGCACTCCCGCCTCTGACGACACCATCAGCAGATCGTCCTTGGTGACCACGTAGCGGGCCGGGCGCAGGCCGTTGCGATCGAGGGTTGCCCCCACCTGGGTGCCGTCGCTAAAGACGATCAGCGCTGGGCCATCCCAAGGCTCTTGCAGGCCGCTGTAGTACTCGTAGAAATCGGTGATTTCGGGATAGGCATCCAGCTCGGGCTGGTTGTTGTAGGCCTCGGGCACCATCATCATCAGGGCTTCCTGAGGCGAACGGCCCGATCGCACCAGTAGCTCCATGACGTTGTCGAGGTTGGCAGAGTCACTGTTCTCGGCGTTGACGATGGGCTTGAGCAGATCCACGCGATCGCCCCACACCGGATGGTGGAGATCGGCCTGGCGCGCCACCATCCAGTTGATGTTGCCCACCAGAGTGTTGATTTCGCCGTTGTGGCCCAGCAGCCGCATGGGGTGGGCCAGGGGCCACTTGGGCATAGTATTGGTGCTAAATCGACGGTGGTACACGGCAAACGAGCTGACGTAGTCAGGATCGCGGAGGTCGTCGTAAAAAGCTGTCAGCACCGCCGATCGCACCATGCCCTTGTACACAATCGTGCGGCAAGAGCAGGAGCACACGTAGAACTCCTTTAGATCGGCTACAGAGGCCGCCCCTAGCTGCTCAGGATTGATGGCCGCCTTAGCCACCAGATGCAGTACCTGACGACGCACCAGGTAAAGCCGACGCTCCAGGTCGTCGCCGGTCTCTGCCGCCGAGGCGATCACCAGCTGCTCAATGCGAGGTTGGTACTGCTTGGCCAAAGGCCCTAGCACGTCAGGGCGCACAGGCACAGAGCGCCATCCCACCACGCTCAGCCCTTCGTCTTTGACAACCTGGTTAAAGGTGTCGCGCACAAAGGCTGCCGTTTCGCTGTGGGTGGGCAGAAAGATCATCGCCACGCCGGTGCGATCGCTCGCCAGCGCCCCATACCCCTGCTCTGCTGCCCAGCGATTGAGCACCGCCCACGGAATGGCTGTCATCACTCCGGCCCCGTCGCCAGAATCCTGGTCGGCGCAGCAGCCCCCCCGGTGCTCCATGCAGTCGAGGGCCGCTAGGGCTTTGGCCACCAAATCGTGGCTAGCGCGATTCTGACGGTCGGCCAAAAAGCCTACGCCACAGGCATCACGTTCTTCAACTAGCGATTTTGGCCCCCAATTTGGCCATTCAGAACGGGTGTGCTGCCGAGGTTGATAGGGGTGATTCACAGGTGTACGTCCCATGGAAGAGGAAAATTAAGGTGTGGTAAAAGCAGAGCAACGGATTGAGCTGGGAGAACTAGCCTAACAGCAACCACCCCGTGGCAAGACGGTAGAGTCTTTAACCAAATCGCTAGCTCTCTATAGTCAAGAAACGGGGTCTAGACATGGGCCAAGACGGGAAGCCAACCCCGTGTTGATGCAAGCAACCTTGGGCGGGCTTGGAGGTGGTACCCGCAAGCCTGTCAACTATCTCATTCTGCTGGCGGGAACTGGGGGGAAGGGCCTCAGTCATAAAGCATTGGCGCACTGAGCGCTGTATCTGTAATTTACAGACTTTATCAGTAGTTTACAAACCTTAGGCCCAGCATGTAGCCACAGCTTCTTAGAATTAAGCGGCAGAGGCAGTAGCGATTGTTTCAAAATCTTCCCTAAACAGGGTTTGATTGCCCGGTAATTTGCCGTTTTGCCCTGTCAGCACTAGACCTTATACCACGATGGTTTCTATGGTTAGATGGCCCGATTTGACGCTACTAAGTTTGCGCGTTTGCCTGGGGCACCGCTGGGTCGTGGGCGGCTGTATTGGCTGGCTGGGGCTGAGTGCTGTGGCGGCGATCGCCCCTGCTTCTATTCTAGCTCTCCCTCCTGCCTCGCCACCCGCTGAGACAGTCATAGCCAATGCAGCCGTAACCCCTGCCGCCCAAGGCCAAACTCTGACCATTAACGGCAGTCCCGCTGCCGTTCCCTGGATGGTAGCCAATGGGCAAATTGGCCTGGCTGACTACGGTCTGACGGCGCATCTAGGGGCTACCCTCCTCAACAATAGCGACCCCAGTCGGCAGCCTGTACAGTGGTTTACCGCGCCTGGGAATGCCGTAGAACTCTCCGCCTGGGTTCAGGGCGGCTATCGGTTTCTCGACATCATGCCCCTGGCCACGCGCTACGGCTGGCAGGTTCAGCCCCAGGGGGGCACGTTGCAAATTACCACCGCTCCGGCCCAGGTGCTAGGGCTGCGCCGCATTGCCCAACCTGGGGGTGAGCGCTTAATCATTGATCTGTCCGGTCCAGTGCCCGCTGCCCTGGCCGACAGTGCCGATGCCCTGAGCCTCACCCTGGGGGCCACCGCCGACAGCCGGGTGGTTGAGGATGCGATCGCCGCCCCCGCCGGATCGTATCTAGGAGCGCTGACCGTTTCCCCCACCACTGGCGGTATCCGCCTCCAGGCCAGCACCAGTTATCCGCCCCGTCTGGTCACCCAGTCCAACCCTAACCAAATCTCGATCGACATTCGGGCCGACAACCTCCAGCCCCACAGCATTGCCTGGGCCCCTGGATTACGTTGGCAGCAGCGATACATTTCAGTGGCCGGTCAGCCGTTTCCGGTCTACTACTTACAGATCGACCCTACCCAAACCAGCCTGCGTCCCATTTGGACTGACCCCACCACAGCGACAGGCACCGCTCCGTTAACGACTATTGCCCAACGGTGGCAGGCCGCCGCTGCCATCAATGCTGGGTTCTTCAACCGCAATAACCAATATCCCCTGGGGGCCGTCCGCGCCAACAACACCTGGATCTCAGGCCCCATCCTCAGCCGTGGCGTGGTGGGTTGGAACGAGCAGGGGCAGGTGCGTATGGAGCGTCTCGCCTTACAGCAGACCCTGACCATGGCCAGCGGTCAGACCTATCCAGTGCTGGCGATCAACAGCGGCTATGTGCAGGCCGGTATCGGCCTTTACACTCCTGCTTGGGGCGCAACCTACCGCCCTGTGATTGAGAGCGAAACCGTGGTCACGGTGGTGGGTGACGTGGTGACGGCCCAACAGCCTGCGGCCACTATTGGCCCCGGCGGACTACCGATCCCCCCCAACGGCTACTTGCTGGCCCTGCGCTCCTACGCTACCGCTGCCCAGGCCCTGCCTCCGGGGCAGCGGGTTACCATCGCCTCCGATCTCCTACCCGCGACGATGGCTCCCTTTCCCAACTTAGTCGGTGGTGGGCCATTGCTGATTCGCGATCGCACCCTCGTCCTCGATGCCCAGCTAGAGCAGTTTAGCGCCGCCTTTGGCACCCAGGCCGCCCCGCGCAGCGCCATCGGCCTCACCGCCAGCGGCGAAATTTTGCTGGTCGCCGTCCACAACAGCCCCCAAGGCCCAGGCCCTACCCTCGCTCAGCTAGCTCAAATCATGCTGCAGCTGGGGAGCACCAATGCCCTTAATTTAGATGGTGGCAGTTCCGCCAGTCTCTACCTAGGCGGGCGACTGATCAATCGTTCTCCCCGCACTGCCGCCAGGGTAAACAACGGCATTGGCCTATTTTTCCCCTAGCGGGCAGGGGCGTGGTGCCCCTGCTGTTTGCCTCAAACTCTTTACCCCCCCATGACTAGGTATAAAGAATTTGTGTTTTTGTGGTTGTCTCCGCCTCGATAGTCGGCCCCGTCAGTGTGTGCTTGTTAGACTATTGCCTGAAAACCTCGCCCGAGTCTTGTGCATTTGAAACTCTTGGGCCAAAGCAAAAGTCTGATCGCAATGGGCACCATAGGAAAATGCGGTTCTCCCGAGTCGCCTATCCCAACCCAGTCTTAATACATCCAGGTTCTAGGAGAATTAGTTGGCATGCCAAAACTACAAGAGACAATTCAGCCCACTGCGTTGGCCCTGGCCACTAGCAATGGCACAGAAATTGCCGAAACCGGGCTGCGCCCGTGGGGGTCTTACACGGTGCTCGAAGAGGGCCGAGGCTACAAGATCAAGCGGATTGAGGTCAAGCCTGGCCATCGCCTTAGCCTACAGATGCACCACCATCGCAGTGAGCACTGGATTGTGGTATCTGGCACTGCCAAAGTGGTCTGCGGCGACAACGAAATTCTTCTGTCTACTAACCAATCCACCTATGTACCGCCCTGCACTCAGCATCGTTTAGAGAACGTAGGCGTTATTCCCCTGGTGCTGATTGAAGTTCAAAATGGCGAATACTTGGGTGAAGACGATATTGTTCGCTTCCAAGACGACTATTCGCGGGCCGAAAATCTCTAGGCTATTGTTCTGCTAAATCAGTCCGGCGAAGAACGGCGGTGGTGCTAAGCTCAGCATTACCGCTGTTTTTTGACCGTTGCTGCGAAGTTCTCATGGTTCAAATTCGTCCCGCCGCTGCCCAAGAACTCAAACGACTGCTGCATCGGCACACTACTCAAGGCTCCAGACCTTCACCTCAGATCTACCTCACCCTTGAACCGGGTGGCTGTGCCGACTGGACCTATCGCCTCACTGCCGATATTGCGCCTCAGCGATCGCTGACGACCCTGCCCTGCGGTGATATTAGCCTTGCGGTGCCCAGTGACCAGGTAGATTTAGTCCAAGACCTCACCATTGACTACGCCGAAGACCTCATGGGCGGTGGGTTTCGTTTTATTAATCCTTTGGCCCAGCGCACCTGCGGCTGCGGCAATGCTTTTGCTTTAAGTGCTGACACCCCGGTTACTCAGGACTGCACCGCCGCTCACTTGCCGACGCCTTAAGAATCTAAATCTTTCGAACGAGAAACGCACCAAGCTTTAGAAGGTTGTGTTTGACCAATACTTCTCTAGAGTGGTAGCATTAGAACTTGTGAAAACTTGAGTCTTATCAGCCGTAGCAGCAAAAGCATCCTATGCCCACGATTCAGCAACTCATCCGGAGTGAGCGCCAAAAAGCCGACAAAAAGACAAAATCCCCTGCTCTAAAGAGCTGTCCGCAGCGGCGTGGGGTTTGTACCCGTGTGTACACCACCACACCCAAGAAGCCTAACTCGGCTCTGCGGAAGGTGGCTAGGGTGCGTTTGACCTCCGGATTCGAGGTCACCGCTTACATTCCTGGCATTGGCCACAACCTTCAAGAACACTCCGTGGTCATGATTCGCGGCGGTCGGGTTAAGGATCTGCCCGGCGTTCGTTACCACATCATTCGTGGCACCCTGGACACGGCTGGCGTAAAGGATCGCCGTCAGGGTCGTTCTAAATACGGGGCCAAGCGTCCCAAGGCATAGAGCTATTCAAGAGCGCTGGGTCGGTCGAGAGCTTGCCGCAGTCGGATGCATTGGTTTATTGAGTTAAGCCTCTTGTTCGTTGCTGTTTCTAGCATGACAATCTGCTCTGACCCAAACCTTGTAGTCTGCCGCCGCTAATCACTGAGCTTATTTTGTCCGCGCAGCTAGCCTTATAACCACTGGAAGTTGAATCATGTCTCGCCGTACCGTTATCCAAAAGCGCCCAATTCCTCCCGATTCTGTCTACAACAGCCGTCTCATCACCATGATGAGCCGTCGTCTTATGACCAGCGGCAAAAAATCCCTGGCGGACAAAATCATCTACAACTCTTTCACAATCATCAAGGAGCGCAGCGGTGGCGATCCCTTGGATGTCTTTGAGCGGGCGGTGCGTAATGCTTCTCCGTTGGTAGAGGTTAAAGCCCGTCGAGTTGGGGGGGCCACCTACCAGGTGCCTATGGAAGTGCGCTCTGAGCGTAGCGTTGCCCTAGCGTTGCGCTGGTTGACCCAGTTTGCCCGTCAGCGCCCCGGCAAGTCAATGGCGATCAGGCTGGCCAACGAACTGATGGATGCTGCCAACGAAACGGGTGGTGCGGTTCGCAAGCGTGAAGAAACTCACCGGATGGCAGAGGCGAACAAGGCATTTGCTCACTATCGGTACTAGCTTGAAACGGTGATTGTGGCTTCAGAGCTTCTGCTCGATTGGCGATCGCTGTTTCTATTTCCTAGAATAAATTTGTTTGTTCGGGTTTGCCGAAGCGATCGGCTATAGAGGAACCAGGAGGGAGCTGTGGCACGAACAACGCCCCTAGAGCGGGTTAGAAACATTGGAATTGCGGCACACATTGATGCCGGCAAAACCACCACTACAGAGCGCATCCTGTTCTACTCAGGCATAGTGCACAAGATTGGTGAGGTGCACGAGGGCACGGCTGTTACCGACTGGATGGAGCAGGAGCGGGAGCGGGGGATCACCATTACGGCTGCGGCTATCACCACTAGCTGGCGCGACCACCAAATTAATATCATTGATACCCCTGGTCACGTCGACTTCACTATTGAAGTCGAACGTTCCATGCGAGTCTTAGACGGGGTGATTGCTGTATTTGACTCGGTGGGAGGGGTGCAGCCCCAGTCAGAAACGGTTTGGCGTCAAGCCAATCGCTACAGCGTTCCTCGCATTGCCTTTGTCAATAAGATGGATCGCACTGGGGCCGATTTTTTGAAGGTGTGCGGTCAGTTGCGCGATCGCTTGGGGGCAAATGCTGTACCAATTCAAATTCCCGTTGGGGCTGAGGGCGGCTTCCAGGGCGTCGTTGATTTGGTTGCTATGCGCGCCCGCATCTATCATGACGATTTAGGTCAAAACTTCGACGACACAGAAATACCGACCAGTGTCCAGGATGTGGCAGAGGAGTATCGAGCCAAGCTGATTGAAGCCGTGGCCGAAACTAACGATGCCCTAATGGAAAAATACTTTGAAGGGCAACCTTTGTCTTCCGCCGAAATCGCCAGTGCCTTACGTAAAGGCACGATCCAGGGCACTATCGTACCGGTTTTGTGTGGCTCTGCCTTTAAAAACAAAGGGGTGCAGCTGCTGTTAGACGCAGTTGTGGATTATTTACCTTCTCCCGTTGAGGTGCCGCCGATTCAAGGGCATTTACCCAACGGCGAACTGGGTGAGCGGCCTGCCAATGACGATGCTCCTCTGGCCGCCTTAGCCTTTAAGATTATGGCTGATCCCTATGGTCGACTCACCTTTGTGCGAGTCTACTCTGGGGTGCTTAAGAAGGGAAGCTATATTTACAACGCCACCAAGGACAAAAAAGAGCGAATTTCTCGCCTCATTGTGCTGAAAGCCGACGATCGGATTGAGGTTGACGAATTACGAGCCGGGGATTTGGGGGCTGCCATTGGCCTCAAAGAGACCTTTACTGGTGACACCATCTGCGATCCTGCGGAGCCCATCGTGCTGGAATCGCTCTTTGTGCCCGAGCCGGTGATCTCCGTGGCGGTAGAGCCTAAAACCAAGCAGGACATGGACAAGTTGTCCAAAGCTCTGCAATCCCTATCGGAGGAAGACCCTACTTTCCGAGTCAGCACTAACCCTGAGACTAATCAGACCGTGATCGCCGGTATGGGGGAGCTTCACCTCGATATTCTGGTTGACCGCATGCTGCGCGAATTCAAGGTGGAGGCCAATATTGGTGCTCCCCAGGTGGCCTACCGAGAAACTATTCGCAAGGCTACCCGTGCCGAAGGCAAATTTATTCGCCAGAGCGGCGGTAAAGGCCAGTATGGTCATGTGGTAGTTGAGGTAGAACCCTCTGAGGAAAGCAGCGGTTTCGAGTTTGTGTCTAAGATTGTTGGGGGAACTATTCCTAAAGAATATATCTCCCCGGCTGAACAGGGCATGAAAGAAGCCTGCGAATCTGGTATCCTAGCTGGGTACCCCGTGATTGATTTAAAGGTTACTCTGGTCGATGGGTCTTACCACGATGTAGACTCATCAGAGATGGCCTTTAAAATTGCCGGGTCAATGGCGATGAAGGAAGCCGTCATGCAGGCGTCTCCCGTCCTTCTAGAGCCGATCATGAAGGTCGAGGTTGAAGTTCCAGAAGATTTTCTGGGTGACGTCATGGGAGATTTAAACTCCCGCCGTGGCCAGATCGAAGGTATGGGAACAGAGGTTGACGTTGCAAAGGTTACAGCCCATGTTCCCCTAGCTGAGATGTTTGGTTATGCTACCGACATCCGCTCTAAAACGCAGGGTCGGGGCATTTTTTCGATGGAGTTTAGCCATTATGGCGAAGTCCCTCGGAACGTGGCTGAGGCCATTATCTCTAAAAACACTGGGAACGCTTAGAAAGGAAAGGACACGTAACGTAAATGGCACGCGAAAAGTTTGAACGCACTAAACCCCACGTCAACATCGGCACCATCGGTCACGTTGACCACGGTAAAACCACTCTGACGGCAGCTATCACCATGACGCTTGCTGCAGCCGGTGGTGCCAAGGCTCGTAAGTACGACGAGATCGATGCAGCCCCTGAAGAGAAGGCCCGTGGTATTACCATCAACACGGCCCACGTGGAGTACGAGACTGAGACTCGCCACTACGCTCACGTTGACTGCCCGGGACACGCTGACTACGTCAAGAACATGATCACTGGCGCAGCTCAGATGGATGGTGCCATTCTGGTTTGCTCCGCTGCTGACGGCCCTATGCCCCAAACCCGTGAGCACATTCTGTTGGCCAAGCAGGTCGGTGTACCTAGCATCGTGGTTTTCCTGAACAAGCAAGATCAGGTTGATGACGAAGAGTTGCTGGAGTTGGTCGAGCTAGAGGTGCGCGAGCTGCTGAGCTCCTACGACTTCCCCGGTGATGATATTCCCATCACTTCTGGCTCTGCTCTGCTTGCTGTGGAAGCCTTGACAGCTACTCCTAAAATCGCCCGCGGTGAAAACGAGTGGGTCGACAAAATTCTGGCGCTGATGGACAGCGTTGATGATTACATTCCTACCCCTGAACGCGATATTGACAAGCCCTTCCTGATGGCTGTTGAGGACGTGTTCTCGATTACAGGCCGTGGTACCGTGGCCACTGGGCGGATTGAGCGCGGCAAGATCAAGGTTGGCGAAACCGTTGAATTGGTTGGTATTCGCGACACCCGTAGCACCACTGTTACTGGGGTTGAGATGTTCAAGAAGAGTCTTGAAGAAGGCATGGCCGGTGACAATGCTGGTTTGCTACTAAGGGGTCTTCAAAAAGAGGACATCGAGCGCGGCATGGTGTTGGCCAAGCCCGGCAGCATTACTCCTCACACCCAGTTTGAATCTGAGGTCTACATCCTTAAGAAGGAAGAGGGTGGGCGTCATACCCCCTTCTTCCCTGGCTACAAGCCTCAGTTCTACGTCCGTACCACCGATGTGACCGGCAGCATCATCGCCTTTACCTCTGACGATGGTAGCGAGGCTGAGATGGTTATGCCTGGCGATCGCATCAAGATGACCGTCGAACTCATCAATCCCATCGCTATTGAGCAGGGTATGCGTTTTGCTATCCGTGAAGGTGGCCGCACCGTGGGAGCAGGTGTGGTTTCTAAAATCCTGAAGTAGTGTCTCAGCTACTCGCTTAGGGACAGGAGTAAGCCTCCAGGGTTTGCTCCTGTCTTTTGTCTCCAGAGCTTTTTCGCTGTACCTCGACAATTCATTCTTCTAAGATCTATGGCTACTATTCAGCAACAAAAAATCCGCATTCGCCTTAAAGCTTTTGACCGCAGACTGCTCGACACTTCCTGTGAGAAGATTGTGGATACTGCTAATCGCACCAACGCTACAGCTATTGGCCCTATCCCTTTACCGACTAAGCGGCGTATTTATTGCGTTCTTCGTTCTCCCCACGTAGATAAAGACTCTCGGGAACATTTCGAAAGCCGTACCCATCGCAGAATTATTGATATTTATCAGCCTTCTTCTAAGACCATTGATGCTTTGATGAAACTGGATCTGCCTGCTGGGGTTGATATCGAAGTCAAACTCTAGGGGCTTACCTGTTTAACCCGCTGAATGGCTAATATTTAGCGGGTTCTTTTGTATTGAGTCGGTTGAGTTGCGAAAAGACTATGCTCTAAGCCGCGGCATTTCGCTGGGGAGTTGGGTTAGAATACCCTTATGTAAACAAGTGTTACAGCTGCCGTGCCAGAGTGCGGTGCACTTGAGTTCGTAAGAGGCGATAATGTCATTCTCCGAGTCCATATCTGTGCGAGAACTACCGCTCTTTCCTTTACCTGAGCTGGTTTTATTTCCGGGGAGACATCTGCCGCTTCACGTGTTTGAGCCCCGCTACCGCATCATGATGAATACTATTCTTCAGAGCGATCGCCGCTTTGGTGTGCTGATGCTCGACCCCGCTACGGGGCAGCCGGCTAATGTAGGTTGTTGCGCTGAAATTCTTCACTATCAGCGGCTGCCTGACGATCGCCTTAAAATTCTTACCCTAGGCCAGCAGCGGTTTCGGGTTTTGAGCTACGTGCGTGACAGGCCCTACCGGGTTGGGCTGGTCGAATGGGTTGAAGATAAGCCCACCAGCCAAGATCTCAGCCCGCTGGCTTCCGATGTTGATCAACTGCTGCGGGATGTGGTGCATCTATCGGCCAAGCTGACCGACCAGGATATTGATCTGCCTGACAATATCCCCGATATTCCCATTGAGCTGTCGTACTGGGTGGCGAGTAACCTGCACGGGGTGGCCCTTGAGCAGCAAGCGCTGCTGGAAATGGACGACACCAGCGTGAGGCTGGAGCGTGAGGCCGAGATTTTGACCTCCACTCGCAATCAGCTAGCAGCCCGTACAGCTCTTAAGGAAGTGCTTGAGTAGATTGAGTTTTAGCTTTAGCGGCAGCTAGGCTAGGATCTGCTGTGATCAGGTCATAGGTGCCAAAGTTAACTAGGGATTCAGTACAGTTTAGGAGTTCGTTGAGGGCTTGCTGTCCTATTTGGCTGTGGGCATCGGTCTCTAGATCGACAAAGAACAGATATTCACCAAGCGATCGCTTGGTGGGCCTTGACTCAATCCGGCTGAGATTGATGCCGGAGCGGGCAAAAACGTCTAGCGGTTTGAGCAGAGCACCAGGACTGTTTACCGGCAGGCTAAAAGCTAAAGAGGTGTACTGACCGCTAACTAGATTTGTTTCCCTATTGTCACCCTTAAGCACCCAAAACTTTGTGCAGTTGTCGGAATGGTCGTTGATGTTGTGCACCAAGATCGGCAGGTTGTAGAGCTGGGCTGCCCATTCTGAGGAAATGGCGGCTACAGTGCTGTTATCGGCCAGGTGATCAAGGGCCTCAGTGGTAGAACGGGTGGCAATCAGGTTAGCCTGGGGGAGGTTGTGCTCAAGCCACCGCTGACATTGGGATAGGGCCTGGGGATGGGAAAAAACTGCTTCTATAGTGCTGAGGTCTGTCGCTTGGGATAGTAGCCCATGGCGAATAGGCATGACAACAGCGTGGTGAATTTTGAGTTGCTGAAGCTGCCAAAGCGTATCTAGGGTCGTGGTCACTCCACCTTCAGTAGAATTTTCGACCGGCACAATAGTCAAGGTTGTCACACCTTCGGCGGTGGCCTGCATGGCTTTGGGAATGCTGGGGAAGGCCAGAAGGTTAACCGACCGGCCGCCGTGCTGCTCTAGGTTGAGGCTGTAGGCTAGGGCTGCGAGCTGGGTGTAGGTGCCCTCAGGCCCTAGGTAAGCAATGGTAACGGTCATGAGGACTGGCGATGGCGGGCTTGTTCCATAGTAAGCCGAGGCTGGCGCGATCGCGCCCCCTAGCTGCCGATCTCTAGTCGGCCTAAATTAACAGCTCCTTAACCGAAATGCGGCATACTCTGGGCGAACAAAGTCGACATTGCCCAGTAATATGTAATGGGTCTTCGGCGGGGCCTAACTTTGGTGGGGAGTGGCGGTAATGGCTAAGGGCGAAAAGAAGGCATCTGGCGCTAAGCCATCTAGGGTGCGAACGTTAGTCACATTGGGGTCGGGAGCATTTTTGCTAGGGGCCGCTGTGCCCCTGGCCGGTGCTTTCAGCACCGGCTTGCTCAGCATTGGTAGCGTGGGGCTTGCTGCCCCCAGTGCCCTCAATCAGCCCCAGGCTCTCAATGCAGGCTTGCTGGCTCTAGTTGATGCCCCTGGTGTGGATGCGTTTCCCACAGTGGTCAGCAGTGAAAGGCTGTGCCGTCGCCCCGTGGATCTGAATCAGGCTAGAGCCAGCAGCTCTATAGCGGGCGAAAATCTCTTCCATGGCTCTAGTCTAGCTAGCACTGCCGTCACCCAGACTGTCGAGGCGATCGCTCAACTGGGGGCCGCACCCTGGCCCAGCATTCATCCTCTAGCGGCCGAAGCTCGGGTGCCAGTATTGATGTACCATGACGTCCTCGACCCACCGGAGGTATTTTTTGACCTTACCCCGGCAGACTTTGAGGCTCACCTAAAAGCCATCCTGGACAATGGCTTAACGCCGATCAGCCCCGACCAGCTGGTGCAGCACCTGCGTACCGGTGTGGCACTGCCCGAAAAACCTGTGCTAATCACCTTTGATGATGGCTATCTAGGCCACTACGAGCATGTTTATCCGCTGCTGCAAAAATATCAGGTACCAGCCACCTTCTTTGTGTTTCCGGGTAAAGTAGACGGCATTATCGCTGGACGCTCAACCCTCACCTGGGATCAGCTCAAGACCATGGCTGCTGACCCCTTAATCACCATTGCATCCCATAGTGTGACCCACCCCCCTGACCTGCGAACCCTCAGCGATGAGGAAGTGGTCTACGAAGTGGTTGAGTCAAAGCGACAGCTAGAGGAAAAATTGGGTATCCCTATTCAGTACTTTGGCTATCCCACCGGGCATTATGACGAGCGAGTTGCCCAGGCCGTAGCCGATGCCGGTTATCTGGCAGGGTTTACGATGCGCGAGAATGACGAAAAATTTGCCGGTGCCTCAGAATCGCTTCTGGCCATCGAGCGGTTTGGTCAGTCCAATCTTCAGGCGCTGCTTGAGGTGGCCTGGGGTGGCCCTACGGCGGCTGGGGTGATGCCTGCTGTCGCCGATTCCGAGTTTAATTTCGCTACTCCCGTCGCTGTCCAAAAGATCGATCAGGAGGATCAGTCGTTTTCGCTAATCAGCGGTGGACATCCGGTTACGATCCACGCCAATAGTCGTTACCAGCTGCCCGAGATGCTGGCGGGCAGCAACGTTGTCGGCGCGGTGGACGGGGGCTTTTTCTCCCTCAAGTACCTAGACTCCAACGTCATGATCGGTCCGGTTTTGAGTCAAAGCACGCGGCAGTTTGTGCCAGGCTATCCAGGAGAAACGCCTAAGCTCAATGGCCGCCCTCTGGTGCTTATTGCTCCTGATCAGGTTCAGTTCGTGCCTTTTGATGCGGCTCGTCACAATACCCTGGCAGGCTTGGCTCATCAGCTACCTGGGATAACTGATGCCTTTGTGGCGGCTGGCTGGCTTGTAAAAGATGGTTTGCCCCAGCCCGCCAGCAGTTTTGGCACTCTGTTTGACTATGATGCCCAACGGCATCGGGCCTTTTGGGGGATTAATATCGCTGGGCAGCCGGTGGTTGGTGTAACCCACACCATGGTGGATTCGGTGCAGCTCGGCGAACTGCTGCACCAGGCAGGTTTGCGCGATGCTGTCATGCTTGACTCTGGGGCCAGCACTTCTTTGGCCTACCAGGGAGATTCCTTGGTGGGCTATATTCCGCGCCCGGTGCCCCACGCGCTAGGCTTGGTACCTCCCGAAGCTAACGATGGTAACCCCTGTCCTTTGGTGTTAGACCAAGAAAACCCAACTACCACTAAGCGATAGAACGTTTAAATGTTTTGAGCCTAGAACTGCTGTCTTAGGCTCAAAACCGGCTAACTCAATTTTTCCGTAGATGTACGAGGGAACTCAAGCAAGGTTCAGCGGCTAGAGAACTTGTTTTCAAAGTAGCTATGAACCTGTTTTATCTGAACTGAGCGAAAACTCAAGTCAGCCTAGCTTGCCCTCAGGTGCTTGAAGCAGGTGTTGTCTGGCCTTAGTTGCCAAACCCAACGTACCAAAAGTAGGTCGCCATTGGAATGACGGTGGCTAGCACTAGCAAAACAATTAGAATCACCGTGCTGTTACCTCGGTTTTCGGCGGTTTCTTCGGCAGAGGCGAAGGTACTTTCGCTGTCAAAGGAGTCGTCAAAATTGGGTGGCCCGGGATCTGCTTGGCCGCTTAGTACGGCCCCAAGGCGATCGCTGGCGGCCAAAAACGACTGGTTGTACTTGTCGCCCTCTAGGAGGGGAAATAGCACCGTTTCCTGGGCGACGCTGGTGGCAATGTCGTCAGTGAGTAGAGCCGCAGCCTGATCGCCAACACGAATGCCCACGGTTTTAGTGACTTCGTCGAGGACCAGCAGGGTTTGGCTGGCTTGCTCTTCTGGGGTGGAGTACCAGCGCTCAAATAGCTTATCGGTAAAGCTTTGAATGGTATCGCCGTAGTCAAAGTGGTGAATGGTTACAAGGCGCACTTCGTTGCCGGTATCAGCCGCCAGATCGCTGAGACGGCTCGAAATTTTGTTTTCGTTGATGCGGCTGATGATGTTGGCTTGGTCGACAACCCAAGTAGACTCGCCCGCTGCTACGGTTGGAACTTGGAATACGGCAATGGCCTCAGCAGGCTCGGTGGATAGCCCCAACACTAGAAACAGAGGTATAACTAGGCCCAAGAGCGCGCTCCAGCAGACCTGAATCCAGCGGCTAAGCATTCGTTGGAAAGGGTAACTATTCATGGCTCTCAGCTACAGCAACGACTGAGCCAAAGGGAACTCACCAGGTTCTGCCCTCGCTCTATTAATCAATATACGGGGCTGAGAGCCCTGAGGGAACTAGGTCGTTTTGTTTAACCTTGAGGGCTCAGTGAACTGGAGAGTGTATTCTTTAGGCGGAGGGTAGATTGCGCAGCCGAATCAGCTGTCGCCGCATCAGCGGTGATGCCTGAAGTTCGGCTACCTCGGCAACTTCTATTTGGGCATCGAGCTGCTCAACAAACTCGTCGCTGCCGTAGGAAAAGGCATCGATCAGCTGCTCCAGCAGATGTTCGCGATCGGCCATGACGTGGCTTTCTTCTAAAATACGAAACTTGAGAGTGATGGCGCACTCATAAACGCCAACCTGAGGCTCAACCGGCGGACGGGGTGCAGACGTAGCCATAGTCAAATGTGTACTCCCTAACTAAGCATGAAAGGAGTCATCAAAGGAGACTGGGGGCTAGGGTGGTTTGTCCTGCTGAGGGCTGGCAGGGGCATCGAGCGTTATAGGCTGTGGAGGATGATTCTACAGTCGGTGGCGAGGATGCAACCCCTATTGATGACGATGAAGTGGCTCTGGGCTGGAGCCGCCGCCTGTGGCTGGGCAGCGATCGCGCAGCTTGAACTACCTGATGCCATCAAACCAAAAAAACTAGCCAACACTGGGTTTTCTAGCTTGTTTTTACAGGATTGATACAGTTTTGTGAGGCCAAGATTAATAGTATTGAAACTCATCCGTACATTTTCAGAAGAGGATCATTTTTTTATACTTTAAGGCCGTCTTGATGTTGTAATTGGGTGCATTTTAATGCTCTCTATTAGAGCTAAGTTGCCGTCTGATGGTCTGCTGTATGGTCACTTCAGCTTCTTTTAGAACGGGCGATAACTCAAGATCTAACGGTTCGATACTGCTATTTGAAAACATGATGGATGGCTAGCGGTTGGCATTAAAGTCATATCTATGGCTAGGGCTGCAATCGCACCAAATAAACGCCAACACAACCAAAACTCCGTAGACTACTGAGTGGGGTAAGTGCCATAACGAACTGCCAAAATGCGTGATTCTCTGATTCAAGCCTATCTGCCGCTAGTTATTTGGGTGGGCCTAGGAGCTGGGCTGGGCCGATTTTTGCCAGCGGTGGTACCGAGATTGATGGGGCGAGGGTTGTACTGGGTGGGTATTCCCCTGGAGATTTTTGCCCTGGCGCGTCAGACTCACTTTGCTGAAGATACAGGGTTAGCCCCGCTGTATACCGTTATTGCGCTACTGCTAGGACTGGGGCTAGGGCTGGCGGGGCTAGCGATGGTGCGATCGCTGACCGCCCCTGTCCCCGTTGAAGCCGCCGCCGATGTAGGGCTTGCCCCAGGGCCAGAGCTGGTGTCCCCGTCGGCGCTGTCGCTGTGGCCCGACACCGCTACGATGACCTGGGCCGATAAACCCCGCCAGGGCAGCTTTGTGCTGGCCGCTATGCTGGGAAATACAGGGTTTGTGGGGCTTGCCATTGTGCCGACCCTGGTCAGTGGCCCTTACCTGGGCTGGGCTGTGTTCTACAGCGTGACCCAAAACGTGGTCGGTACCTATGGGCTGGGGGTGTTTCTCGCCAGCTGGTTTGGGCGCGGTACCCACGCCCAGTCGCGTTGGCAGCAGCTACGTGACGTGGTAACCGTGCCTTCGCTATGGGCCTTTGGACTGGGCTCAGTCTCCCAAGCTTGGGGCTGTCCACCCCTGATTGAGGATGCTTTGCATCGGTCAGTGGGGCTGGTGATTCCGGTGGCGTTGGTGCTGATGGGGCTGCGGCTGAGCCAGTTGCAGGGGTGGAGGAGTCTACAGCCAGCGCTGGTACCTGCGCTGCTCAAGGTACTGGTGCTGCCTGCGATCGTCGGGGCTGTGGCCCTGGGCTCAGGGCTGCCCAGGGATGCGGTGCTAGTGCTGGTGTTAATGGCGGGTATGCCATGCGCCTTTGCCGGACTGATTTTGGCCGAAGAGTACGACCTTGACCGAGAATTGGCAGCAGCCAGCATTGCCCTGTCTACCGGAGGATTGCTGCTCACTATGCCGCTGTGGCTTCTGGTTTTTGGCTAGCAAGGCGGCTCGGAACTCCGTAGGGTCAGGTTTCCCTGAGAGTTGAAGGCCAGTAGGCTAAGGTCTTCAATAGTGTGGTTAAGGGAAACAGGGGTTTTTGAAGTTGCGCCCTGGCTTTTACCAAACCCTTAAGGTTTACCCCTATTCTGGTGGAAACCATTTCCCTGGGGGCGTTATGTCTAATCCCTTTCGGCAGCTCAAGGATTCGTTTAAGGCGATTGGCTCTAACCTCACTACAGAGGGAGCAGTAACTGCTAAAGCCTCTCTGCGGGAATGGCTGGAGGCTAACGCCGACACCCTGCGAAGTCGGCGCAAGCAGGGAGAGTTTAACGGCACCATGATGCAGTACTTCCACTGGTATACTGCCGCCGACGGTAGCCACTGGAATCGGGTTAAGGAGGAAGCTGAGGCCCTCGCCAACGCTGGGATTACGGCCCTGTGGCTGCCGCCCGCTTACAAGGGCATTGGTGGAGGTTACGATGTTGGCTACGGAGTCTACGACCTGTTTGACCTGGGCGAATTTGATCAAAAGGGCACAGTGCGGACGAAGTACGGCACCAAGGATGAGTATGTAGCAGCGGTCAAAGCCTGCCGCGATCGGGGGATTAACGTCTACGCCGATGTGGTGTTCAACCACAAAATGGCCGCCGACAGCGAAGAGGAATTTAACGCGATTCCGATGGATCCGAACGATCGCCGCCGTCCCCTGGGAGACATGCGCAAGATTAAGTCATGGACAGAGTTTACCTTTCCGGGGCGGGGCGATAAATACTCAAGCATGAAGTGGCATTGGTACCACTTCGACGGCGTTGACTACAACAGCTATGAACCTGACTACAAAGCCGTATGGCTAGTTGAGGGCAAATCCTTTGAAGACAAGGTGAGTTTGGAACGGGGTAGCTTTGACTACCTAATGGGCTGCGATCTGGACATTGACCATCCTGAAGTAAGCGGCGAGTTGAAGTACTGGGGCGAGTGGATGCTCGACCACATCGGGGTAGACGGGTTTCGCCTAGATGCCATCAAACACATCTGTGGTGACTTCTTTGTGGATTGGCTGGCCCATCTAGAAAACTATGCCCAGCGCGATCTGTTTTGCGTGGGCGAATACTGGACCTACGACCTGGGGGCGCTGAGCTGGTATGCCGGTAACTCAGGCGGGCAGCTCGACCTGTTTGACGCACCGCTACACCAAAATTTTCACCAGGCCAGTAAGGCGGGCAACAACTATGACCTGCGCACCATTTTTGACAACACCGTAGTTAAAGAGATGCCGCTGCTGGCGGTTACCCTGGTCGAAAACCACGACACCCAGCCCCTGCAAGCCCTGGAGTCTGTGGTGGAATCGTGGTTTAAGCCCCTGGCCTACGCCATGATTTTGCTGCGAGAGGCAGGCTACCCCTGTATTTTTTACTGCGACTACTACGGTGCCCACTATGTGGATAAGGGGCGCGACGGTAACGAGTACGAGATCTGGATGGACTGCCATCGGGAGATTTTGGAGCGGCTGCTGATTGGCCGCAAGCACTTTGCCTACGGTCCTCAGTACGACTATTTTGACCATCCCAATGTGGTGGGCTGGACACGCCTTGGTTCTGAGGGCCACCCCCGCGCCATGGCGGTGCTGCTGAGCAATGGCGCGGAGGGCACCAAGTGGATGGAGGTGGGTAAGCCCGACACCACGTTCTATGACTTGACTGGGCATATTGCTCAAGCTATCACGACCAATGGCGATGGCTGGGCTGAGTTTCGCTGCAATGGTGGATCGGTGTCGGTGTGGGTGGAGGAGCACCCCATGCTGGGCCCGCTGCTGGGTTAAGGAAAATCCTAAAAGCCCAGCGTTTGTGGCGCGATCGCCCTGGCAAAGTACGCCTACAGAACAAGCTCGGCCAGCCCTTCCTGCGCCGTCTACTAAAAACCACTGGTTTGACCCACCGGCTTTCTAGCCTTCCCCGTGGGATAGAATTTTATGCCGCGAAAAGTTAAGCTATGTAACGCCCGCTCATTTTTTAGAAGCAGCTGGGCGTTCGTCTCTATGGTTAAATTGGTACTTTCGTGCAAGTAGATCGTGCTCCGACCGGAGCTGCAGACGCAGAATTTTCGGCCTACGCTCGCTCAGCCCATGAGCTAGACTTTACCCTTCAGGATCTCAAGGCGGCGATTCCGGCCCATTGTTTTCAGCCCTCTGTGCTCAGATCCCTAGCCTATTTCTTTTTAGATTTAGGGATTATTGCGGCGCTGTACGCCGTTGCCCACGCGGTCAACTCCTGGCTGTTCTTTCCCATATTTTGGCTGGCCCAGGGCACGATGTTCTGGGCTCTTTTTGTGGTCGGCCACGACTGCGGCCATGGGTCGTTTTCTCGCTACAAATGGCTCAACAGCCTGGTCGGTCACCTGGCCCATACGCCTATTTTGGTGCCCTACCACGGCTGGCGGATTAGCCACCGCACCCACCATGCCAACACAGGCAACATCGACACCGACGAAAGCTGGTACCCGGTGGATGAGGCGACCTATCAGGCGATGCCCTGGCCGCAAAAGATGGTGCGCTTCTACGGGGCATTGTTTGCCTATCCGTTCTATCTGTTCTTTCGATCGTCAGGGCGCAATGGCTCTCACTTCATGCCCAGCAGTGCTCTGTTTCGTCCCTCAGAGCGGCGCGATGTGCTGGTGAGCACGCTGTGCTGGTCGGCTATGGTCGTGTTTTTGGCCTGGGTGGGGTTGACCCAGGGGCTGTTGTTTTTGGTGACCTACTACGTCGCTCCCTACCTGGTGTTTATTGTGTGGCTTGATCTGGTGACGTTTTTGCACCACACCGAGCCCGATATCCCTTGGTATCGGGGGGATGAATGGTACTTTCTCAAGGGGGCGCTGTCGACCATTGACCGCGACTATGGGTTTATCAACCCCATTCACCACAACATTGGCACCCACGTAGCCCACCACATTTTCTCGACCATGCCCCACTACCATCTCAAGACGGCAACGGCGGCAATTAAGCCAATTTTGGGCGACTACTATCGCAGTTCTACAGAGCCGGTGTGGCAGAGCTTTGCCCGCTCGTTCTGGGCCTGCCACTATGTAGCAAACCAGGGGGCGAAGGTCTACTACCAACCCCACCCCAGCTACCGCCAGTAGCCCTTTGGCGATGTCCGTCGCATCACAGACGGGGGCTTCGGTAGTCTATAGGCTGAAGTGGGCAGTTTAGAATCAGCGCGGTTCTAGGCTGCCCATTCTGGTACCTGGAGCAGTGTTTGCATAAGGCGGAGATGTTGGTTTGGCGACCCTAGGGCAACGGTGTTGGTAATGACTCAGCTCCTAATTTCAGCCATTATTTGCACCCACAATCGAGGGCGCTACCTGGGGGCGGCGATCGCTAGCCTGCTGGCGCAAACCTACGCTGCCTACGAAATTATTGTGGTAGACAACGCTTCGACGGATGACACCAGGGCCGTGGTCGAAACCTACCTGCCCCATCCAAGGTTAACCTACCTGTACGAGGGCACCCTGGGGCTGTCAACGGCGCGCAATCGGGGGGCGGCGATCGCCCGTGGCACGCTGCTCGCCTACCTCGACGACGATGCCGAAGCCTCGCCCCATTGGCTGGCGGCGCTGGCGGCGGCCTTTGAGCAGCACCCTAGGGCGGCGATCGCAGGCGGCTATGTCAGCCTGATCTGGCCGCAGAATGTGACCCCGCCGCGCTGGCTGTCGGCCACGCTGTCTGAAAGCCTGGGGGCCTACGACTTAGGCACCACGACGCGACTGATCACCAACCCTAGTCAAACCCCGCGAGGGCTCAACTACGGCGTTAAAAAAAGCTTTCTTGAGGCGGTGGGTGGTTTTGATCCGCAGCTGGGTCGGGTGGGCAAAAACCTGCTCTCGAACGAAGAACTGCACCTGACGCAGCTGGCCTTAGCCGCCGACCATGAGGTTTTGTTTGTGCCCCAGGCCCAGGTGGCTCACAATGTGGCTCCCGAACGGCTGCGTCGGGGCTGGTTTTTGCGCCGCAGCTGGTGGCAGGGCATCAGCGAGTGCTACCGCGAGCAGCTGAACCGCACCCTAACGCTAGAGCGAGTGCGGGTGCGAACCGTTTGTCTGCTGCGAGGGCTGGTTAAGGCTCTGCGCCACTGGTCTGACCCGGCGCTGCGGTTTGAGAATTTGGTCTATGCCTACGGGCAGTTGGGCTACGTGGTGAGTGGTTTGCGCCACCTCCTGCCTCGCCCGAGGGCGAAGGTTTGCCCGTAGGCCCTCACCCGATGTCGATTGAGTTCATCCCCTCCTGTAATGGCATTCCCCATGGCTAAGACGACCCCCAAAGTCCCAATTTCTGTGCTGATTCCGGCTAAGGATGAGGAGCAAAACCTGCCCGCCTGTCTGGCCAGCCTGGAGCGGGCGGCGGAGATTTTTGTGGTAGATTCCCACAGCAGTGATCGCAGCGTTGCGATCGCCACCGCCGCTGGGGCCAAGGTGGTGCAGTTTGACTTCAACGGCCACTGGCCCAAAAAGAAAAACTGGGCCTTAGACAACCTGCCCTTTAGCCACGAGTGGGTGCTAATTGTCGACTGTGATGAGCGCATTACCCCAGAACTGTGGGACGAGATTGCCACGGCCATTCAGCGGAGCGAGTTTGACGGCTACTACCTCAACCGCCGGGTTTTCTTTCTCGGCACCTGGATTCGCCACGGCGGTAAGTACCCGGACTGGAACCTGCGCCTGTTTCGCCACCGGGCGGGCCGCTACGAAAACCTGCAAACCGCCGACATTCCCAACACGGGCGACAACGAAGTGCACGAGCACGTGATGATCGACGGGGCCGTAGGCTACCTGAAGCACGACATGCTCCATGAGGACTTTCGCGACCTGTACCACTGGCTAGCCCGCCACAACCGCTACTCAAACTGGGAGGCCCAGGTTTACTACAACCTGCTCACGGGCATGGGCGACGGCGGTACTATCGGCGCAAACCTGTTTGGCGACGCGGTGCAGCGCAAGCGGTTTCTGAAGAAAATCTGGGTGCGGCTGCCCTTCAAACCGCTGCTGCGGTTTGTGCTGTTTTATGTGCTGCGGCTGGGCTTTTTGGACGGGCGGGCGGGCTACATCTACGGGCGACTGCTGAGCCAGTATGAGTACCAAATTGGGGTAAAGCTGTTTGAGCTGCGGCAGTTTGGTGGGCAACTCAACGTCACCCCCAGCGAACAGGTCGCTCCATCTCAGCCAGCGGCTCAGCCAGCGATTATTTCGGTAGAATCAGCCCCTTAAGACCTTTCGATGGCGGCTGGTGATGACTGTTCCCCCCGATGTTAATTCCAGCCCTCCAGATAGCGGCGATTCCCCTGGGGATACTCGTTCCGAGTCGGTTCCCGAACGCTGCGTGAATCGCCCCTGGGTGCGGCTGGATGCCTACGATCAGTCATGGTACAAACCGGGGCGATCGAAGGGCACCATTTTGCTGTGGTGGCTGTTGCAGGCGGTAATATTCCCCCTCACGCCCCACGCTTCCCACGGGCCGAGGCGCTGGCTGCTGCGCCGGTTTGGGGCCACTATTGGCCGGGGCGTGGTGATTCGCCCTACGGCTCGGTTTACCTACCCGTGGAATGTGAGCATCGGCGATCACAGCTGGATTGGGGATGACGTAGTACTCTACAGCCTGGCCCAGATTACCATTGGTCAGCACTGCGTGATTTCACAAAAAAGCTACCTCTGCACCGGCAGCCACGATATTCACGACCCGCGCTTTGGCTTAATAGTTGCGCCAGTGACGGTTGGGAATGGCGCTTGGGTGGCGACCGACTGCTTTGTAGCCCCTGGGGTGACGGTGGGGGCCAACAGCGTGGTGGGGGCGCGCAGCACGGTGTTAAAGTCGCTGCCAGCGGGGCAGATCTGCTACGGCAACCCCTGCCGCGCCGTCGCGCCACGGCCCATGGTAAATAATTAAGAAAACTGTGCAGTGTCAAGACTTGATTTTAGAGTTGCCACCCTTTGAAAAGCCTGTCGAGAGAGACTTTCGGGAGAGCTGAAATTTGCGATCGCGCACTTAATCTAAACTTTAACAGAGGCTCAGAGTCCCTATTGCCAGAGTGAGCGCCCGGTAAAGAACGGTAGAGCCGTCTTAAAAGAGCAAAATGCTCTACAACGATATTTCTGTCGAGATTGCGGCAAACGATATAACGAGCGGACTAATACCCCGATGGCCCGGTTGCGCACCCCTGCAAGAGTGGTGTCTGCTGCGCTTAATGTGCGTAGCGAGGGCTTGGGCGTACGGGCTACAGGCCGTTCGTTTAGTGCCTCTCATGCCACGATTATAAGCTGGGAACGCCGCCTAGGATCGTGGATTGAATAAGGTGTAATACTGCGGGTTGGGCTCCTAAGCTAGAGAGGTAGCGAGAGGAGCGGATAGATAATCACCCCCTACCCCAGGGCAAACGCATACTCATTTAGGGACAACGAAGGAATAAGGGTTTCAACGTTCAGCAGCTTGTCAGATGCCGATATTTTCGCAATAAGGCACTCCAAAGCTGGTCTTATTGCGAAAATATCGGAGTATGCGTTTGCCCTGCCCCCTACCCTGCCCCGGTTGACGCTCAAATGCAACGGTACTATCAGTCATTGTCAGAGAAGGATCGTCGTCGCTATGCGGCTATCGAAGCGGTGAAATTAGGGTACGGCGGGCACGCCTATATTCGAAGGTTACTGGGATGCCATCACGAAACCCTAGCGCTGGGTCTAGCCGAACTGAACGACACAACGGCCCTGAACCAAGAGCGGATTCGCCAACCTGGCGGGGGGCGAAAATCGACGTTGGCAACAATTGCTGGTTTAGAGTGCTCCAAGAAATAAAGCATCCATTTACTAGGCAGCCTGTGGGGTAATT
>QBLT01000079.1 GCA_003249105.1 Leptolyngbya sp. | reverse complement strand
GCTGAGGGGCGACCAGTCGAGGGGTGTGTGGCTGCGTAGCGCTTCGAGGAAGCACCACAGGGCAGTACCGGTCAGCACCAGCCATAGATTACGCCCCTGCCAGCGGTGTGATGCCCAAGCTACTACGCCACCCCAGACAGCAATGCAGACGGAACCCCATAGAACGATGAAGAGCCAGGAGGAGAGGGCGATCGCAACGCTACTTCCCCAGGGCACCCCCATCCACATCAGCGGGTGCAGGTGGGTAATCCAGGCCAACGAAATGCCGTAATACACCAGCCCCCACAGCAATCCATAGGCCGCCGCCAACCCCATCTGCGGCGTTCTCAACACTACCCACCACAGCGGCACCAACCCTACCCAAGCCAGCGGCCAAAGACTCCACGGCGGCAGCGCCAAAGCCATCAACACCCCGCTGAGAGCAACCCAACAAGCCTGCTGCCAACTCCAACCGGAGCCAAGATTTCGTAAAAACGTCGCTGCCACCTTCATGCCTAACCTCAGCTATCTTTCCAACCCGGCTATATGGCTGTCTTGCGAATGTCTCTTCTAAATGGTGGGCAGTGCCCACCCTACAGTACTGACCAGAGCTGCGAATCAGCCGATTAGCAATACAGAGGTTTAAACCGATGGCAGATCAGTCCTTTCCGTTGGGTCCAGGGCGGCGGTACGGCCCTGGTCGTAGGCCGTAGGACGTGCGAAGCGGGGGTCTGGGGGCAATCGAAACGCCCCCAGCGGTAGATCTGGCTTTAGAACCAATTGCTCTCCGCCCAGGCGGTGCATTGCTGCGCGCTGGCGGAGCCTCGCCTGGGCGTTATGTACCCTACGCCCCAAAAAATTGAGGAAGCGACGGTGAGTCACTTCCTCAATACGGTAATTGAAAACCGGAACCAGTGTTTTGGAATAAACCCGAGACTCTACTCGGCAGTAGCCAACTCAGTGCTGCCCCGACGACGGCGACTGGTCAACGTATTAAACAGCATCTGACCGATCGCCTTAATCAGATTCCCTTCCAACTCCTGGAACATCTGCATATTGACGCCAAAGGCATCGTTGGCCTCTTCGACAATGCGAGCAATCATGGCATCATCCACCGGAGCCGCATCCATCGACTCACGATACTTGGCCTTAAACGCCTTCTCATCCGAGATTTCGGGGAACTCGTAGAACGCCGTGCCCTCGCCCTCAGAGAGGTTCATCGCCCGCTGAGCAATGCCCTTGAGAATTTGCCCCCCCGACAGATCGCCAATGTAGCGAGTGTAGGAATGGCTCACCAACAGCTCAGGCGCGTTGTTGCCCACTTCGCGGATGCGATCGACATAGCGCTGACCACCAGGAGTCATCGAAATTTCATTCGCCCAGTTGGGGCCGTAGTAGTAGGCCAGGTCAGACTCTAGCGAGGCCTTGCGGTGCAGCTCAGGGAAGTAAATCTTAGAGACAACTGGATGGTCTTTGTGGCGCTCTAGCTCCTCTTCCATCGCCGCGTAGGCGTAGTAAAAGTTGGCCACCAGCTTGCGGTAAGAGTTCTTCTCAACCACACCCCGCAGAAAGCAGCGCACAAAGCCCATGTTTTCGGCCATGGTGTGGGCTTTCTTGGTGCCTTCGCGCAGCTCGGTGGATAGGTTACTGCTCATGCTGACTGTCTCGCTCTAGGGTGAATTAAAAGGTGAGGTTTAAACGGAGTTTCGGTTAGACAATATTTGGCCAGCCAGACCGGCTTCAATTATGAGAAGCCGTAACATGCCCTGACAAATGCCACATTTGTTTAACTTAGACCGATTTGACGATCGTTTGCATTACGAATTTTTACAGGCCGTTACCCAACGCCATGCCCTTCTCAGGCGCTGCTCAAAATTGCTCGGGATAATACACCGTTGCGTCCCTACCGCCCAGAGCAAAGGCGCAACGGTTAGGCGTTATTTGGCTGCCATGCGGGTTAACAGCACTGGGCAGGGGGCATAGACCCGCACAAAGTCGGTCAGCGATTCGCCCAGCACCTTGTCTAGGTCGGGCAGACCCTTAGCAATGGTCGGACGGCGATCGGGGGAACCCAGAATGATCAAATCCACATTGCGCTCTTCGGCCAGTTGGCAGATGCGGCGACCCGGCTTGCCCTCGGGGGCCGACAGCTTGTAGGCAATGCCGTACTTTTTGGCTTCAGCCGCCGCCGCTGTCAAAATTGGGTCTTGGTTGGGGTCGGCGGTAGCCACATCAAAGGGCTTGGTTTTCAGGCTAGAGACCGTATGAACCAGAGTCAGCTCACCGCCCTTAACGTCGCGCAGTAGAGAAATGGCGATGTTGAGCCCTTCACGCGCTGAGTCAGATTTATCCATAGCTACCATCACCCGCTTGATCGGGCGAATGCTGTAGAGGTCGTCTTTGACCAGCAGCATGGGCCGCGACGACAGCTGAAACACGTACTGACTGACAGAATTTTCGAGAATCGCCTTGAGCCCCTGCAACCCGCGCGAGCCCATGATGATTAAGTCGGCATTGACCTCTTCCGCCACCTGAATCACCACGTCTTTGGGGTCGCCCTCCCGCAGCACGGCGTTTACTCGACCGGGGTCGAGGTTGAGGTTGGTGATGGCGGTGGCCAGGGTGCGGCCTCCGGCTTCCCAGCGCTCGGCCATGGTTTCGGCAGACACCTGGGATGGCACTACGTGGAGCACCGTCACTGAAGCTCGCTGCACTAGCGGAATCTCCATTAGCGCTTTCATCATGGCTTCGGTGTTGCCAGTGCCAGAGTCGGCCAAAAGAATTTTTTCGATCATGGTGTCCTCGTGTGGTTGCGCTTAGGGGTTGAGAACGATGGGACCGCTATTCAGAGCCAAGGCCCCTTGGAAAAATCTTGAGGTAAGGCCTTCCCACTTGTCTCAAACCATCGGCTCAACGGGGTATAAAACTGAGCTAAGGTGTTCTCAATCATCATAGGCATTGGGTTTGAGCCTATTTTGGCGCGATTCATAATTTGTAGTAGAGTCTGCCCGCTGGTTGCGGCCCCTAGATGAAACAGTCCCACTGGTATGAGCACCGGGTCATGGTGCAACCCCACCACACCGACTACGCGGGCATTGTCTGGCACGGTACCTACATCGCCTGGATGGAGGAAGCGCGGGTGAACTATCTCAGCGACTGCGGACTCACCTTTGCCGACTGGGTGAAGGCTGGGGTCGATTTGCCCGTGGTCGATTTGGGCTTGAAGTATCGGCGATCGCTCACCCTGGGCGACACCGCCCTAGTTAAAGCCCACCTTAAACCCATTAAGGGAGTTCGCTTTGTCTGGCACTACGACATTCAAAACGCCGCTACCCAAGAAACCTGCATCGAGGGCACCGTCACGCTAGCCCCAGTGGACCTCAAAACCCGCCGCATACTGCGCCGCCTGCCCGAACACCTCCAGACTGCTCTGGATTCTATTCTTTAACGGCCCTAGCTCCCCTGCGGTGCAGCCCCAAAACTTTGCCCCAAAACTTTTGTAGGATGAGCAAAGCGCAGCGTGCCAATCAAGCCCTAGACGTCAAATTCTATGGGCACGGTCTAGCGCCCTTTGCCCCCTACGGTTGCCTCGGATATGTTTCTCCCCCTCCCTCAAGCCTTTGCGATCGTTTGCGCCCTGGTCATCATGGTCGCAGGATGGCTCGGCGTTGCCCCCATCGCCCACGCCCAAGACAACACGGTCGATTACACCCTCACCGACCTCAGTTTTCGGGATTTCTCGGGCAAGCAGCTTTCGGGCACCTCCTTTGCGGCGGCAGAAATGCGAGAGGCCAACTTTGAGAAAGCTGACCTGAGCAAAACTATTCTCACCAAGGCGTCGTTTTTGCGGGCCAACCTGGCGGGGGCCAACCTGACGGGCACCTTTGCCGATCGCGTCATTTTTGACGGCGCTGACCTCTCCAACGCTATCTTTATCAACGCGCTGCTCACCAGCAGCAGCTTTGGCGATGCCAATATCACCGGGGCCGATTTCTCGGGGGCGATCGTCGATCGCTTTCAGACTGCCCAAATGTGCAAGTACGCCGACGGCGTAAATGAGACCACTGGGGTGGCGACCAGGGATAGTTTGGGCTGCCGGTAACGCAGCACCCCCATCGTTGCCCTGCCTGGTTAAATCCCTAGTGCGCCGTCGGCCCTCAGCCGGGGAATCCTTAGCCAGACTGGCTCGGCGTTGGCCGCTCCAAGGCCAAGGTGAGATGGCGTAAAATGAAATTGCTCAGTCGTCAGGTGTGGATTAATTTTTTGGGCCTGCTGCCCGGCAGTCTGGTTACAGTTCTAGCAATTGCCGTTGCATTCCTACGGTTTTATGACCAACAAGACTTCCAATTCCTCAGCACCGTCGCCCAGCCCCAGCTCTGGAGCAACCGACTCACTGTGGCAGCCCTCCTGGCTGCACTGGCTAATTTCGGCGTTGAGTGGAACCGTCGAAATCGAGAAGGAGACCGCGAGACTGAAGCACGAGACCGCGAAGCTGAGAGAGCAGAACGCGAAGCTGAGAGAGCAGGACGCGAAGCTGAGAGAGCAGGACGCGAAGTTCGACGCGATCGACAGGAAGCTCGACGCGATCGACAGGAAATACGCTACCGAAAAGCCCAGCTCCGATACCAGCTCGACCCCAGTGAACCCCACCGCCGAGAGCTAGAAGCTGTGCTGGCGGCTTTAGAGGAATACGAGCAGACTTTGGGTGAAGTGATTAGCTCCTAACCCAAACCCAGAGCCGAGGTTGCTGATTGGCTAGGGTATCGCTGCTGTTACGCGAGCACAGCTTCTACCCCCGCCCCCTCAAAATGCTTTTGCAGAGTGGCCTTGGGCAGCGGTCCCAGCAGGTGATCCCAGGGCAAGGGTTGATCGAGATCCCAATCTTCGTGGACGTAGTAGTCTAGCGGTGGAATCTGGCCCTGGAAGTCTTTGAAGGCGCGGCGGTAGCTGCCTAGAGTGTCGCCATAGTGGCGGACGCGTTCGAGAACGGGGCCGAGGCGGCGATCGCCCCGCGAAATCAACGCCTGTATTACCGACCAGTTGTAGCTCTCAGGTCGAAAGTCGATGCCCTTCGAGCGCAGGTGCTTTTGCAGATACTTGAGCCGCTTTTCGGCCTCGCGGTTGACCCCGCACCACTGAAACGGGGTGTGGGCCTTGGGCACAAAGGTGCTGCACCCAAAGGTGAGCCGCAGCCCTGGGGCGGCTTTCTTGAGCCGCAGCAGCAGGGCGACGGTTTGCTCCAGGTCGGCCATGGTTTCGCCCGGTATGCCCGCCATGCCGTAGAGCTTCATGGCGCTGAGGCCACCGGCCTTGGCGTTGACGGCGGCGCGCTCGATGTCGTCGGTTTCGAGCTTTTTGTTGACGATGTGGCGCACCCGCGCTGATCCGCTCTCGATCGCAATGGTGATCGAGCGGCTGTCGTGGCGGGTCAGGGTTTCAGCCAGCTTGGGGGTAACGGTGTTGGTGCGCACCGAGGAAAGACTCACCCGCACATCGTCAAACTGTGGCCGATTTAAATAGTCAAGCAGCTGGTCAAATTCGGGATGCTGGGTGACCGAGGCCCCCAGCAATCCCAAACGGTTGGTCACTGCAAGCCCCCGCTCAATGGCGGGTAGTAGGGATGCTTCGAGACTGGCGGGACGAAAGGGCAGCGTCAGGTAGCTGGCCAGGCAAAAGCGGCACATCTCGGGGCAGCTGCGCACCACCTCCACCATAAAAATGTTTTCCCAGGCGGCGTGGGGGGTGACTACGGTCGAAGCCGACAGTACATTACCGCGGTAGGTCTGCTTTTGCACCGCAGCAGGAAGATCAGCATCCACTGGGGCGATCGCACGCACGCCCCCAGTCAGCCCATCGTAGGTAACCTCGTACAGAGAGGGTATATAAATGCCAGGTACCATCGCCAAGCGGCGCAGGGTTTCAGCCCGGGAAGCAGCCTTTAGCTCAACCAGAGCATCAAAAAAGTCATTTAATAGAGTCTCGCCATCCCCCAGCAAAATCACGTCAAAGAAGTCGGCAAAGGGCTCAGGGTTAGCGGTGAGCACCGGGCCACCGCCAAAGACCAGGGGGTGGTCGGCGGTGCGATCGCTCGTAAATAAGGGAATATCGAGCTGCTCTAGCAGCGTCAGCAGGTTGGCGTAGTCCAATTCCCAGGACAGCGAAAAGCCCACCACATCTACCGCCGCAGGCAGCGGCTCATGACCATCGGTAAACAGCCGACTGACGCTGATATCAGTACGATGGGCCAGGGTAGCCCACACCACCTGATAGCCCAAACTGGTAATGCCCACGCTGTATTCGTTGGGAAAGGCAAACACCACCGCCAGCGCGTCCTCCTGGGGGGCGGCAGGCTCAAACAGCAGAGTTTCATCCTGAAGGGGGAGGGAGGGCACAGGCAGCGTTACACATAATGAAGCTTCTCCAGTGTAATCAGTGGCAGCCGTCTTCACCCAGAATGCGGGGCATTGGCAAGGGCCTATCCGTAGAATTACAGGCCGTAGAATTACAGGCCGCACAACAACGCTTTATCAAGGCTTAGGGCGACAAAGCCAAGCCTTGACTCAGTAAGGTTAGAAAACGATACGTCTGCTGCCACGAACCTAGCTCAGATCAGTTGATCTGCGCAGAAAGCGGGGTCTTCCCTAGTCAAGATGTCGTAAAAGCACGGTGCCAACTCAGGGTGTATGAATCTAGGATTAAGACAACGCGATCTACCCGACTCTTCCACCGTGATACCACTTCGTTAAACGCTACCGCAGCAGTGCGGCTTCGGCCTATGACTTCCTCCATGCCTCCCATTCGCCCCACCTATATTCTTGCCGACGAGACTACGGTGAGCGTGCCCCGAGATCCATCTCTGCTGGCCCAGGCCGAGCGCATTGCTGAGGGCTACCAGCAGTGCCAGGCAGCGGAAGCATCCCAGTGGCTGAAGCAGGGGCTGGCCCACCTGCGCAAAGGTCAGTACACTCCGGCCCTATCTCTCTTGCAGCAGGCGCTGCAGAGCTACCGCAACCTGGGCGACAAAGAGCGCCAAGCCAAGGTGTTGCTGACGCTAGCTAGCCTGTATTACCGGGTGGCCGACTACCTGTGGGCGGCAGACTACGGGCGGCAGTGCCTGCGCGTTGCCCGCGAGCTAGGCGACGATGCCCTGATGCAGCAGACCTTGGGTCACCTGGGCAACAGCTACCGCCACCTGGGCAACCTCCAGCGGGCGCTGGAGTACATGGGCCAGAGCCTAACCCTAGCGAAGAAAACCGGCGATCGCCCTGGCGAAATGCGATCGCTCAACAACCTGGCTATGGTTTACCGCGCCAAGGGCCTCACCCGCCAGGCCGCCACCCTCTACGAAGCCAGCCTAATGATGGCCACCAGCTTAGGCGACCGCAGCACCAAGCTGCAAATTTTGCAGAACCTGGGCAACACCTACCTCACCCTGCGGGAGTACCCCCAAGCCATCGACTGCTACGAGCGCTTTTTGACCATCAGCGAAAGTGGCGAAGGGACTACCGACAACCGCACCAACCGCCGCATTCTCACCCAGCTCACCCTGGCCAGCATTGCCCTGGGCGACCACAACCGGGCGATCGTGCACCTTCAGCACCACCTGTCGATCGCCTGCGCCCTGGGTGATACCAAGGGCGCTGCCGCTCTACTCGACGACCTCAAGCGCAGCTATGTCGCCCTCAGCGAGGCGCGGGTGGCGGTGCTGCGGCCCGAACTGACCTCGGTGTAGTCCATCACGCTTAAAATCTCCTCTCTAGGAAAACAAAAAGGGGGATGCAGGTTTGCATCCCCCTTTTACTATCGATGGCCCCGAGTAGCAGGCCGTGGTTTCGCCTATTTCCAGTTAGCCGCTACCATCTCAGCTAGGTCAACGACACGCTGGCTGTAGCCCCACTCGTTGTCGTACCAGGCCACCACTTTCACCATGTCGCCGCCCATCACCATGGTCAGGCTAGAGTCAACGATGGAAGACTCGTCGGTCTTGCGGTAGTCGATGGAAACCAGGGGCAAGTCGCTATAGGCCAGAATGCCCTTCATGGGGCCTTCGGCGGCGGACTTGAGCGCCTGATTGACCTGATCTGCGATCGCGGGCTTCTCGACTTGAACCACCAGGTCAACCACCGACACGTTGGGAGTGGGCACGCGCAGGGCGATGCCGTTCAGCTTGCCCGCCATTTCAGGAATTACCAGGGCCACAGCCTGGGCCGCCCCGGTGGTGGTGGGCACAATGTTGAGCGCGGCAGCCCGAGCCCGACGCAGGTCGCGGTGGCTAGCATCGAGCAGCCGCTGGTCGCCGGTATAGCTGTGGGTGGTGGTCATGGTGCCTTTGATGATGCCGAAGTTCTCGTGCAGCACCTTAACCACGGGGGCCAAGCAGTTGGTGGTGCAGCTGGCGTTGCTGACCACGTTGTGCCGATCGTGGGTATAGTCTTGGTGGTTGACACCCATGACGTAGGTACCAATGCCGCCGCCCTTACCCGGCGCGGTGATCAGCACTTTTTTAGCACCCGCTTCGATGTGGCGAGAGGCACCCTCTTCGCTAACGAAAACTCCGGTGGACTCAATCACCAGGTCAATGTCCCAGGCGGCCCAGGGTAGGTTGTTGGGGTTGCGATCGGAGTAGCATTTAATAGTCTTGCCGTTGACGATCAGGGTGTCTTCTCCGGCGCTGACCTCGGCATCTAGCCGACCCAACATCGAGTCATACTTCAGCAGGTGGGAGTTAGTCTTAGGATCAGACGTATCGTTAATAGCGACCACCTCAAGCTGGCTGTTCTCGCGCGTCAACCAGCAGCGCAGAAAATTACGGCCAATGCGGCCAAAACCATTAATTGCTACTCTAACCACTGCGTTTAACCCTCTGTTGTAGTCGGACTAGGTATCTATTCTTAGACGACACCATAATATCGCAAAGCATGATCCACTTTATAGGGGCTAGACATTGAACTGAATCTATTTATAATTCGAATTTAAGCTGACAAATCAATGGCAGGGCTCGACGATTGCCCCGCTTGGCACAGCTTCTAGATCTCGGTTTCCTGGTACAGCATAAGTATTTCTACTTCGTCTCTTCGGGTTACATAGAAAATTGATATGCAGCCTTTATGGGCTCTTTAAAGTATACGAGATATACGAGGGTAGATCGGGGTCGTCCGGCCTCTGCCCAGGCTGCTGTCCTCTAGAAATTTAAGTAAACCCTTGGTTCGCCAGCATTCTAAGGACTGAACGGAAAGCTGCTCTCGGCTCAATTTCATCGGGGATCGGGGTTAAAAAAACGTCGAGCCACCGCTCAATCGGGCGAATGCCGATCTTTAGGCCAATTCGGCAATTCTTGCTATGATTACGCCTGACACTTGGTGTGGTGTGGTGTTGTAAGGAGTGTAACGATGCCAATTTCCGTAGATTTTACCGGCAGACCCTTCCATTTCATTGGGATAGGCGGCATTGGCATGTCGGCACTGGCCTATATCCTGACCAAGCGCAACCTGCCCGTATCGGGGTCTGACCTGCGCCTAACCCACATCACCCGTCGCCTGCAAGAGGCCGGTGCCCATATTTTTTGGCAGCAAGAAGCCGCTAACCTGAGCTATTTTCTCCCCACCAGTCAGCCCGCTCTCGCCACCGCCGCCAGTCGCACCGGCTCTAGCGTAGCGGTGGCTGCGCCGGTTATGGCCTCAGACGCGACTCCCCAGGTGGTTTGTTCCACCGCGATCGACACCCGTAACCCTGAGTACCAGGCGGCTCTAGAGCTGGGCTGCCCCATTTTGCACCGCTCTGATCTGCTGGCGGCGCTGATTCACGAGTACAGCAGCATCGCTGTTGCCGGCACCCACGGCAAAACCACCACCAGCAGCATGATTGGCCACCTGCTGCTCAATGCCAACCTCGATCCCACCATTGTGGTGGGCGGTGAAGTGTCGAGCTGGGGCGGCAACGCTCGCCTGGGCCACGGCCCCTACCTGGTCGCCGAGGCCGATGAGTCCGACGGCACCCTGGCGAAGCTGTCGGCCAGCATTGGCATTGTCACCAACATTGAGTTAGACCACACCGACCACTACCGCGACCTTGAGGACGTGGTGCAGATCTTTCAAACCTTTCAGCGCCAGTGCGGTCTGTTAGTCGCCAGTGCTGACTGTGAGGTAGTGCGCACCAACCTCAATCCCGATGTGACCTATAGCCTCAGCCCTGACAGCGGTGCGACCTACCACGTCACCGACGTGCAGTTTGGGGCCGAGGGCACCTCAGCCCTGGTTTGGGAGCTGGGCAAGCCTCTGGGTGTGCTCCGCCTGCAAGTACTGGGCTGCCACAACCTCAGCAACGCTCTGGCCGCTGTGGCCGTGGGTCGGCACCTGGGCATTGCCTTTGACAAGATTGCCGACGTGTTAGAGAACTTTTGTGGTGCTCGCCGTCGGTTTGAGCACCGGGGCAGCTACAACGGCATTCAGTTTTTTGACGACTACGCCCACCACCCCAGCGAGATTCGGGCTACCCTGGCGGCCGCCCGCATCAAAGCCGATCAAACCCTGCCCGCTGACAGCCGTCAGGACAACCGCCGCGTGGTGGCGGTGTTTCAGCCCCACCGATTTAGCCGCACGGCAGCGCTGCTGCACGATTTTACCGACGCCTTTATCGATGCTGACCAGGTGATCATGGCCGACATCTACAGCGCGGGCGAGAAGAATACCTTTGGGGTTTCAGGCCGCCAACTGGCCGATGCCGTGGGTCACGCTCACCCCAGAGTTTTGTATGGCCACACCCTAGATGACATTCAAGCGGCCCTGGCCCACAGCCTGCGGCCCGGCGATTTAGTCATGTTTATGGGGGCGGGCAACCTCAACCAGATTATTCCTCAGGTGATGGCCTACTACGCGGAGGCCGAGGTGCCCTCGCTGCAGCAGGCCTGTTAGGCCCGGGCGATTCGCGGAGCGATCCGTGCCGGAATCGCAACGGAGTTGGCTAACCTAGGGAACGACTGTTGAGAGCTGGGACCATGAACCAAACCCTTGGAGTCGCTCCTAATTTTGCCTGTCTAAGATCGCAGGTGTCGCTCCAGTCACTGACTACCTTTCGGGTGGGTGGCCCGGCGGAGTGGCTGGCTATGCCGCGTTGTCAGCATGAGCTAGAGCAGGTTCTAGACTGGGCGATCGCCACCAACCTCAAGATCACCCCCCTGGGGGCCGGGTCGAATCTGCTGATCAGCGATCGCGGCATTTCCGGTCTGGTGCTCTGCACCCGTCGCTGGCGCGGCACTGAGTTTGACGAAGCGGGGCGCGTCACAGTGGCGGCGGGCGAGCCGCTGCCTACCCTGGCCTGGAAGGCCGCCAAACGCGGCTGTCGCGGCCTGGAGTGGGCGGTGGGCATTCCCGGCACGGTGGGCGGCGCGGTAGTGATGAATGCCGGTGCCCACGGCGGCTGCACGGCAGACGTGCTAGTTTCAGCCACCGTGCTCGACCCAAAGACCGGCATTGTGACTCTGACGCCCGCTGATTTGGCGTTTCAGTACCGTACCTCCATCCTTCAGGGCGGGCGGCGAGTGGTATTGGATGCCACCTTTCAGCTCGAGCCGGGGCATGACCCCGATGTGGTGGTGGCCGACACCCTGGCGGGGCTCAACCAGCGGCGGGCCACTCAGCCCTACGACCTGCCCAACTGCGGTAGCGTGTTTCGCAACCCCTACCCCCACACGGCGGGGACGCTAATTGAGCAAACCGGGCTGAAGGGCTATCGCATCGGCAACGCCCAGGTATCGGAACGCCACGCCAACTTTATTGTGAACCTGGGCGGTGCCACCGCCACAGATATTCAACATCTAATTCACCACGTGCAGGATGAGGTGGAAGCCCGCTGGGCCGTGCGCCTGCAAACCGAAGTGAAATTTATGGGCGAGTTCCCAAGTATTTAGAATTCCTAGGAAAAGCGATCGAGGGCCATCGCCGCGATCGCCGCATCCGCCTCACCCACCATCGCCTGGGCAAACCGCTGGGCAACCGGCGGCAGATAAACAAAAGGAGCGCTAAACCCGGCCATTACGTGCAGCCCCTCAACCCCAGGCACAGCTCCCACCAGCGGCAAACCGTCGCGGCTAAAGCTGACCCGGCAGCGTCGCCAGGTACCCGGCACATCCGCCAGGGCAGGAATTTGAGCCGCCATGGCGGCTCGCAGGGTGCGATCGCTCTCTGCCCCATCCAGCTCTGCATCCAAATCGGTCAGCGTGCGGCTGATCTGGCCCAGACAGATATGGCCGTCTAAAAACTGAATCGCCCCGCTGTCGAGAATGGCAGGGGTCAGCTCATGGCCTGGCTGATCCCACTGTGCATTGGTATCGGGCTGACTCGCCTCAGATTCTTGCCTAAAGCGCTGGGTCTGGGCCGGCATAATCAGCGATCGCAGCTGGAGATTGAGCGGCGGCGTTTCGATTAGCTCAGCGTGGGTGTAGTAGAGCGGAATGTTGACCTGGGCCTGGTGCAGCAGCGATCGGCTAAAGGCCCCTGCCGCCACCAACACGTTCTTGGCCGGACAAGCCTGCTCGGTAGTTAACACGCCCGTAACGCGATCTTTGATTCGCACCACATCCACGACATCGGCAACCATGCGGGTGCCGCCCAAGCGCTGAAACGCCTGGTTGTAGGCGCTCACCAGGGCAACCGGGGAGACATGACCGTGGCGCACGGTGAAGGCTCCGGCGATCGCATCGGCATTCAGCAGCGGTTCCAACTCCTGGGCCTCAGCAGCCGACACAAACCGGGGCGGCGTCGCGCACTTGGCATAGGGCTCCGCAGCAGATTTCGGATCACCGTTAGCTGCTAAAGTCAGCACCAGATCCAGCTCGCGGAACTGGGTGTCGGCCTCCAGTTCCTCGCTGAGCTGGCGCTGCTTGGCAATGCCCTCCTGACAGAGCTGCTGGGTGAGGGCCGTGCTGCCCGACCAGTAAGGGATGCCGCCGTAGCTGTAGCGGGTGGCGTTGCTAGGTTCCAGGGCGCGATCCACCAGCAGCACCGAGAGACCACACCGGGCCAGTTCATAGCTAACGGCTGCCCCCACCAGACCGTTGCCGACCACAATCCAGTCAAAGGTTTCCATGGTTAAGCGTAGATTTGACCCAGGATGATCCGCAGGCGATCGTAGTCATCCTTTAGAAAAATGCTGAGGGTGCGACCCGCCTGCACCAACCAGGCGCGATCGAGCTTGCGAAGCTGGTAGCCCTGGCGCAGCACCGCTGCCACCAGGCTATCCACCGGGGCGCTGCCCATGGCCAGCAGAGTTCTCAAAAAATCGAGCTGTTCGGTAAACTCAATCACGACTTCAGGCGAGCAGGTATATACCCCCTGGTGAACCTGGGGGGGGCGGGGCGGTAAGTGCTGAAAGATTGGCCCATGGGGTCGCCCAGCCAGGTCGGGGGCGCGAAAACCCACGATCGCCGCCTTAAACTCGGTTTTAAGCATGGCAAAAATCTGCGGCTGCTGCTGGCGTAGGTCTTCGAGCGACAGCCCCAGCGCCCGCGCCCGGTGCACCGAGTCGATGGGGCTGGTGGTGGCGTGGTAGACCACCCCGTAGACGGTGTTGCCCGACTCCTCATCCAGGGCGGTGACCCAGCTGCCAAAAGGGGGCATGGCCGAAAAAGCCAGCGCCTCCGGCTCCAGGCACTGGGCTAAAAATTCGGTGGTGGCGGTTTCAATCACCTCAGCGATGTGATCGGGCTGCCGCGCCTGGGCCGTAGTCGGGGGCAGGGGTAAGCGCATGGCGACACCTAGCGCCGCTTGCCAGAGCTGACTGGCTCTAGCTCAGACATTTCAAAGGTGACCAGCTTATCCCAGTTGCCACCCTCGAAGAGCACCGCCACCTTGCCATCGGTAATGCGCTGCACCAGACCCTGAAACCCGTAATAGGTATCGTTGACGTTGATCACCGTAACCGGAGCACCAGGAAAAATCATGCTGACTAATGCTTTTTATCTGCCTCTACAGTTTAAGGCAATGTGCTGAACTGGCCTATGGAACTGCGCTTGATCCTCCTAGTTATTTCCCACTATTTCTCGTTATCCAATACCAATCCACAAAACCAGTACAGGGACAAGCCTTTCTTGGCTAGAACGTTATGCTAAAGCTCTAGCCCTCTACTGCCCCATGAGCCAAACCTACAAAGCCACCGGCATCAACCTCAAGGCCATGCCCCTGGGGGAAACCGATCGCCTGCTCACCATTCTCACCCCCGATGTCGGGCTGGTGCGGGCGGTGGCACCGGGGTCGCGCAAGCACCAGTCGCGGCTGGGCGGACGCAGCGATCTCTTTGTGATTAACGAATGCCTGGTAGTAAAGGGCAAGCGGCTCGACAAGCTCATCCAGGCCGAAACCGTCCGCACCTTTCCGGGGCTGAGCCGCCACCTGGCTCGACTCACCGCTAGCCAATATCTGGCAGAAGTCGTGCTGCTCATGGCCCTCAGCGACTCTCCCCAGAGCGAGCTATTTCACGTCTTTGTAGAACATCTAGAGCGGCTCGAAACGGCATCGTCAGGGGCGGTGCTGGCGGCTCTGTGCCACGGGCTATATCACCTGCTGGCCCTGGCGGGGGTGGCCCCAGAGGTGCATCGCTGCACCCTTAGCCGAGATGAGATTGTGCCCAATCTGCTCGACCCCACCTGGCGAGTGGAATTTAGTTCTGAGGCTGGGGGGCTGGTACAGGCCGACGGAGCCACGCAGCTCGTTGAGGGGCAAGGCCACTACGGTCACCCCCCCAAACGCCCCCTGCTGCTCACCGCCACCGATGTAGCCCTGCTCCAGCAGCTCAGCAAGCCGGAGATTTTATCTACTCTACCCATGGGGCTAGACAACAGAGACCCCAAGACCGGAAAAACCCAGCAGCTATGGGCACGAGTCGAGCGGCTTCTGCGAGAATATACTGAGAACTACTTTGAACGTCCCATTCGGTCGGCGGCTTTAGTTGATGTCTGTTTAGCTACCCTTTAAACTGCTGGATATTGCGCCGCCCAGTGCCCAGGTTCGTTGGTTACCCCATGCTCCGTGAGTTTGAAGCTGATACAGAGGCCACCGAGGCAAACTATTTGCCCCAGGCAGAAGATCGTGGGTCTAGCCATGGCAACGACCTAGGCGCTGGGACAGATTCTAAATCCCAAACCGCCACTTTGCCCGCGGCTCCTGCCGCTGACCCAGAGCCTGAGAATGGGTTTCGGGCCATTTTTAAGAATCGCAACTTTTTGATTTTGTGGACGGGGCAGCTGTTTTCTCAGCTCGCCGATAAGGTCTATCTAGTGCTGATGATTGCCATCATCGCCGCCCGGTTTGATACCCCTGGGCAGAGCATCAGCGGCTGGGTGTCGGCGGTGATGATTGCCTTTACCGTACCGGCGGTGCTGTTTGGGGCGCTGGCGGGGGTGTTTGTAGACCGCTGGCGCAAGCGTCCGGTGCTGGTGTGGTCTAATCTGCTGCGCGGCGGCCTGGTGATTGCCCTACCCCTAGGAATTTGGCTAACAGCAGGCTGGGGGCCAGTAATGGGGCTGCCGGTAGCCTTTTTGCTGCTGCTAGTCGTAACCTTTTTGATCTCTACCCTGACTCAGTTTTTTGCCCCAGCAGAGCAGTCGATTATTCCCCTCATTGTGGCCGAGGGAGATTTGCTCTCGGCCAACTCGCTCTACACCACTACCATGATGGCCTCGGTGATCGTCGGGTTTGCTGTAGGGGAACCGGTTTTAGCCCTAGCCGATCGCCTGATGCTGGCCCTCGGTGTAGCCAACAACGGCCCGGCGATTTTGGTTGGCCTGAGCTACATGGTGGCCGGGCTCTGCCTGATGACGATGGATCCCGGCAAAGAAAATTTATCCGCTGCCCACGAAGATATCTCTCAATTTTGGGGCGACATCAAAGACGGCTGGTGCTACCTAGGGGATCAGGTGCAGGTGAGGGTGGCCATTATTCAGCTGGTGCTGCTGTCGTCGGTGTTTGCGGCCCTGGCGGTGCTGGCGGTGCGGCTGGCGGAGATGATTCCGGCTATCAAGGCGTCACAGTTTGGCTTTTTGCTGGCGGCAGGTGGACTAGGACTGGGACTGGGGGCCGTACTGGTGGGGAATTTTGGGCCGCGCTTTCCGAGGCGCTACCTGAGTCTGTGGGGTGCCTTGGGGATGGGGGTGTGTCTCATTGCCCTAGCCTGGACGACCCAGCAGCTGTGGGCCTCGATGGCGATCATAGCCACCCTTGGTCTGTGCGGTGCCTTTGTCGGTATACCGATGCAAACCCTGATTCAAGAAAAAACACCGGAAGCCATGCGCGGCAAAGTGTTTGGGTTGCAGAACAATATGGTCAACATTGCCCTGAGCCTGCCCCTAGCCCTGGCCAGCGTGGTAGAAGCGCACCTAGGTTTAGCCAACGTTTTTGTCGGCATGGGAGCCCTGGTAGGACTAGGGGGAGTTGTAACCTGGTATATTGCCGATACGGCAATGAGAAAGACCCAGGCCCCGGGCTAGGTTTCATTTTTTTACCAAAGGATCTGCGGGCTAAGGCTATGGGCGGGACGATTCCGGAACGGATACTCGCTCCGAGTCAGTTCCGGAACGCTCCGCGAATCGCGGCGGCATTCTGCTGGCGCTGGTTTAGGTTGTTAACGGATAACGCTGAACAGCATGCACATTGCGTGGCTTGGCAAGAAATCGCCCTTTTGCGGCAACGTCACCTATGGCCGAGAGGTCACCAACGCGTTGCTTGAACGCGGCCATCGAGTGACCTTTCTCCATTTTGCCCAGTCCCAGGATGGCCACAGTCGGGGCAGTTCTGCGGAGCGATCGCAGGAAGTTCCCCTCCCCTTTCTGTTCAAGTCACAGATTCTCACCATTCCTTCGCTGAAGTCAGGCAAGCTGCTGGCAGAGGCCCTAGAGCGCATCCAACCCGATCTGGTGCACGCGTCGCTCACCCTGTCGCCCCTCGATTTTCGGCTGCCGGAGATCTGCGCTGAGCTAAATATTCCCCTGGTGGCCACTTTTCACCCCGCCTTCGATCGCCGGGTGCGCAGCCTGACCTCGGGCACCCAGCACCTCACCTACCAGCTCTACGCCCCCTGCCTGGCCAACTACGATCGCGTCATCGTCTTCTCAGACCTCCAGCGCGATCTGCTGACTAAGCTTGGAGTGCCTGACGATAGGCTAGTTGTGATTCCCAACGGGGTCGATACCCGCCGCTACTCGCCGGGGCCGTCGGCGGTCAAGGCCGATCTCTACGCCCGCCAGCTCTTTGTCTACCAGGGCCGCGTTTCTCTAGAGAAGAACGTGGAGGCGCTGCTGCGGGGCTGGCGGCAGGCCGACATGGGGCCGAACTGCAAGCTGGCGATCGTTGGCAGCGGCCCCCTGGAGGCGTCGCTGAAGCGCTACTACGGCGATGAGGACGACATCATCTGGCTGGGCTACCTGGCCAACGAGCAGCGCCGCATCGATATTTTGCGGGCGGCGGATGGGTTTATTTTGCCGTCTCTGGTAGAGGGGCTGTCGCTGTCGCTGCTGGAGGCGATGGCCTGTGGTGCTGCCTGTATTGCTACCGATGCTGGGGCCGACGGGGAGGTGCTGGCGGAGGGAGCGGGCATTGTGCTCGATACTCAGCGGGTGGCAACTCAGCTACAGACAATCCTACCCATTCTGCGCGATCATCCTGAAATTACCCAGCTTTTGGGGTATAAGGCCCGTGAGCGGGTGCTCCAGCGCTATACGTTGAAGGACAATATTTCTGCCCTAGAGACTATGTACAGTCAGGTGACTGCGGAACAGCGGCTGATGTGTGGGCAACGGGCGTAGGGAAACAGCAGAGCGCCGACCAGTGCCTAGGGTTGGCACTGGTCTGGTAAGCGATGATAGGTAAAATAGCTGTAGTGCAATTACCCCAA
>QBLT01000078.1 GCA_003249105.1 Leptolyngbya sp. | reverse complement strand
ACGGTTAGGGGCCGGTCATCATCTAAAGCGGTCGTTGCAGTATCGGGAATCCCGCCCGTCACGGTGCCAGGGAATTTGGTGCCAGTGCCATCGTCAACGATGGTGCCGGTACCAGTGGTGCCGGTGCCGCCAGTATTGGTGGCCGTCAGGGTAAGGATTTCAGCGCCTTCGTACACTCCATCGTTGACGATGGTGGTGCGTACCAGCAGAGTGCCATTCCCTGATATGGGGACCAACGCGTTAGCGGTGTAGCTGACCCAAGCTGTGCCGTCCCAGTACTCCAGGGCAGAACCATAGTCAGTGCCTCCAGTCGCAGTGCCATTGGTAAGGCTGAGGGCGACTTGCTGGTTGGCTACTCCGCCGACGGAGAAGATGGCGTAGGGTGAGGCTTCATTGACCGTGGGGCTGCTGACGGTTACGGGAAGATTGCCGTCTTGAATAGTTCCAATACCGACAGCGTTTTTTGTGCCGCCACTGGTGTAGGTCGCTGTTAGCGAAAAGGTTTCGGCGGCTTCAACAAGGGAGTCAGCGGCAATGCTGGTGCGAATCTGGAAGTTGCCCCCTGCAGGAATGGTGACATTACCTCCGGCGTACAGTAGCCAAGTCGTCCCTCCATCTAGGGAATATTCCAGGCCACCATTGCCAAAGTCTTCGCCATTGTTGAGCACACCATCTGTTTCTGCTGTGGCTGGGTTTGCCCCCGAACCGGCGATCGCGAGGGAGACGGTTTGCCCAGCAACCCCGGTAACCGTGAAGATGGCATAGGGGTCAGTGTCTTCAGTGACGGTGGGGCTGGTCACTGTGAGCAAGCGGTCATCGTCTAGGGCGGTTGTCACCGTATCGGGAATGCCGCCCGTTACGGTGCCGGGGAATTTGGTGCCGGTGCCGTCATCGACGATGGTGGTGGTAGCGGTACTAGTAGCTGTTGCCCCAGTGATGATATCGGCTTTCAGGGTAAAGGTTTCTGGCCCTTCGTAGAGGGTATCGGCTTCGCTGCTAATGTTGGCTCTGACGTAGACAGTGCCTGAGCCACTGGTACCCGGAACAACAGGGACAGAGTAGTCATTGTCCCCGGTGCTGTAGGTCAACCAGGTGGTGCCATCGTAGGAGTACTCCAGAGCAAACCCGGTGATGGTGGCATCTTGATCGGCTGGAGAGACTGTGTTGCCCAAGGTGAGGAAAAGGTTTTGCCCAGCCGTACCCGTGACCGTGAACAGGGCGTAGGGTGAGGCTTCGTTCACGGGCGTGGCGGGCACCACGCTGACAGTCAGATCACTGTCTAGATTAGTGGTATCTATATCGGGAATGCCGCCCGTTACGGTGCCTGGGTATTTGACTCCGGTGCCGTCATCGGCGATGGTGCCCAGTCCTTGGGTGGTGGTGCCGCCGGTATTGGTGGCCGTCAAGGCAAAGTTTTCAGACCCTTCGTAGACTCCGTCTTGAAGAATTCCGGTGCGTACCAGCAAGGTGCCTGCTGCCGGAATCTGGACGAAAGCATTGGCGGTGTAGGTCGTCCAGGTGGTGCCATTCCAGTATTCCAATCCAGGGCCGTAGTCAGTCCCGGCCCCGGTGGCGGTGCCGTCGGTGAGGCTGAGCTTGACCCACTGATTGGCTGCCCCGCCCACGGAGAAGATGGCGTAGGGTGAGGATTCGTTGACCGTGGGGCTGCTGACCGTTAGGGGGCGATCGTCGTCTTTGGTGGCGGCACCGTCGGCAGTGCCATCGCTCACGCCGTTGGGGTTAAAGGTGAGGCCGGTGCCGTTGTCTGCGATCGCAGCCGTACCCACCGCAGCCGTACCCGCCCTATTGGTAGCCGTCAGGGTAAAGGTTTCTGGCCCCTCAAAAACTGCATCGTCGAGAATTGCGGTGCGAACAAAGAGCAGCCCATCGGGATTGGCCGCTCCACCAGGCAAAGTATTGGGAATGGCCGCTGGGGTACCGGCGTACTCAACCCAGGCACTGCCATTCCAATATTCGAGGTTGGGGGAGAAATCGCTGCCCTGGGTGGCCGTTCCTGCGGCGAGGGTGAGGCTAACCAACTGATCAGGGGCACCATCCACGGTAAACACGGCGTAGGGTGAGCCTTCGTTTACCGTGGGGCTGGTGACCGTCAGTGCCCGATTGTCTGGGTTGACGGTGATGGGAATGGTGTTGATGGCCTGTAGCCCCAAACCATCAGTAGAGGTAATGGTGAGGGCATCAGCTCCACTAAAGGATGGGTTGCCCTGGTAGCTGAGGGTGGCCAGAGCCAGGTTGATCTGCTCTTGGCTGCCCGCCAGGGTGAGGGTGGCAGAATTGTTAGACCCGCTCGAAATCGTGGCCCCGTTGAGATTGCCAATACTCAACTGGCCATTGGCAACCGCTAGCTGAACGCTGGCGAGTTCACTGGAAATGGTTTGCCCGATCGCATTTTCAGGGTCGCTGATGGAGATGGAGGCGATCGCAAGGCTGGTGTTTTCAGCCGCCGTTAGCAGGGCTGGCACCGTATTGATCGGCGCATCATTAGCCCCGTTGACGGTGATGGTGAGGCTGGTGGTCTGAGTGCCGCCAGCGGTGTCTCTCACCTCGTAGGTGAAGGTGTCGGCGACGCTTTGCCCGGCTGCCAGGGCGTTGACGGTGGTGTTGCCGTTGTTGACGGTGTAGCTGTAGCTGCCGTCGGGGTTAATGACGAGGGTGCCGTAGGTGCCGACGACACTGGTGTTGGCAGCCACAGAGGTGGTTGGAGCGCCAGAGCCCGCAATAATTCTCGCAACGGTTTTGGTGTCTCCGGCATCTTTGTCGGTGTCGTTGAGCAGCACATTGCCGCTGGGGTTGAAGCCAGGGACATTGTTGCTGGTGCCCCCCGCTTCGGTGGCGGTGGCGGCATCGGCTACGGCCACTGGGTTGTCGTTAGACCCCTGAATGGTGATGGTTAGCGCCGTGACATCGGTTTGACCGCCGCTATTCGCAAGCCGATAAAAGAACTGGTCTGTCAGCGTATTGCTACTGGTTCGTAGCGCTTCAACCGTCGGGTTGGTGTTGTTGAGTGCATAGGTATAGGCACCATCAGAACTAATAGTGAGAGTGCCGTACTGGCCAGCAATAGTCGTGCCGGTAGCAACACTAGTTTCTGTGGTGGTTGTAGATGCCCAAGCTTTGAGAATTGAAAGCCCTGTGCCGGTGTCAGCAACGTTTCCGGTACTACCTGTTCCAGTTATTACGTTGCCAGCGGGGTTGCTCCCTGCCGTGGCGTTGGCGGTGCCGCCAGCCTCAGTTGCGATGACGCTGTCGGCTGCTGCTGTCGGAGGAGTCGATTGAACTTCGACGTTGATAGCTAGGGTTGCAGAACCGGGTGCACCAGCCGCATCCTGCATGGTGTAGTTAAAGTTGTCGGCGTAGTTGCCTGCCGCCAAACCGCTATTGGGGGTGTAGGTGTAACCGCCCGTGGCTGCATTTAGGTTTAAGGTGCCGTACTTACCGGCCAGGTTGACTGTGCCGCTCAGGCTATTGGTAAAACTGAGGGCAGGAGTGCTAGAACTGACCGTCAGTGCTGTCCCATCGACGGTAACAGTGCTGTTGGTGTTATTGACTGCGGTGACATTGCGAGTAAACGCATTGCCGCTGGAGTCGGTGCCGGTAACGACCATGCCTACGGCGATCGTGCCATTCACCCCGCTAACACTGATGGTGTTACTGCCGGATGAAGCGAAGGACTGGAGCGTGGCAGTGTCTTGACTACCGGTACCCCCTGCGTTTGTGGTAAACCGCAGCAGCGTACCGTTCGTTAGCGATGTCACAGTTCCTCCCCCTGAAAGGGTTACCGTTGCGCCGCTAACGGAAAGGACTTGAATGTTGTTATTCGATGCATCTTTGAGGTTGGTTGTTGAACTGTCAATCAATACATAGTCGTTGGTTGTAATGCCAACGACGCTATTCAGCGTGATGGTTGTGATAGTGCTCAATGAGCTGCCGTTGGCGGAGGCGCGGGTGCCTTGAATTGCCTTGGTTTCACCATTGCCATCCACATCGGTGTCGTTGGTGAGAATGTTGCCGCTGATGACTTTTGATGGCAGGGCGGCAGCGGTACCGGTGACGATATTAAAATCATTAACGGCAGTGGGACTATCGTTAGCACCCTGAACTGTCACTGTCAGGGTGCTGGTAGATACTGTCCCCGCCGCGTCTCTGACGGTGTAGGTGAAGGTTTCGGTCAGGGTGTTGCTGCTGAGCCGCAGCGCTTGGACGGTGGCGTTGCTGTTGTTGACGGTGTAGACGTAGCTGCCGTCGGCCCCGATCGCCAGGCTGCCATACTGCCCAGTCACCGTCGCCGGGCTAGAGCCTGATGTGCTGCCCGCCGCCGGGGTGCCCGTAGAATTGGCCGCCGCATTAATGACCGAGGTGACCGTTTTGGTATCGCCCGCGTCGACATCGGTGTCGTTGGTTAAGACATTGCCGCTGGGGTTTGTACCGGCGGTGCCATTGTTTGTGCCCCCGGCTTCAAGGGCTGTGGTGGTATCGACTACCGCAACGGGGGCATCGTTAATCGGGGTGACATTGAAGGTGATGGTGTTAGGCGTTGGGTCGAGATTGACCCCGCCATTGGCTGTGCCGCCGCTGTCGCGTACCTGAAAGGTGAAATTGGCGTAGCTGGTGCCACTACCATTGGCCGCTGGAGTATAGACCAGCAGGGGAATTTGGGCGGCAGTAATCTCAGTGCCAGCCGCAAAGGCCGCGCCATTGAGCGTCAGGGTACCGGCGGTTGGTAGCGTGGTGATGACAACGCTCTGCAAGCTGTTGGCCGGGCTGTCGTTAGGATCGGTAAAGCCAAAATTGCTGGCGGCGAAGGTGTAGGTGCCATCTTCATTGGTGGTGATGGTATTGTCTGCGCCAGCCGGGGCATCGTTGATCGGGGTGATGCTAATGGACAGGGTGGCGGTGGTGGTCAGCGCGCCGTCAGACACGGTGTAGGTGACGAGCGGTACGGGGCCAGCATAGTTGGCGGCGGGCTGGAAGCTGTAGGCTCCATCGCGGTTAACGATCAGGGTACCGCTGGCCAAATTGAGGGTGCGGGAGGGGGTGCCGGCATCCAAGGTATAGGTGGTGCCTGAAACAACGAACTGGGTGACCCGCAGCACATCGTTATTGGCGTCGGTATCGTTGGCTAACAGATTGCCGGTGACAGGCAGGGCGCTGTCTTCTAAAACAGTGGCGATATCGTTGGCGGCGATCGGGGGCAGCGGGGGCTGAAACCCAAAAATATCCTGCCAGCTACTACTGGTGCTGTAGGGGCCACCGCCAATGTCGCCGTTGACGGCATTGAGGCTGTTGGAAGCAGTTAAACCGGCGGCGTAAATCTTAGTTTGATTGCTAGGCCACTGGGGAATTTCTTTGTAAACCGATGAGGGATTGCCGCTGTTATAGGTGTTAGCAACTAAACTACGAAACGCATCTAATTGGGCCAGAGTAAAGCTAAAAACATAGTAATTTTCCTTCGCACCATCTCCATCGACATCGAGTTCAACGACGCCATCTGAGCCGACTCTCACCGCTGGCCCGTACACTTTAAAGTTGGATGGATTGGTTGAACTACCGGTTTTTAAGCCGTAGTAGGTACCGGTATTAAAGGCCGGTATAACCGTATTGTTGGGTCGGGTATTGGCATCAGCCGCTATCCCTTTAAAGATAGGAATAAAATCGTATTCAAGGACGGCGTAACCGTTGGTCACATTGCCCACGTTCACTTGAATCGTGAGGTCAGGGCTGCCATCCCCATCCACATCGACAAAAACGCCCATGAGCGCTTTGAAGTTGCCCGACTGAGGCTCAGCCAATAGCTTGAAGGCAATCGTGGTGCCATCAGCTTGAATTTGGATGTAAGGCGTAGTGCTACTGCCAACTAGGTCGGAGGCATTGGCCGTCCAGGTACCGTCGGAAAGGGCTTTGTTGGGGTCACCAGTGCGGGCCAGATTTTGCCATAGAGGAGAGGCCGGATCAAAGGCGATCGCCTGCTCAACCTGCAAGTCTTGCCCATCTAAGCTAATGACGTTGGTATCATCCTCAGCCTGCAAAACAGCCAGTTGGTTGGCAGCTAAGCCAATGCCTTGAACCAGCGCAGAAAAGATCGCCCCTTCATCGCCAGCACTGTCAACACCACCATTGATCTGATGGTCAAAACTGTGGCCTAATTCTTCTAACAGCACCGACTGAATGTGTTCGGTAGATGCGGTGTTCAGCCAATCGCCATTGAGATAGACGGTGGGCTGTCCGGTGGTGCCGGTGGCACTGTAGGCCCCCAGGGCACCCTGGAGCTCAGCGCTGCTGCGAACTTCTAAGCGGGCGGAATAGTCGCCATCGAGAACCTGCTGCTTTAGGTTGAGGGTATTGCTGACCCAGCTGGTAGAGTCTTTGGTTGCCCCAAAGGGAATCGCCGCCTGGGCCAAAAAGTCGTCTTGCTGGAACCAGTCTGTTAGGCGATCGCGGACGGTAGCGGCGATCGGAATAAGACGTTTTGTGTACTTTGGTGCGACGTCAGCCAGGTTGAAAATTAGCTCGGGGGGCAGCGACATATTCATAGACAGCAATACCTAACTGGCGACAACCGCAAGGGCATGTCTAGAGTTCCCCCCGCCATCCTTTCTTACTGAAGGTTAATAAAGCTTAATTCGGATTGGAACGCAGTCTCAGCATGGGAACGTGATGACCTTGGAGAACTCGATGCGGTAGTTTAAAGCGTCTCGTTTGCGCCGAGGGGCGCAAGCGGGCCGTAGAGCGCCCTTGGTTAGCCCCTCCCCTTGACTACCGACTGAATGTCATCAAAACAAAGCCTGGTGCTGGCCAGGGGCAGATGGGAAATTCCATTTACGCCAAACAGCTTACCCCTGCTACTGCCCCCACTGACGAGGGCATCCTAAGCCAGTAACGGGCAGAAGTCCTGAATCGTCAATGCACCCTGAAAACTAACCCCCACCAGCACCGTTGGCTCGTGTTTTTGGTAGTGGATTAGTGTAAAGCATAGAGAAAAGCAAGGATAAAAAAACAAGGCATTGCCGTTGCATTACTAGGTTCTAAGGGAGAAGGATCCATGACAATCGAGATGACCTGTCCGACCTATGGGTCTCACGACATCTCCAAGAACGGTACCACCCGGCGCGGTAAGCAAAACGTAATTGCTCAACTCAGTAGCCAATCAGACGGCTGTGAGGTAAGGGCGCGAGAAATAGCCTCGAAGGCGGAGATACCCTGCCGCCGAACTGTGTTCACCAACGAGCGCACCTGAGCAAACAACTCTGCGCCCCAGTCGGAGCGAAAGACTACTCTCCACCGCAACGGGCAGTTTGACAGCAAGCATCAACCGGTCTGTTGGAAAAAGGGCAGCAACAGCAATCACTATCAGGCCAAGCGAGATACACTCAAGCGACAAGACCGCGCAAACATCATCCTAATTGCTAGATATGCACTTTTACGGTGCTTCAAACGTTTGTCTGCTGGCTCTGGCAAGCAGTGTCGCATTCACCCTCAATATTTCCAGTAGCCTAGCGGTTTCCCATCTAACCCAAATTCCCCCTGGGCTAGAGCAGGGCTTTCCAGGTCCGCAAGAGGTGCTCCCGCCAGAGCTAGAACCCATCCCTGAGCCTGAGCCACCAGAACCGCTACCGCCCCCAGAGGAGTTAATTCGTCCGCCTGAGCTAGAGCCATCTTTCCCGCAGGAAAGCTTCGAAAACCCGGATCTACCCTCGGCCCGGCTCTGTATCAACGGCTTTCACGTTCTGGGCAGCACGGTGTTCTCCTCTGACCATCTTGACCAGGCTATTCGTCAGGCTCTCAGGGAATCCATCGGTCCTCCCAATGAGGATTTACCGGACTGCCTCTGGCAGCTGACGTTCCCCCAACTTTTAATAACTCGATCGGCTGTCACTGACCTCTACATTCAGCAAGGCTACGTCACCTCTGGTGCCTTTATCCCAGCCGATCAACGCCTGCAGGACGGTATCGTGACTCTGCAAGTGATTGAAGGCAGGCTGACGGATATTCGCGTAGACGGTACCCAGCGGTTGCAGTCAGGCTACATTGCCAGTCGCTTAAACGCAGCTGCTCCCACTCCGTTAAATATTAATCAGCTCCTCGAAGGCTTGCAGCTTTTAAGGCTTGACCCTTTGATTGAGACTATTTCAGCCGAATTGCAGGCTGGTCTAGAGGTTGGTACCAGTCGTCTCCAGGTGGAAGTTGTTGAAGCAGATAGCTTCAGTATGCAGGTTGGCTTAGATAACAACCGCTCCACCAGCGTGGGCAGTCTGCGGCGCAGTCTCAGCCTAAATCAGGGCAATCTGACAGGCCTAGGCGATGGACTCAATGTCGCCTACTCCAACACCGAAGGGAGCAATGAGGTCAACCTCAGCTATGCAGTGCCAGTCAGTCCCCACGATAGCAGCCTCGGATTTACCGCTCGTTTTGCCGAAAATCGAATTGTCGAAGGGGTGTTTCGCCCGCTAGGCATTAGCGCCGAAACCAATGAGTACAGTCTGATTTTCGAACACCCCCTGGTGCAAACCCCTGAGCAGCAGTTTTCCTTGGGTCTATCCCTCTCGAGACGCTTCAGCCAGACGCGCCTGGGATTTGCCGAAATTGGGCCGTTCCCCCTTTCCCCAGGAGCAGATAACCAGGGTCGGACGGTCGTTTCGGCCTTGCAATTTGCCCAAACCTGGACTCAGCGCCAGCCCAATCAGGTGGTGGCGTTGCGATCGCAGTTTTCCCTAGGACTGGGAGGCTTTCTAGGGGGAACCGTCAACGCCGATTCCAATCAGCCAGATGGCCGCTTTTTTGCCTGGCAGGGTCAAGGCCAGTTAGTGCGACGACTAGGAGAGGACAGCTTACTGCTTGTTCAGAGCAACGTCCAGATCGCCGCAGAGGAACTGCTATCGTCTGAGCAAATTAGCCTCGGCGGGCAGTCAACCGTTCGAGGCTATCGGGAAAATACTCTCCTAACGGATAGTGGGCTGCTCACATCGGTAGAGGTCCGACTGCCAATCATGAGAGTGCCTGACATCGAAGGGGTTTTGCAAATAGCACCGTTCGTCGACGCTGGCTATGGCTGGAATGTGGGTGCCAACTCGATAGACTCTCCCCTGCTGTTGGGGGTGGGGGCTGGGCTACTTTGGCAGCAGCCCAACCTATCTGCCCGTTTTGACTGGGGCATTCCGCTAACGTCTGCTGGGGAGAATGCGATTCAGGGTAAGCGCAACTGGCAGGAAAATGGCCTCTACTTTTCCATTAACTATGCCTTCTTTTAATTCTGCGAGTTGGTGATAGGTGGGCTGAACGGAGATGGAATGGTCGCTGCCTGGGTGATTGAGGCCAAATCCAGGGTGGGCAGCAGCAGCCATTCCTCCCAAAGCCTGGCTACTTCAAGACTAGCGGGTTGGGTGCGTCTGAGGCTATCGAGTTGGGCTAAGGCATCTAGCCAAAGCCCCGCCTCAGCATAGGATCGGGCGGCATCCAAGGGGTCGGTTGTCGAGGATATAGCCACAGCCGCCCCGGTTTCAGCTCGACGAATCCAACCGTGGGAGCTGATATCCTGGGAGCGATCGCTAGGATTGCAAATAACAGAGAAATACCAATGGTAATTTTTCCCTATCTCTAAACTGGGAGCTTCCTCACCGAAAATATCTAGGCGAATAATGCCGCTTTCATCGGTTGCGGGAACCGTTTTGTCATAAATTTCCTGATCGTTTTCATCCCTGAGCACAAACTCCAGTGTGCGTTCTGAGTTGATTGCTGGTATATAAAACAGCAGCGTTGGTTGGGCTTGGGAGGTAGTCCCTAAATTGCTCATTGGAATAATCGCAACCTGAGGTTGCGCGGCACCTATACAAGCGTTATCAGGCTGACGCACCCCAGCTCCAACTCGTCTGCCAGGCATATCATCGGGGGGCGCATCCTTCGACGTCGCTAGCCCCATCTGAGCGCACACACCCATCATTGATGCTGCAATCATGACCGCTAACATGAATCTACGTTTTAACTTCATATGTTGTCTCCTATGGGGTAATTTACAATCAAACATTAACCGCGACTCCTCCAACAGGGTTCAGCCAAGAGCAAATCAGTTGCCAGCTCCCTAGCAAGAGGTTTTGACATCCAAAAACCTTGAGCATATTCGCAGTTGAGATCTGTTAAAGAAATCAGCTGGGCTTGATGCTCAACCCCCTCAGCGATGATGTCCATGCCCAGATTATGGCCAAGATTGATAATGGTTCGCACCACTTCCAAGTCACTACTGACCTGATGCATCGCATTCACAAATGAGCGATCGATTTTCAGCGTATCTAGGGGAAATCGGCTTAAATAACTGAGGGATGAATAACCAGTACCAAAATCATCCATGCCGAGCTTAATACCTAGTCCTTTCAAGAGCAAGAGTACTCCAATTGCAGCCTCAACATTTTCAGCTACCATGCTCTCAGTAATTTCCAGCTTAATAGTTTCTGGCTGAATTGCAGTGGTGTTTAGAATCTCACTAATTTGCTCCACTAGGTTGGGTTGAGCAAACTGCCCTGGCGAGAGATTAATGCTCATCATTAGAGGTGTCGCAGCCGGAAATTGAGCCTGCCATAGAGCAATTTGCTCACAGGCTGTTTTAAATATCCAATAGCCAATCGGCACAATTAAACCTGTTTCCTCCGCTACCGGAATAAACTCTCCGGGTGAGATAAATCCTTTTTGGGGATTGTGCCAGCGAACTAAGGCTTCAAATCCAACTATCTTGCCTGTGTCTAAAGAGATAATCGGCTGATAGTTTAGACATAGCTCTTGGCGCTCAAGGGCATGCCGCAGATCCGCCTCTAGCTGCATGCGAACTAGCTTCTCCTGGTACATGCCAATCGCAAAAACTTCATAATGCGACTTCCCTTGGGATTTAGCGCGAAACATAGCCGTATGGGCATCTCGTAGCATATCCTCAGGGCAATGTTTTTGACCAGGTTGATTTAATGAAATCCCAATACTAGAGGCCAAGAATAGGGATTTTTCATACAGATCAAAAGGTAAGCCGATTTCGTGATTAAGAGAGTCTGCAAGTTTTTGAATATCTTTTACGGCTTTAACCTGATAAACAAATATGGCAAACTCAGCCGTCCCCACTCTTGCAATTTTGCCCCGTCCTTTAAGGACATTCCGAAGCCTATTAACAACAATGCAGAGCACTTCGTCTCCTACATTGAAGCCGAGACTTTCATTAATAATATTCAGCCGATTCAGAGATAAAAATAGGACGGCAAAGTGCGATGCGGAATTTTCATTGCTCGTCATAAGTCGCGCTGTTTGCCGAATGAAATCCTCGCGAGTAACCAACCCTGTCAAGACATCGTGGGTGCTATCATAGAGCCGCTTATAGGAAATAGCTAAGGCTTGGCTAAGGGCAAAACTGGTGAGAGGGGCAATGGTTGGCAGCCAACCGGCCTGGAGAAAGCTGCCATAGCTAATCAATATCAAGCCAGAGACCGCAACCATATTAAAAACACCCAGTGTTAGGGGGTGCTTTACCCGCCAGCTAACCCAGCAGCCCCCAACCGCCCAAACCAGCATCCAGACGGCTTCGGCCCAATCAGGTAAAACCCAAATAGAGGGTTGATTATCTAAAACAGTGCTTAGCACCTGGCTCACCATATGGGCATGGATGACAACCCCAGGCGTCACCGCCTCACCGTTATCTAGGCGGGTGAGCGGGGTCAAAAAGCTATCTTTGGCACTTTCTGCGATCGCCCCAATCAAGACCACCTTGCCCTCGATCCACTCCGGGTCAAAGTCTCCTGCCAACACCTGAGAAAGGGAAAGCTGTCGTGCTATGGAGTCAGCCGGTCGATATCTCAGCATCACCTGACGACCACCGCTATCTAAGCGCTGGTAGCTTCCAGATGTCCTATGCAATAGCTGGAAAGTGTCATCACCAACGCGAATCTGGCGATCGTCAAAGCTGACCTGGTCAGCGGAATGGTCTAGATAGATCAGGCTCAAGCGTAGAGCAAACGAATACACAATTTCACCTTCAAAGGTGCCAGCCATCAGATTGCGCCGTACAAAGCCGTCTGTGTCGAGAACAACGTCGTTAAAGCCTACTCGCTTGGCTGGTACACTTGCCGGAGCCTCCACCCCGCCAACGGTTTTAATCGCAATTAAGTTATCTGCCGCTAGCTGGGTCAGTAAATCCTGATGCCCTGGCCCGTAAGGAATATCTCGATAAATATCTAGTCCGACAACCTTGGGATTATAGGCTTGCAGGTTTGTCAATGCCTGAGCCAGCACCTGATCACTAATGGGCCACCGGTCCAGCGCTTTAATATCAGCTTCAGTAATACCGACGACCACTATGCGAGAGTCTGATGTAATCCTGGGCTGAAACTGCACAAGACTGTCGTACCAAATCAGCTCTAGAGGTTGCAGCCATCCCAGTTGACGAATACCCAGGCCTGTGCCAACGGCTATCAAGCTGATCAATATCCTCAGATGGGGCAGACGCCGTTGAGTAGCCTCAGATGAGAAGCGACCCAGTCCCCTAAGAAAAACTTGTTTAGTTTGCCGAAAGAAGTTTTGCACAACAAAAAATAGTTGATCTGCCGAACCCGATTACATCCCATTTAAGGATGCCCATTTCTATAGAGGCTTCTATAGAGGCTTCCAATTTAGTGAGGTACATATTAGCTAAGTTCTAGATACCCCTGGTTTCTGGCGGTCTAAGTTTCACCAGGCACCCCTCAGAAAGGGGGCAAGGGAAATCGTCATAATGTAACTCGTCCGATTCAAATCCGCTGCGGATTGCTTATTCACAAATAGTTTTCCTAAGTAGGATGGCTCTGAGGATAGTGATTTAAACTCCCACATAAATACGTATAAACTATGGATTTGTCCTGTCTTTTCACAGTCTAGAAAACCCAGTTAAGGCTCCCTAGGCCAGGCAGTTCGGCACCAAATCGGACTTAAGTACCGAACTCAGACACGCTCTTGAAAAGAGCATCTTATTTGGGAATGAATGCACTTTGCCAGTAGGAACTGCTTTGAGTAGTACTACCCGAGCGGCTACGGCTTAACCAGTAACGGGCATCTGAAGTGGTTGAGCCACTCCGACTCCGACTGAGAGGGCTGTCAAAGCCAGCTTGATCAGACAGCCTAGCTAATTCTTCAAGCTGTTTCTCTGCTATTTTCAGCAGCTCTTGACTCTGCTTTTCCTGAAGATTGGCAAGAGTTTTAGCCTCCTTAAATTCACGCCTTGCTCTTTCTTCGTCAGTTTCGTTAGCAAGCTTATCTATTCTTTTGTTTTGTGCCTCTTCTAGTTTTTCTAGGGTCTTTATCTGGGATTCTAACTGATCATCTAGCACCTTATTTAGATTGACAGACCAATCACTCAAATCTTTTTCTCGATCATCTAAAACTTCAATCTTTTTCTCTAAAGATTTGTCTAGATCTGCCAGGGCTTCACTGGCACGATATTGAATGTGTTTGATTTTGTCTTTCCAGTCCTTAGAGAGTTTTTTCTCTAAACCAAGCTTTTCGTTTTCAACTTTTTTGCTGAGCTCTGCTACCTGATTAGCTGCTTTTTCCTGCAAGGTCTTGATTTGGTCGACCCAGCTTTTAGACAGCTGGCCTTCCAGAGATTTGCGATTGGACTCAGCCTGATTAGTCAAAGCACTGATTTGCTCATGGGCTTGCTTTTGTAGCGTTTCCGCTAAATCCTGCTTGTCCTCCCACGATAATTGCAATCCAGTCAGGTAGTTGTTGTCTAAGGCCGCTAGGTCGTCCCTGAGGGTCTGTAGAATACTAGCTTTACTCGCTGTTTTAGCGACATCAATTTGGCGCATGGCTTGGGCGATCTGACGTTGCCCCTCCGTCTGCTTTGTCTCTAGAGATGCCAAGCTCGATTCAAGCTGTTTCCAAATCTGAGTCTCTTGCGTAGCCCGGTTCGTCTCTAGCTGTCGAAGTTGCGCAGCAATCTGACGCTGTTCAGCCGATTGCCCCACTTCTAATGCGGCTAAATCATCTGCCATCTTTCGCTGCAAACCTGCCACACCATCACTGTGCCACTGAGCTAAATCGCTTCGCTCTTGAGCTAGATGATTACGCTCTGCAACCCCTTGATTCACTATAATTTGGCGCTGCTCACCCATCCAGTTGCTCAGCAAATCTCGATCCATTTTCAGATCTTGCATAGCATCGCTGACAGCTTTCTCAAGCGCATTTCCACTGCTGCCAAAAGTCTGATTTAGATCAAGGCTTCCGGCATGCGGATTAGTGTCAGCCGCATCCCGACGATCAAAACCAAGGATATCTAGCATGCGGAGATCCAGCTCTCCAATATCAATGGACTGCCCTGTTTTAAGATTGGGAGTCATTACCCCCAGAGGGATATCTTCAGATGCCCAATGGCTAGCCTGGTAGTCATCTGCGCCAGTTCCCGTCGTTCCTTTGGCTAGACTGGCAATTTTAGTTTGACCGCGATCTAGGGAGAAATAATAGTCAACAGGTTTGCCCTCTGCATCCACCCGACCCAGGGTCCAGTCATTTACCCCCTGGATGACCATTTCAGGTATGAGGCTGCTGTCAACAGTCTGGTATTGTTTCACCACCGACTGGGCAGCACTTTCTTCAGAATAGCGAAACAGATCCAACATACTGACATGGGCTAGATCTTTCTCATCAATCGTAGAGGCGTTATCTCCTGCCATCATGAGTATGCTTTGAACATCAGACCCGCTAATGAAACCTAGAGCATGACCTAATTCGTGCCGAACTACAGTTGAAAAGTCGTATTGGTCGGGCTGAATACCGTCCTTGGCATCAAAGTCCCAGAGATAGCTCAAGTCATTAAACCGAAGCCAGGCATCAAACGCGGGATCATCCGCGTCCATTAGCCCCAGAGCTTTGGCATTGGCACTGGTCATCCAGACTGTTTCATTGTTCTGATTGCCGTTGTTGTCCAGATAGGTCCCTCCGGCCTCTGCACCGTTGGCAAAACTCCCATCTATCAGCATTGAAAAACTGCTGCTGTCAGAAAATTCTATCTCATCTTTACCCAGAGCGCCTTGCTCATAGAGCTGCAATCTGTCTGAATCCTTATAGTCAAACTCCATGCTGGCGAAGGCAACTGCGTCGTCCTGGGAGGTTTGATCGAGGGCCATACCCGTTAGTACATCCCGATACTTAACTTCAACCATGTTGGGACGAGCCCCTCCGAGGATAGTGTCTGGCAGATCCCCAAAGTCAACATAAATGTTGAGCGTTATATCATCTGTAAACTGTGAAGCCCAGTGAGAGGCCGCAGCTTCAACGGCGGCTATGGTAGCCTCGGGCGTTCCTGAGCCATAGGTGAAATTAAACTTCAGTAACGAGGGCGGCGAGATAATATCGGAATTAGGCGTGGAGTTTAATCCTAAGATGGGAGAAGAGGTTGAATCTTGACCAATATAAAAATTTGATGAATTATTTTCGGTTGCCATGGTACTAATTAAGGAAATCCAGCTACGTGTTTCAAGAAGGCTTCTGTGGTCAATCTGATTGAGCAGTTTTTGCGATTGATATACCCACAAATTCCTGCAAGTGACTATCACCCTAATTGGAAACAATGGATATCTAGACAACCTAATCAACTGGGCTTGAATTACCCAAGAGCAGAATGTCAAATTGTTGCCAATACCTTTGTACGTGATTTCCGTTTATTAAGGCAACCTTGAATACACTGACTTCTCAGTAAATTCCAAAGATTACGCCAAATACTATGTATAGCAAGGTATTGCAGAATTATGCTGGACGTGGTTTGGGGAACCTTTAATTTACTGTCAGCGGTTTACATAAAAGCTTCACAAAGCTGGAGTCATGAAGGAAGTAATTCAGTGTAACTGCGGATCAGCGATGTTCTTGGTCTGGATTTTTATGATTTTATGAAAGCCGTTAGATTTTTAAGCTTTGGGGAATAATAAAAGGGAAACTCGGCCTTGGTTTTTCGTTTATCCCTTTTACGCCTTGAGTTCCTATGCAGAGTATCCAGCGGTTATGGATTTGCTTTACCCTAGCAACTGTTGCTCTGCTCAGGAGTAGCGTGGTACTAGCCCAGGTTGTGTCTGATGGAACTACTGGTACGGTTGTCACATCATCTGACCCTGCGGAGTTTTCCATTACAGGGGGAACCACCTCTGGAATCAATCTTTTCCACAGTTTTGACCAGCTCTCTGTGCCCAGTGCGGGAAGGGTAACGTTCGTCAATAACAATAGTTCGATTCAAAACGTTCTAGGCCGGGTGACAGGGGCGGCCCCTTCGAATATTGATGGCTTAATCACGACCGCTGGCACATCTCTTGGTTTCAACTTATTTTTGTTGAACCCGAATGGGATTGTCTTTGGCCCTGGTGGGGAACTAGATATTGGTGGTTCCTTTGTGGCAAGCACGGGGTCAGGGATTGAATTCGACGGCCAGGGCGTGTTTGGGGCCAATCCTGCCACCAGTACCAATCCCAACTTGCTAACAGTTGCTCCCTCTGCCCTGCTGTTTAATCAAATTGGAGTCGTGCAGCCACCTAACTCTATTGAGGTTTTGGGCAGCCTCTTATCTGTGCCCACCGGGGCAAGCCTGGTGCTGCTGGGGGGTAATTCGTCCCCTACGGCTGCTGAAACGGGAGCGGTAGTAGTTGATGGGGGCTTTTTGGATGCCCAGAGCGGGCACGTGGAGATTGGGGCAGTGGGGGGTGCAGGCCGCGTCGCCTTGAGCGATGACTTTGAGCTGGTCTTTCCCTCAGATTTGGCTAGAGCCAATATCAATTTACAGGGATTTGCGCGGATAGACGTAGGCGATCGCTTCGGCGGAGTTGGAGGCGGAACTGCTCAACTTCAGGGCCGCACTGTCACCATTACTGATGCTGATCTGGTTGCAGCCAATACGACTGGTGTGCAAGGCGGTGGCGGTGTGACGATTAGAGCCGAACAGCTTATCCTCGACAACGCTACCGTGCTATCGATTACCGACAGCGCTGCAGCCGGTGGAAATGTTCTCTTAGAGGTTAACCAGGGGATTGGACAACTGATCCTGCGCAACGGTTCCGTGGTTTCTGCGGAAACCGAGGGGCCAGGAGCTGGAGGTGACGTAATTCTTGGGGCAAGGAACATCCAGATCCTCTCAGGGAGCGGTATTGGTACTGAGGCGAGAGACGAGGGCGATGCTGGAACGGCCTCTCTCTCAGGACAAACCCTGCGTCTAGAGGACGGCTTTATTTTGGGTAACACCTTTGGCCAGGGCAATGGTGGCCAGATCTCTGTCAACATCACCGATCAGATTGATTTAATAGGATTCTCAGAAATCTCGGCTAATGCGGATGACTTCTTCACCCCCGGCGGGGGCATCGGCGCGGCGGGCGGAGTAGTCGTGACGACAGGCCAGTTGAACATTCGGGACGATAGTCAAATTGGGGCCTCAACCTTTGGAGACGCAGGGGCTGGGGGGAATATTTCGGTGCAAGCTGATGGAGTCACGATTGCCGGGCCTGGAGCGAGAATTGCCAGCCTCGTAGATTTTGGCTCCCCCAGCCAGGGTGGCAACATCGATCTGGACCTTCGGGTGCTGCGTTTAGAGGAGGGAGGGAAAATTGAAACCTCAACCCTTGATCCCCTCTCGCTGGGAACCACTGGCAGCGCTGGCAATATTTTGATCCGCAATGCACAGCTGGTAGAGATTACTGGGGAAACCAACACAACAGGCTTATTTGCTCAAGTCGGTGATCCTGTGACAGGCCCAGTCGGCATTACCGGCACCGGAGGCCTAATCAGCCTGAATACAAACCAACTGAGGGTGTCGGGGGCAAGGGCAACCATTTCTTCTTCCACTGAGGATGCGGGAGCGGGAGGAAGTGTAGCCATCACCGCAAGGCAAGTGCAGGTGCAAAATGGAGCCCAAATTCAGTCAGCTACTCGGGGACTGGCTCCTGGCGGGCAAATTATTGTGCGCGCCGACACCGTAGACGTGCAAGGCACGGAGGCCAGCGCTCCCTTTGCCTCTAGTGCCCTGGTAACGACAACCCTAGGAGATGAACCCGCCGGGG
>QBLT01000077.1 GCA_003249105.1 Leptolyngbya sp. | reverse complement strand
TCTGCAAATTTGGCCTAGATACCCTCAAGACCATTTTTAGAATGAAATAGCCCTGTTTTTACCGCACTCAAAGAGGCTGGATAAAAGTAAATCAAAAAGGTTGCTACAGTGCTCGTGAGATGGCTGAAATCCTCATTCTTTCACCTTCTGAAGAAGACGGTAGTTTAAGAGATTATTTGAATACCTTATCTAACAACTTAAATCTTCCAGGCATTCAGTCAAGTTTTGATGTTATCGCAGGTATTGAACGGGCTATCTTTCCAGGGAAAATAACAGATTCACTAATACCAAATTTTGTAATTCCGATTAAACCTTGGTGGGCTAAAGATCTATTTGATGAAGAGCTAGCAGAGCAAGTAATTTGGGGAGCGCACAGCATACTAGCGCTACGTAGAGAATTAATTTACTACAGATCAAAAATGGCTTCCGGAGGGCTTAAAGCGCCCGGAAGGATTCTTTGGTATGTTAGTCAAGATAAGGAATTTGAAAAAGCTAACGTAACTCTAAGCGCAATAAGAGCTTGTTCCTATATTGATGAGATCATAATAGATAAGCCAAAACCCTTGTATAAGAAGTTTAAACGTCTGGGAATCTATAAATTTGACGACCTTGTTACGGTATCGAAAGGGCAAGATAAAGAATTGATGGCTATAAGGTTTAGCAATACTGAATTGTTCAAGCAACCCATAAGGTTGAAAGAGGCTGAAAAACTAATTGGAAAAAACATTCATATTCAGGCCCCAATTAAAATTGACGCAAGATCTTTTGAGTTGATATATAATGCAGGGGTACTATGTTGAACGACCGTTATGAGCCCGAGCATAGCTTTACTCTCAATTCAGCATGAATACTCTGACATGATCTTTGAGGGTGTTAAGCAGGTTGAGCTGCGGAGAGTGAGGCCTCGAAGTTTAGGCGGTGGAGATTTGATAATTGTGTATGCTACTTCACCTCAGAAAGAAGTGGTAGGTATTGTTGAAGTTGATCGAGTAGTTGAAAATACTCCTGATAAACTTTGGGAAATAGTAAAGGATAAGGCTGGCATTTCTTATCAAGATTTCTTGAATTACTTCCTAGACTCATCTATTGGTTTTGGGATTTTTATTAGGAAAGTCCATAAGTTCAAAAAACCATTGAGCTTAACTAGCTTAAAGGAGAGATGGAAGGATTTCCATCCACCTCAATGTTACAAGTACTTATCTGATAATGAACTAAGTCTTTTCGAGGATATGACTCGCTTCAATATAGTTGGCTTCTCTGATAAACCTATTGGCTACTTTCAGCCTGAAATTGTGGCCAATATTTGATATCTAGCTGTTGACTTGGCATATTTATTCATTTAAGCTTTTAACTTCTGGGTTTGATAAATCAGAGAAAGAATGAGCTTATTGCCCTGATTTATTTTCTTTCCCTCAACTTATTTATTCCTCGCCAGACTCACTTGGCTAGTTGTAGCGGCATACAAATTGCTAACAAGCGCGATCGCCCCCTCCCGATCTGGTGGTTCATCCAGCGTATCCATAAACCCGTAGCGAAACTGCACTGCAAACAGAGTGAACTCCAGCAGCGGTTCAAACTCTGTCAGAACTTGGTAGCCTAGCCCCTCAAGCCTCTGCATTAGCGACATCAGGTCATGGGTATAGGGGTATGCATCACCCAAAGCCGCCAACCACGCCTTCAACGATTTTTCAACCGCCTGTTGCACATGGAAACCAAAGATCTCATCGGCAAACACCTCACGATCCAGCATTCCAGTTAAGGCTTGTAGGTCGCGGTGCGCTGCTTGCAAGAGGATGACAGCTTCTTCAAGATCGCTCATAGAGCACCTTGCCTTCTGCGATCGCCCTCGCAATCACATGGTTGCGGCTGTGCTGCCACTCAGCCACCTCCTGTGTGCTAAACATCAACACATCCGCTGGTATGCCAAACGGGCCTAACACCTTCCAAACCTTAGTAGACTCCTTACGACGGCTACGATTTAGCCCAAAAGGCTCAGCCTCTACAATCAAAAAATCAATATCCGAATCTGGCCGATCCAGCCCCTTAGCCCTAGAGCCAAACAGCACAATCTGCTCCGGTGCCACAGCTTGCACAATGGCCTCCGTCATCTTCTCCAGCAGCTCTGGCGTCAGTGGCGGAATAGTGACCATACTTCAGCAGACTCGAAAAGAGGTTGATTTGAGCATACACTAGCCTTTCGGCGACGACACCCTCGCCACCAGTAGCGGTGCCGCCATAGCTTCAGTGCGCTTACTCCGCAGCACTGAAAATCTCCATTAGCCAACGGTTGATGGTGGCATCGTCTTCGGTGGGCGATCGCCTCAAGGCTTCTTCTACAGTGGCGACCGCCAGCCCAGGCAATACCTCAGAGTTGGCAATTTGCCCGCTGCGTCGATCGGCGATCGCAAAGGCAATCACCTGGGCGGACTCCACATCCACAACCCAATATTCTTGGCAACCCAATCGCTCGTAGAGCAGCCGCTTACGCCCTAGATCGTCATTCAGCGTAGTGGATGCAATTTCGATTACCAGTTGGGGAGCGCCGTGTTCAATCACATTGATCGGGCGATTATCCCGAGGCGGCAGCGTAAAAGACTGCCCTATATAAAAAGCAATATCGGGCTGGGCATCTTGTAAACCAGCTTTGCGAAAGGTGGTGTTGGTCAGCTCAACCATCCGCATACCCTTGAGGGTGGCAAATAGCACCACTAGGGTAGAAATAATCGAATTCTCTCTCCCGTGCAGCGCTCCCAATGGTGCCATTTCTAGCCTCATATAGCCCGAATCAAAATAGCAACGAGCCTCTTCTAGGGCTGGAGCTTCAAGGATATGAAGATACTCAGCCCACTGGATCGATACCCATTGATCCGTGGCGATGGGCTGGGATGTCGGGGTCGTGCTGACCATAACAGTACTTGTGGACTAAAAATACGGTTGGACAATTTCAATCCGTGAAACCCTCATTACAGCGTCCATGTCTATAAGAGCTCTGGGAAATAGGTTGAACAATTTCTATCATACTCCAAGAAAACTAGTCGGTTTTTTTGAGAAAACGGTTAGACAATTCTCAAAAGGCCTGCTATGAAGGCTTCCAGCGTTCGAGCCTAACCCATAACTTATCGAAGGCGAAGTATTAGTATTTTAACCTTAGGGCTAAAGGTTTAGCTACGGAGGGACAGTGTGGTAGCCACTCAGCCTTTGGGTCGATATCTAACGCTGGAGGAATTTTGCACCTGCACCCAGACTTACCGTAAGTATACTGACCAGATTGACCCGTACCCTAAGAACCGGGACGAGACGCTGCCAGCTCTAGAGGCACTCTGCCAGCACATCATTGACCCGGTAATTGATGAGTTTGACCGAGAGCGTTTTCAGCTTACCTATGGATTCTGTTCTACCGATTTGAAGCGCTGGCTGGCGAAGAAAGACCCAGCGACGGGAATAAAGAACGGCAGAGTGAGCCCTAATCTTGACCAGCATATGGCCCATGAGGTGAATCGGAATGGGAAGTATTGCTGCTCAAGGCTAGGAGCTGCCTGCGATTTTCGTATCCTTGACCTACCCAGCAATGTCCTGGTGAATTGGATCGTGGCCAAGGGACTGCCGTTTGACTCGCTCTACTTCTATGGAGCCAGTCGCCCCATACACATTAGCTATGGTCCCCAGCACAAGCGGAATATTTGGAGCTTTACAGAGAAAGGAACGCCAATTTTGAAAAGTATTACTTTTCAAGTTTAGGTTTCTACTGCTCCTAACACTTTAAGTCTTGAAATCTCTCCTTGCGTCAGGCCTTTTACATTGTGAATATTTGTTTCAGCATATGGGCGATTGCTCAGAACGTCTACACATTGATTAGTTTTAATATCCCAGATCCGAACTGTTTCATCGTACCCACAAGTAATAATATGGTTATTCGTTGAATCAAAAATAAGGGATTGTATGCGATTCTGATGTCCTTCTAAAGTTGCAAGGCTTTCTCCAGATAATGGGTCCCAAAGATTAATCGTGTAATTTATATTAGCTGTTGCTAATATCTTTCCATCTGAACTAAAAGCCATAGCGCTGGCTCTACCAGATTGGCTACTAAAATCTTTGATACACTCTCCAGATGCGAGATCCCAAATTTTAAGAGTAAGATTATCTCCTCTGCTAACAAGAACATTGTTATTAATGGGTGAAAATACTACAGACCAAATACAATCCTCGTGGTCAGTCAGGGTCTTTAGACACTCTCCGGAATCAACTTTCCAAATTTTGATATTTTTGTCATTACTACCACTTGCTAGCAATTGACCATCTGAACTAAATGATACTGAATTCACCCAGTGCTCATGTCCTAACAGCTTTCTAATAGGCTTCTTCTGTGAGATGTCTTCAAAGTTCCATAGATATATTTTAGAGTCTGCACTACCACTAGCCAAAGTTGAACCGTCAGGACTAACACTTAATGAATGAATATTGCCTGTATGGTCACGCAAGATACTTACACATTCTCTGCTTTCTATATCCCACAGTCTAATTGTGCTATCACCACCGCCACTAGCCATGGTAATACCATCTGGATGTATGACTACAGAACCTATCCATTTCGAGTGCCCTTCAAAGTATTCACTCTGCTTACTTCTATACTTTTCTAAGTAGAAAATCCTTATTTTTTTGTCCTCTCCTCCACAAGCGAGAAGGGTTCCGTCTTTGCTTATATCCAGATCGTTAATCCGATGGCTACATCCCTCATGAACTTTTAGGCATTCAAAAGAGTTGAAATTCCAAATTTTTATATCTGTGTCACCTGCACTTAATAAAAGATTATTGTCTCGACTTATATCTACACCTCTAATCCTTTCAAAGTGGCCTTGAAAAGTCTTAGTACATTTTCCAGAGACCATATCCCAAACCTTGATCATTCCCTCATTGTCACCACTAACAAGCCGCGTGCCAGATGAATCTATTTTGATTGAGTTTATATAACTTTTATGTCCTGTTAAAGTTTTTACACATTCTCCAGAATTAACATCCCAAACTTTAATTGTCCTGTCACTACTGCCACTAACAATAATTTTGTTGTCAGGTGTTATGTCGAGAGATTCAACCCAGCCCGTATGTGAAATAAACTCCTTTAAGCATTCGCCTGTTTTGAGGTTCCATAGTTTAATGGTTTTATCGGCACTACAACTGAGCACAGCCAAGCCGTCATAAGTTGTGCGGATTGAAAGAATCCAGCCTTTGTGGCCTTTAAGAGACTTGAGGCATTCTCCCGTTTCCACATCCCAAACTCTAACAGTCCGATCATCACCACCACTAATTATGTTTTTTCCATTTGGGGTAAATGTAATTGCTCTAACTTGACCTGTATGCCCCAACAACTGACTCAAGCATTCACCAGTTTCTCTTTTCCAGACCTTGATACTTCTGTCATGGCTACCGGTTGCTAATAGTTGACCGTCAGGGCTAAAAACTACAGTGCTGACCCAATCCGTATGCTGTGTAGTTCTCATTATTTGTTTTTCGCCGAGTGTATCCCACAATCTAATTACACCATCGGCTTCACCACTGACAAAATGTCTTCCATCAGGACTAAATTGAACTGATAACACTGATCCTAGTAGATCAGGGAATAGAGACTCTGATAAATCAGCGTTTGTCAGATTGGCATTGCGAAGAGTACTGTTTAACAAGTTTGAACCTGCAATCACAGTATCGCTTAAGTCTTGACTTTCGAGAAAACGTAAATTAAGCCTTAATAGAAGAGTTATCGAATTGCCTCCGATATAACCAACCTCTCGCTTGGATTTATGTTTCGTTGAAAATACAGCTGATAGTAGCTTGTCTTTAGCGATAGTTTGATCGAGCATCGGAATTAGTAGATCTAACGTTGCTTTATTGATAATGTTTTTGCCGAAGGTTATAATTAAATCTCCTTCAAAGCTGGCTTGGGATATTGCAAAGGTTTCTCGAAAGTCCTTAGAAAGGATTTCAAGTTCCGCTGCAAACTTATAAGCCACAAAAAATTCCAGCAATGATCTGTGGGCTGGGGTATAATCGCCCTCAGCGTTACGAATGAGCATCGTCTGCCCCATCATGTCGTAATGCCAGTGATCAAGATCCTTTTCCTCCTGAACCGCAGACCCAAACAACTTACGAATGCGGTCTGGGAATTCGCGGTAGTTAATACTCATGCGGTCAGTGCTGAGCATTTCCCACGACAGCTCACACATAAAATAGAGTTTGTCTGCCATGGACGTAAACGTGCGCTCTTCTTTAATATCGCGTTCCATCTTGTGGCGCACTGCGTAGAGGTAGACCCGCGACATATCTACTGGCTTGCCGGCTTCGATATCTGGCAGCGCCTCTAAAATTAGCTCCGTTAGCACTGGGCGGCGGGCCAAGTCGAGCAGTTGGGGATTGCCCATAATCTGCTCGACCGTGGCTGGTTGGGCCTGGTGTGCTAACACCTGGCGAATCTGCCCATCGTTGAACTTTTCCAGCTCCAGCACTTCAAACTGGGGTGTTTCCCCAGTCAGGTCTCGGGTAGAAGCTTGCAGTTCGGCATTTAGCAGGGCACGGCCTTCCTTCGCTTCTGGAAAGTGCTCGGTGCGGCAGGTAAGGATGACTTTGGCACCAGGCACCACTACCTTGGCCAATTCCCAAAAGTTATTGATCATCTCTTGGCGGTTCACGCGGGCAGCCATTTCATCAAAGCCATCGAAGATCAGCAACAGTTTGCCCATGCGGTTGAGCTGTTCAAAGACCGAGTAGCCAGGGATAGGAATCTCGTGTTTGCGGAAAAAGAACTCAGAGAACAGCGACTCAACGCTGACGGCCTTGGCGTAGTCTCGCAGAGGAATCACCAGGGGCAGACGAGGACGCTCTAACCCCCGTTGTTGGGCCTCACGGTAGCGCTGGAGGGCTTTCCAGGCGTAGTGCAGGGCAAACCAGGTTTTACCGGTGCCAAACTCACCCAGCACCGAAATATGTTCTTTGGCGGGGTCATCCAGCCAGAGATCGATGTAGCCGTCAATCCAACCGTCGCGGTCGTCATAGCGGCTGACGCCCAATTGCTGCTTAGTGTCGGGGTCGATATCTTCTTTGAGGCAGGCCAGGGGAACGTATTTTTCGGCAATGCCGCGCTTTTGAATTTCGGCTTCCAGCCAGGTGAGGTAGCCGCTAAAATCGGCATCTTGATCCAGCAATTCATCGAGGGTATAGCAGCCGAGGCCATCGTTCTCAGGCTTTCCGACTTCATCGCGGGCGGCACGGCTGATGCGGCGGGCGGTGACCAGCCAGCCTTCATCGGTGCGGTGGGTTTCGACAGATTGCTTGAGGGCTTCTACGTCCCGCAGGCCAGCTTCACCATTGATGCCGCGCACCAGGATGCGATCGTACCGGCCCCTGCGCACGGGAATGTTGATGATCCATTCAAAGTAGTCGTCTTGCCAGACTTCATGGGTCTCAAGGCGAAACCCCAGGGTTTCAAACCAGCCCCGCATCTGTTGCGCCAGGGCAAAGGCTTTGCACTCTTCTGCCCCGAAAGATTCACCTGGTGGTAGGGCTAGAGAAGGGGTCGTGGCCAGTCGCGCCATTTCGGTACGCAGTCCTTCCAGGGTTGGCAGACGGCCCAGGCGCTCTTGCACGGTGGCAATCTGCCGATGCAGAGACTCCAACTTTTGTTCTGCCAAAATGGCTGCCGGGGTGCGGGTGCGTTTAGCCACCTCGATAAAGACTGCGGCAAAGGCGTAAAATTCTCGCCGCACATCAATGTTGTTAGCCTGAAGGTCGGCCTGGAGGGGATGGTCGGCCAAAAAGGCTTCGCCGTGCTGGAGTAGCTTGGCAGGGTTATTTTGTTCTAGCGCTTCGCGGAAAAGCTGCTGAATCTCGCTTTGACGAAAGATTTCTAGTACCGGGCGGGGTTTGCCAACGCCATATTCCACTAAGGCGTACTGGTAGACGCCAGTAAAATCTTCGGGGGGATGGTCTGGATCGAGCTTGAGGCGCTTGAGGGTTTGGATGACGCGCTCATTGCGGCTCAGGTTCTCCATGGCGGAGTCGAAGAGCAGGTTGATCAGATTGTCGAGACCGAACATCCGCTTTCCCCTATGGCTTTTCTTTAGTGAAACGCACCTTTTTCGGAGTGGAGCCAAATTTTCACAGTTTTCATTGAAAGTGGAGCAGCCATGGGCCTTGGGTCGCCTGCTGATTGGGGCGATCGCATGTCATCATTCGTCTATGTTTTTGCGTCTAACCACGCGATGTCCCCGTAGTTCTGCCCCGTGGGCAGTTAAGCATTGCTCCCAGCCGCGCCAGCCAGTCCCCCACTTTTGCTCTCGCTAGCTAAGCTGAACGAACTTGGCATAGCTGGGATAGTCAGGCGCAACCACTTGGTCTCTTGGGTGAAGCAGGGGTAAGTTTTCTGAGGCATAGTCGCGGTAGCGGACGTGGAGATCGCGCAGCCCAACGGCCATGCTGGTCTTCAGCATAAAGTGCGGTTCTTTGTCGAAGGAAGTTGGGAAACGCTAGGTAGGTGATCTAGAGCTTTTGGAGGTGTAACTTCACCACTGTGGCTTCCTCGGCTCGGACAATGGTGCGGAAAGCGCAGCCCTCGTAGAGACGCAGTAATAGGTCAAGTTAGTCTATCGCCGACATAGGCACCCAGAGAGAGTTGGAGCGCTGCTGGCCGATTTGACTCTGCCGACAGCGCTGCTCAATCATCTCTGTGCGACCCAGGGACATGAGCATGAGGTCGGCGGCGGTGCAGGCTTGCTGGTAGCGGCCAAAGAGAGCTTTGATATCTGCTTGAACTGAGGGTGAGAAGTCTTTGAACTTGGGGCGATTGCCGAAGTAGCTGAGGGCTAGGTACACGAGCAAATCATTGCGGTGCTTGTCGGCGATCGCATCTCACCCCCCGCGTCGCTAGCTTGCAGAATAACAGTGAAGGCTCGCTAGATGCTGCCAGAGGAATGGGTAGCAGCAGAATCGCCCGGAGTTGGCTCAAGTCTGGCGATGGCATGGAGCAGCAGGGTGCTGAGAAGATCAGAAGCTTACCTAATCAGGATTGCGGAAGTAGTAAAAGGGGCCATCAAGAGTATTTCTTTGCCGAAAAAGGTTAAAGTAGCCTGCTCCGAGACCTCAAACAAATACCCCAAGCCAGCGACAGAGGTGTTATTGAATACAAATCCGGAAAAAGTCATCAATGGCTGTCCTTATAGCTGCTAAAGGCGATACATTTCACTGTAAATTTGCAATAAAACAGATTAAGTAATTGCAATAAGCCTCGATATATTTTGGAGCAATGGCTAGGCAATCAAGGAGCAGGATAAAGATAGGTATACTTTTGTTTTGCTGTGTTTAGATTGGTGCTGCGTTACTTGCCTATCTTGAATAGTCGAGGGACTATTGGATTTTCTTGGATCTATCTGCTGCCTGTGCGGTATTGAAACTTGGCATCAAGTCTCTTATGGACTTTTATCTATGGCCAATGCTAATGCTGTAAGTGCTGCTTGCGAAGCTGTTACCTTCATTTTGCAAACGGCTTTAGCTCCATTAAGTAATGAAATAGCAGGTTCTAGTGAAAGTTTGAGATTTGAAGTTTACCGATCTAGTGACTTTGCAGATCAGGATGCTCCGAATCGGGTGACTTCAGGGGCATCTATATTTTTGTATCGGGTAGTCCCTAACTTATCTTGTCGAAATCCTGTAGGTAATGCGCTTTCCAATGGGAGTCGGCTAAAAAATAAGCTATCCCTAGATTTAAATATATTGATTACGGTCTGGGGCCAAGATTCTAGTACTCAAAATAGGCTGGTTGGATGGGTAATGCATATTCTTGAGCATCACACTACTCTGCCTGCGGCTGTGCTAAATTCTCAAGCGTTTCCCAATGCCTTTGGCGAAAACGAAACCGTTGACTTGATCTTGGGTGAGATCAATAGCGAGGAGCTATTGCAGCTTTGGGAAGCCTTGGGACATGGAGAACTGCCTTATCAAATCTCGATTCCTTATTTGCTCCGCAGTGTGGTGATCGATTCTCCGTGGGTGCTCGATGACGGGCCTCCGGTGCAGTCGAGGACTCTGGATATGCAACGTGTGGTGGGGGGTTAGCTATGCAGCTCTTGCCGATGGAACGGGTCACAACCCATACGCTGCTAGGTATTCGGTTTTGGGATCGGCTGACGGGGCAGGTGGTGACTGACGGGCTAGAGGTGAAAGCTCAACGGCTCAAGGCGCGATCGCAGCGGCTAGGTAAACCGGTATTAGGGAGGAGCACCCCGAGCGGCACAATCGCATTTTTTGGTCTTGCCCCGAGTGAAAGGCCCATCGATGCAGACCAGCTGCTTTGGGAACCTGAGCCGTCTAAAGAAGACGTTGTGATTGACTTGGTCGATCGCTCGGGCAGATTTTTGCCCACGTCTTTTGTCGCGCAAGCGCCCTTTAAGGGGATCTTTCGTGGACAGGGCGATTGGTTGGCCAGCAACACCAGCTTGTTTCGTCCAGAGGCGATTGCTGAAGAGGCCGTTGGTGTGCAGCTCTGGTCGGCTCCCACCCGGCCAATACCACCTGGCATGGCTGTGATCCGCGCCCAAATTGTAATTGGGGCCGGAGCTGATGCTCCTCCTGCTGTCAACGCTTTGGTACAGGTTCGAGCCACCGCCTCGCCTGCCGATGGCTTTGACTACTACGGTTTAACGGATGATCGAGGGATACTTCTGTTACCAATACCCTATCCCCCGATCCCCGATCCATCTACGCCAGAAACACCCTACCCCCCCCTGGGGCAGCAGACGTTTCCCCTCACGCTGACGATTTACCACGCCCCTGGTCTGGCCCAGCTACCCGGTAGTGGCCGGCCAGATCTGGAGATGTTGTTGAACCAGCCCCCGGTCGATATTGTTATTCACCGCACTGGGGATGAGTTGGAGTTTCGGCCCAGCCTAACTGTGAACCTACGATTTGGTCGGCCCTTGATTTTGGGGACGGCACTCAGCTCTAGTTCCACCGAAGTTGAATCGGTCCTGCGAATTCAGCCCGCCTAAGCTCGAATGATCTTGCAGAAGGAGAAGCTCCCATGCCCGAATATCTCGCTCCCGGTGTCTACGTCGAAGAGACCAGCTTTCGCGCTAAATCGATCGAAGGGGTGGGCACCAGCACCACGGGCTTTGTGGGGGCGACTCGCTACGGCCCGGTGTCTGGCGAACCGGAGCTGATGACTAGCTTTGGCCAGTTTGAACGCATCTATGGCGGGCTCGACCTGCTGGACTACCCAGACAATGAGGTCGTTAACTACCTGGCCCATGCGGTGCGGGCTTTTTTCGACAACGGCGGGTCACGCCTGTACGTGGCGCGGGCCTATCTTGCCCCTGACCCACCCATCCAGGAAGTCGGGGAAGACGATGACGCCTATGCCGCTAGGGTTGCATTGGTGGGCCGGGGTACGGCGATTATTCCAGCGGCGGCGGCTGAGGTAGAGCAGGTGAATGATCTGGCTCGAACCGCCAGCAATACCATACTGACGGCGCTGGATAGGGCGATCGCTAGCCTTGAGCAGGCCCAGGCTGGCGCTACCCGAGTGCTGCAAGCAGCGGTTAACCAAGTGCAGGCGGAGGCTCCAGGCACCGGCGTTACCGCTGGGTTGGTCTTTACCTACGGCGACGGCGACGACGATATTGGCACTCAGCTGGCAGCGGCCATCGCTGCCCTGTCCGACGGCGCTGCCAAAACTGACCTGGAAACCGCCCTGGCGGCCTGGCAAGGGGAAATTGACGCCGCCGATGCCGCCTTGCAAAGCGCTAACGCCCAACTCGACGATAGCGCCGCCACCCGAACTAGGGTAGCTGCCGCCTACGACGCTGGCGCTGCAGCGGGGACAGGGGCTGCTTTACCCACTGACCCTGATCTACCGGCGTTAGCCACCGCTGGAAACACCCTGCGGGCTACGGCCAACGCCATTGCCCAAGCCGTCAATGGGTTGCCTGCCCTGGCAACAGCTCTCACAGAAGCGCTGGTGTCCTTGGCCACAGAGGCAGCAGCAACCACGGCGACCGCTGCCATTCAAGCATTAACAGACGCCGCTGAGCAGGTGCTTGATCTAGCCCTGAACGCAGAAGACCAGATCACCGCAGCGGCTAACCTGGCCACGTTAGAGGGGCGGGTGGCGATCGCCAATACTCGGGCCACCTGGGTAGCTCGCTTTCCCGGTGCGGCGGGCAATCTGGCCGTGGCCGTGACTGGGCGGTTGGGGGCCAACGTGCTGGCCGGAGAAACCGGCAACACCCAGCTCAGGCAGGTGCGCCCTGGGGACTTGGTAATCATTCGCCAAGGAAGCACAGCGCTGATTCACAGTGCCCAGCGGGTGGCCGGGGCTTGGCAGTTTGAGCCGATCAGCGGTGGCAACCTGACCCTGGTCGGGCTCAACCCCGCCACTGACCAGGTGATTCCGCTGACGCTAACGGTGGAGGTGTTGATACCGGGCAAGTTTGCCCAGACCCAGGCCTGGGAGGGGCTAACAGTGTCGGCGCTGCCCGCTCGGGCGCGAGATAGCGTCAGCCAGGTGTTTGGGGCAGAGATCGCCAATCGCATGCAGGCTCTCGAAACTCCGTTGGTGTTGCAGGCCCCAACGACGCTGCGGGCGGCACAGTTGGCCGCCGATCTGCTGAACCAGGCCGATTGGTTTACGGCCCTAGAAGAGAGAGAACTGGTGCGCCGCCAGCGATACAGCCTAATCGGGGGTAGCGATGGACAAATTCCCTCCCTCGATGCCTATCAGGGAGATGCCACTACTGACATAAAAAGCGGCCTATTAGCGTTGGAGGATTTAGAAGAAATATCGATCGTGGCAGCCCCCGGCTATTCCCACGACTGGGCCAATCGCCGACCCCAAATTCTGGCTATTAGCCAGGCGCTGATCACCCACTGCGAAAATATGCGCTATCGGGTGGCGGTGCTCGACAGCCCTAACGATCAGTCGCTGTCAGGGGTGCGCGAGTATCGCGCCCTGCTCGACACCACCCGCGCCGCCCTGTACTACCCATGGGTGCGCATCCTCGACCCGGTCAGCGATCAGGAGATTATCGTTCCCTCCAGCGGGTTTATGGCGGGTATCTACGCCCGCAACGATGTGCAGATTGGCGTGCACAAGGCCCCGGCCAACGAGGTGGTGCGGGGGGCGATCGGGCTAGAGACGCTGATCAACAAAGCTCAGCAGGATGTGCTTAACCCCCTCGGCATCAACTGCATTCGCTTCTTTGAGGGGCGAGGCATTCGAGTCTGGGGGGCCAGAACTGTCAGCTCTGACCCGGAGTGGAAGTACCTCAACATTCGCCGCTACTTTGTCTACCTGGAGGCGTCGATTGATCGCGCTACTCAGTGGGCGGTGTTTGAGCCCAACGGCGATCGCCTGTGGGCCAACGTGCGCCGGGCCGTCGAGAGCTTTTTAGAAACCGAATGGCGCGATGGACGCCTAGCCGGGGCCAAGGTCGAGGAGGCGTTTTTTGTGCGCTGCGATCGCAGCACCATGACCCAAAACGACCTCGACAATGGCCGCATGATCTGTCTGATCGGCGTCTCACCCCTGTACCCGGCTGAGTTTGTCATCTTCCGGATCGGCCAGTGGACGGCAGATCGTCGGGCCTAGGAGGGATTTGAATTCTGGCCAGTCTCTCCCTGGTTCAAGGCTTAGCCCGGTGTAACTGCCAATGCTGACATTGCCAACCCCCCGACCCCCTTACTGAGGATTTTGCCATGGCTACTGAGCGCGATCGCCCCTACAGCGCCTTTCGATATCTGGTTGACCTGGGCGGCGGCACCGATGGTGCCAAGGCTGGCTTCCAAGAGGTCACCGGGCTGGGGGTCGAAATCACTATGCAGGAGTATCGGGCGGGCAATGAAAGGCTCAACGCCCCAATCAAAATTCCGGGGCTTTACAAAGCGACGGATATTTCTCTGAAACGAGGGGTGCTGGGCGCGCTTGATCTAACCGAATGGCTCAATCAGGTGCGCCGGGGCGAAAATGCCCGTCGCAATATCACCATCGAGCTGCAGGGCGAAGACGGCCAGACCGCCATGACCTGGAAGCTGAAGAATGCCCAACCGATGAAGTACACCGGCCCCTCCCTCAACGGCAAGGGCACCGATGTGGCGATCGAAGAGCTGGGCTTGGCCGTCGAAGACATCGAATTTGAATAGATTTGCTTCTATGCCTACCCTACGCACATTTCCTGGCATTGCCTTTCGGGCTGAGACACCGACTGCGGTGAGCTTGCCCTGCATGGATATTGCCGCCTTTGTGGGCTTTGCTCCCAGAGGGCCGATTCATCTGCCCGTAGCGGTAGAGAGCTACCCTGACTTTGTCAATGGGTTTGGGGGGCTGTACCCCCTCGCCTGGGATGCGGAGCAGGGGCTCTGGCAAACGGCCTGTCTGGCCCCGGCGGTTAAGGCGTTTTTTGCCCAGGGGGGGCGGCGCTGCTGGGTGGTGCGGGTGGCCAGTGAGGCCCAGGCCGAGGTCAATCAGTTTCCCTTGGCGGGACTATTGCAAACTGGGGGTGGCTCCTATGGTGCGGTGAATGCTGAAGCGAGCAGCGCCGGTAGCTGGTCTGATGGGTTGCAAGTTATGGCTGAGCTGTTGCTAAACCCCATCGCCTTTGAAGCAGAACCGTTGCAGCCGGGCACGACCTTCTCTCTGACCTTATCGCCTCTGCGCAATCAGGCTTTGCAGGCGGGCGATGTTTTACAGCTAGAGTTTACCGATCGCCATTATCGAGCCTACGGAGTGCTGCGCCAGACGACTTTATCAGCTGGCCCGATCGCGCTCCACCCCCAAGATGTGCACTGGTTCAGGGTGGTGCAGCAGCCCACCGTGGGTCTGGTGGAACGCACTCGGGGGGACAGTATGCCCATTCTTGCTCGGGTAAGTCCCCTCAATTCTCTCAACACTGAATGGGCACTAACGCAGAACTTTAGCCCGTTTATTACCCTGTGGTTCTTTTTGTACTCCCGGGGGCTGCCGCTGCCGGTGTTGATTGTGCTGCTGGCGATCGCCTTTCAACGCCCCCAGCCAGGGGATTGGCTGTCTCTCACGCAAGGCCCAGCCCTAAGGCTTTGGCTTTTGGTCCAACGGGTTGAGGCCCAGCGCATTGTGCTTCAAGATGCCTGGATTGAGGGCTCTGGCCCAGCGATAGCGCTGAGCGTGGCCAACGTGCAACGGGTGCAGATCGCCCTGCAAGCTCGCGAACCCGCCGAGGCCGACTACAGGCTGGAGAATCTGGCCTGTGCCGCACCGCATCCTCGGTTTGTCGGCCACCTGCCCGATGACCACCAGCTATTTGAGGCGCAGCTGCAAGCAACCCTATCCCAGTTTCCGGCCCCCGCTGAGTCCCTGGGGTCTGAAGCGATCCTACCTCGATTCCCCTTGGCCCTCGATCTGCCGGACACCGCCGTGGTGCTGCCCCTGGGGCTACGGCCTGGGTTGCCTAGCCAAGGTGCCCTGCCCACCGAGGCGCTCCCCCTGGTGCGGGATGGGTTAGTGCCTGTCACCAGCGATGTGCAAGCGCTGGATGGCCCCGATTGGAGTACCTTTTGGCCAACGATTTTTCTGGATCCGGTGCTGCGGCGAACGGGGCCGCGATCGCTCTTGAGCGAAGCCAGCGATCGGCTCTACCTCCAAAACCAGCCTCTGCTGGGCATCCACGCTCTGCTGCCCCTGGAGGAAGTCAGCATCATTGCCCTGCCCGATGCCGCCCAGGCGGGCTGGCGACTCACCACCCCCGTAGTCGTTGTTCCCCAAGTATCTTCCCCGGCACCGGAGCCGCCCGACCCCTGCGCCAAGACTGGCCCTTTTATCCCCTGCCCTGGGGCAAGTCAGAATCCGGGAGGGGATGAAGACCAGGGCAACTTGCCGGAGCCATCAGTCCCCCCCGCCACCCAGTGGCAACTGTTACCCGGTACCGCCTACGCTGAGGGCGGGCTGTTAGAGGTGCAGTGGGCCGCTGCTCACTTTGCTGCCGCCCGGGGCGACTGGGTGACCCTGCTCGATTTACCCAAGCACTACCGCCTCCCCGAAGTGCAGACCTACCAACGGCAGCTGCTGGCCGACCTGCGCCGCGACGACGACGCCACTGACAGCTACATTGCCATCTACCACCCCTGGCTGATCAGCCGAGAAGACACTGGGGCGCTGATTCACACCTCTCCCACCGGGGCGATGGCTGGGGTAATGGCCGATCGGGCCTTGCGCCGGGGGGCCTGGGTTGCCCCCGCCAACGAGGTGGTGCCCAACGTTTTAGCCACTGTGCCCGTTCTATCTACTACCGTCGAGCAGGCGCTCTACGCCGCTGGCATCAATCCCCTGCGCCAGTTGCCCCAGGGCTTTGTGGCCTGGGGCAGCTTTACCCAGAGCCGGTCGGCTGATCTGGAAGATCTCAATGTGCGGCGACTGCTGATCTTGCTGCGGCGGTTGGCCCTGCGGGAAGGACAAACCTACGTCTTTGCCGCCCACGATGCCGCCCTGCGGCGACGGATACAGCAGCAGTTTGAGCAGGTGTTAGCCCGGCTGTTTGACCTGGGGGCCTTTGCGGGTGCAGTGCCCGCCGAAGCCTATCAGGTGGTGATCGACAATACTCTCAATACCCAGGCCAACGTCGAGCAGGGCCGTTTGATCGTCGAGCTGCGGGTGGCCCCGGCCCAGCCCATGACCTTTATCACGGTGCGGCTAGTGCAGAGCGAAGCCGACCCACTCACCGTGCAGGAGGTGCGTACCTATGGTGGCTAACCGCATCTTTACCACCTTTAACTTTTTAGTCGAGATTCGCGTGGAGGGGGTGGCCGACCAGCTCTGCAAAGCCGAGTTTGCCGAGTGCGATGGCCTAGAGATGTCGATGGAGCCCAAAACCTTTCACCAGGGGGGCCAAAACCATGAGCAGGTACATCTGGCAGGCCCCGTATCCTACAGCCAGCTCACCCTGAAGCGGGGCATGAGCCGAGACTTTGGCCTCTGGCGCTGGTTTACCGAGGTGATCAAGACCGATCGCCGGGGGCTGCGGGGCCAGGGGCTGGTAGTAATGCTGGATGGGGCACAGCAAAAGCAGATCACCTTCAAGCTCAAAGACTGTCTGCCCATCAAGCTGCGGGTGCCCGCCCTCAACGCCAAAGAAGGCGGCATTGCCATTGAAGAATTGCAGCTGGTCTACGCTGCCATGGAGGTGGACTTTGACAGTCCCCAGGCGGGTCTGACCGTGCAGACCAGCGTGGGTGTTCAGGCCCAAGGCCGCATCGGATTGTCGTAGAGGAGGCGCGATCGCACCATGACCCTAACTAAAGCCCAACTGTTTGAAATCACCTGGACTGAGAAAGGTAAGCCCAATGTGCCCAAGGAGCCGCGCGTAACGGTGCAGTTTAACCCTGCCTCCCTCAAGGTCAGCTACTCTAACCAGGTGCAGGCCATGCAGTCGGTGGGCAAGGCCGACTCTAGGCTGGCGGTCGAGCTGCTGTTCGATGTCTCTGGGGTTGATGCTAAAGACAGCCGAGATGTGCGCCAGATGACCAAGGAGGTGGCCTACTTTATGCAGACCACCCAAGACGATGCCGCCGCTGCCTCATCCACTGGCAGCGGCGGCGGTGGCGGCAGCGGCGGTGGCGGTGGCGGTGGCCAACCGCTGCTGCGGTACCTCGTCCCCAGTCTGCGCTTTCAGTGGGGCACCTTTTTCTTTGACGGCGTCATGGTGTCGATGGATGAAACCCTAGAGCTGTGGTCAGAGGATGGCCGCCCCCTGCGCGCCACCGTGGCCATGAACCTGGCCCAGCCCGGCATTCACTTCCCTGAGCCCACCAATGCCAACCCCCAGGTAGCCTTCCAGGCCGGTATTACCCTCCTCACCCCCTCACCTCAGGGCACCACCCTGCAAGCCCTCGTCGCCAGCGCTAGCGCCAAAGCCGACTGGAAAGCCGTCGCCACCCTCAACGGCGTCGAAAACCCTCGCCAACTCAACCCCGGCTCCCTCCTCAACCTCAACCTCCCCCGCTAATCTCCCTCCGCCCCGTGGGTTACACGTTTCCCCTAACGCCAGCCCCTATGAGTTATGGACGCCTGCCCTATCTATTCCCTTCCTGCATCTGAAAT
>QBLT01000076.1 GCA_003249105.1 Leptolyngbya sp. | reverse complement strand
GGTTGGGGCTCAGCCGAGGAGGGCAGCGAGGTGGTGGGCATGACCAGCCCAGCCGACTGACCCGGTCCACTGATGGGGGGGCGATCGATGCCAGTGAATAGGCTTTGGCCAGACTGATTTGAAACCCAGCCCGGCACCGCACCCTCCATTTTGGGCAGGCGGCGCAGGTCATCCAGCACGTCTTGGGCGGTCTGGTAGCGCTCACTAACCAAATCTTTGGTCATGTAGTTGAGCACCTCCGCTAGGCCGGGGTGAATGGTGCGCCCCTGCTTTTGCAGGTGCTCTTGCCACAGCCAACGGCCTTCCTGAGGGCTATACAGGTCTTCTGGCTTGCGGCCAGTCAGCAGATGCAGGCAGGTGGCTCCCAGGCTGTAGAGGTCACTGGAGGGGTAGGCCTGGCCGCTGCGCAGCTGTTCGATGGGGGCATAGCCTTCGGTGCCAATGCGCGTGCCTGGCTCGTAGCGAATCGCTTCGCTAAACTGCTTTGCCACGCCAAAATCGATTAGCACGGGCTTTTGGTCAATTTTGCGGCGAATGATGTTTGACGGGGTGATGTCTCGGTGAATGACGCCGTGCTCGTGGATGAAGTGCAGCACCGGCAGCAGATCTTCTAGCAGCTGGCGCAGGCTGCCTTCGCTGTAGGCGGCTTGAGCCGCAATTTCCTGATGCAGGGTGCGCCCCTGAATCATCTGCTGTACTAAATAGAGATACTTGTTTTGCTCGAAGTAGGCCAGCAGGGTTGGAATCTGTGGGTGCTCCCCCAGGTCGTGCAACCGCACCGCCTCCTGCTCAAACAGCTGGACAGCCTTGAGGAATGACTTGGTGCCCTGGGTTTGAGGGGCAAACTGCTTGATCACGCAGCGGGTATTGAGGCGATCGGCATCAAGGGCAAAGTAGGTGCGCCCAAAGCCGCCCCGGCCAATCAGCTTTAGAGGCCGATAGCGGCCCCGGAGACGATGCTCTAACGGGGTGCCGCAGGTGGGGCAAACCGCGGCCAGGGTAGCGTGATTGGGCTGGGTGCAGTGGGGATTGAGGCAGCAGATCATCACAACGGTAAACCCGGGGAGCGGAGGCATAGCTTCTGCTTATGCTTACTTCCATTTAACCCGTAATCGGTCGGAGAGGGGGGATTTTGACCAGCTAGTCAAGGCCCGGTGTGACGCTGCACAGTTGAGGGACCTAGCCTGAGGACGTTGCGCAGTTTTTAGGCTAGACAAAAGCCATAGCGAGAATATCGGGCGATCGCAGTCTTCACTCTATATTCTGGCTGGGGCAATAGGGGTTTGAGTCGCAGGGTCAGCGCTATATTTCGTAATAATTGGGGCGATCGCGCCAATCGGCCCAAACCCGTGCGGTATGGTGAAGAACAGCCGTTACTGAGCAATCCACCCCTGTCCCTATGACTCTGGCCCAGCCTCCCCACAACAAAGCCAAAGCCCTCCGCCCAGGGGCCACTCGCCCCGCCAAAGAACTCTGTAGCGAGTGCGGCTTTTGCGATACCTACTACATCCACTACGTCAAAGAGGCCTGCGCCTTTCTCAATCAACAGTTCCCCACCCTAGAGCAGCAGACCCACGGGCGCAGCCGCGACCTGGAGGCTGAAAACGACGTCTACTTTGGCGTGCACCAGGACATGATGGCCGCCCGCAAACAGCAGCCGATCGAGGGGGCGCAGTGGACCGGCATTGTGAGCACCATCGCCATTGAAATGCTGACCAAAGGGCTAGTGGAAGGGGTGGTGTGCGTTCAGAACACAGAGAGCGATCGCTTTCAGCCCCAGCCTGTTCTTGCTACCACGCCTGAAGAAATCCTGGCAGCGCGGGTCAACAAGCCCACCCTGTCGCCCAACCTGTCAGTGCTAGAACAGGTGGAGCGATCGGGCATGAAGCGTCTACTGGTGATTGGCGTCGGCTGCCAGATCCAAGCCTTGCGGGCGGTTGAAAAGCAGCTGGGGCTAGAGCAGCTCTACGTGCTGGGCACCCCCTGTGTTGATAATGTCAGCCGCGCCGGGTTGCAGAAGTTTCTCGAAACCACCAGCCGATCGCCCGACACCGTGGTTCACTACGAGTTCATGCAAGATTTTCGGGTGCACTTCAAGCACGAAGACGGCTCCACCGAAACGGTGCCCTTCTTTGGCCTCAAGACCAACCAGCTCAAGGACGTGTTTGCCCCCTCCTGCATGAGCTGCTTTGACTATGTGAATGGTCTGGCTGATTTAGTCGTGGGCTACATGGGTGCCCCCTTTGGCTGGCAGTGGATCGTGGTGCGCAACGATCGCGGCCAGACCATGCTCGACACCGTAATGGATCAGCTCGATACCCAGCCCGTGATGTCGGTGGGCGATCGCAAGGCCGCCGTTCAGCAGAGCATCCCCGCCTACGATAAGGCCGTTACCCTGCCCATGTGGGCCGCCAAGCTGATGGGCGTGGTGATCGAGCGGATTGGCCCCAAAGGACTAGAGTACGCCCGCTTTTCCATCGACTCCCACTTCACCCGCAACTATCTCTACGTCAAGCGCAACTATCCGCAAAAACTGGCCGCCCATGTGCCCGAGTTTGCCAAGCGCATCGTCAGCCAGTACAAACTACCCGATTGACTTGCAGGCACAGGGGCGACCTCGGTCAGCAACCGACTCCAGGGTATGCCCAGGCTTGTCATTGCCCCTGCTATCTCCGTATCTTGCTGGCCTCAGCATAAAAAAGTTACTCAAATCCAATTAAGTATCGAAAAAATACTCAGTACACAATATGAAGTTCTTACTAAGATAGAGTCCTGATGGTGCATACCCCCAGGCTCATCTGTCGGCCCCCGGCATTCCTGGAGAACGGTTCAAAACATAACAGGCGATCGCGTAGTCGTTCTAGCGACTTTGCAACCGTGATCGCTTGGCTAGAATAGCTGGGTATTTTAGTAGGTAAACGCTGGCCACTTCCGTAGAAGTGCCCTCGACGTTTACTGGCCTTCATACGGGCTAGTGGAGCACCCCCATCTTCCTCTCTGCTATAGCTGTCCTAACTAGGCGCTTAGTCAATTGTTTTAGGTTTGCTGTTGCTGTAAGGCTAATGCCTCCTAATCTAGGCCTTACCCCACGCGAGTTATCGGTTTTGTTGTTTGGCACGTTGGTCTTAGAAACATGAGTCGTCATCTACTACGACAAGCTTTGCGGCTTCCTCAAGCAGCGATTAAGCGTTTAGTTACCGGGCTATTACAACTTGTGCTTTTGGCTAACCGACCGGCGCGTTTGGCCCGATCAGGTTTTGTGCTGCCCACTACGGTGTTGTTGGTGATTATGGTGGTGCTTACCGCCACCGCGCTTACCTATCGCTCCTTTACTCGCAGCGATATAGCTATCTCCCAGCGTGAGCAGCAGGTGATTGCCAATGCGGCCACTCCAGCCCTCGACCGAGCCAGAGCCAAAATCGAATTTTTGTTCAAAAAAGACACCCGCTACACCAGTGGCTTGCCCACGGGCGACTTTTTAGCCAGCATGATGCTGGATCTGCCCTACCAGTCTGGGCTAGCGACCCTGCCCAACGACCCCTTTACTCTGCCCGGCGAAACTCGGCTAGATATCAACAACGACGACACCCCCGACAACGCCTGGTCTTTTGTCAGCGATGCCAATGGCGAAACCATCGTCTACTCGATTTTAGTAGACGATCAGGCCACCCCGACCGATCCACGGGCGACCACGGGGGCCAATCTTCAAAGCGTGACGAGTCCGGTTACCCAAGCTAAAGCCAATGCTTTGATCACTCGCACTGGCCCCCAGGCAACCACCCAAGCCACCACTATTTGTAGCAACGCCAGAGCTGAGAAAGGCTGGCAGGTGGTAAGCAATGGCTCTACCAGTGCCTTACAAAAGAATTTTCAAATTAATGTGTTTGTGCCTAACGCAAACAATGCGAATAGAACTGTAGAAGCGTTTGAGTTTCAGCAGTCGCGCATTGCCAACCGAGGCAACAAGTGGGCGGCCTGGTTCCGTTACGACCTGGAAATTTACCCCGGTGCCCCGTTTACGATTAATGGGGCCATGCACACTGATAGCAGTCTGATGGCCACCGGTGGTGGTTCCTCACTGACTTCCTATAAAATCAGCTCCCACAGATCCTGTGTTTATAGCAAAGAGGCCTCAGAAATCACCGTAGGAGAAAAAACAACAGATAGTCCATTTGAGGGACAGGTTGTCCATGGCGTAGTTATGACTAACAGCTACAACAACGATACCGACAACACCACCTTCCATATTTTCGATGACGATAACATCCCCATTACCAATAGACGACTTACTGCCGACAATGATTCAGTCAGTGGAGGTAATCCAGCCGATGTGGCGGTAAATCCTCTCAAGCTGTTTACCGAAGATAAATTAGAGCATACCAATGCTTCCTCCTGGAGCCCGGACAATGCTTGGGCAAATAACCCCATCTTTAGGGGAGGACGGATTTTTAACAAAAAGGTAACCAAGCCCTTTGTAGACGACTTCTCCAGAGCAGACAACCGCTGGGGGCCAAAACCTCGCTACAGCGAAACCGATCCAACCCTGGCCGTCTCGGCTAGTCGGCTCGCTGGTAGCCCGATCGATACAACTAATACTGCGTTAACTGACTCTATAAGAGGCCTTGATGGTTTCTGGGAGCGCCAGGCTGTGAAGTATGGCCTACGCCTGATTGTGGGCGAACGGCTACAACTGGGCAACCCTGTCGAGTGGAACCGCAGCCCCGCGACCAATACCATCACCCAAGATCGCCTTTACCCCCCCGATGCAGCGCCAACTGTAGGCACTAAGGTTGGTGCCAACGAATATCGCCAAAAGCGCGCCCTGCGGGATAACCTAGCGGCGGTGCAGAGCATGGTGGTGTATCACTACAAAACTAGCAATGGCGAGTTCCCTGCTGCTTGTATGGCGATGACGGCGCACCCTGGCAGTCGAGAAAGCATCATTAACAGCCGCACCTTTGGCACCTACCCAACTCTAACAACTAATAATCGCAGAATCGACTTCTTAAAAGGTACTGGCACCAACGGTTGGGAGTTCCAGTTCCCCAGTGATGCGACTACTGGGTTTAATACGCCTACCAAATTTGCGGCCCAGATTGCTAACGATAAGCCCTTGGGCATTGCCCTAAGAAACTTGGCTCGCTTTTCTGGAGATCCTAAAGGTGGAGCGCCGTACTTTACTTCGGTACAAGATAATGTTGTTCACCCCGCACCTTATCTGACCATGTGGGGCGACTTTTCACCCCTACGCCGTATCTTTACTGAGTACTTAGATGCATCACCAGCGGTAAGTTACGAGGCCCTAAGTGCCGCAGACAAAGCCACACTGCACAGTGCAGCCTGCACCGTCAGCATGCTGGCTTACAACATCGATCGCGATTTGGCAGAACTCGATGCCGTAATTTCTACCAACACATCTCAACTGCAAAACGTGTCTCAGCAGTTAGGTGCATCTGTGGTAACTGTTATGAACTGCCTACAAGCCACACCTGCCGATAAGGCTGCTAACAATGGTGGCTGTAAATCTGGCAACTTTAACCCCTTGACCTTCCTTAAAACCCGTGGGGATATTGATGCCACCAACAACACAGTTTGGGTAGATCCAAACATTAACACTGTCATTACGGATGGGAATCTTTGCCCGGCTACAGGCACCAATAGGGATTTAGTAGGCTTCCAAGCCAATTGCGATTCGGGAGAGTACTTTAAGAGCTGGAGACTGACCGATTGGACGGCATTCATCAATTTGCCGAACGTTTCCAACAGCTTGAATGCCACCGAAAGAGCACAGCTGATCAGTGATTTGACCACCTTTTCCCAGCGCATTACTACCCTCTACACCACCGTTAGAGACCGAGACTTAGGCTTTAGAAAGGGCAATTCGACTCAAGCTGGCGTGCTTTACGACCCAAGCGCTGGCTCCTACGTCAGTTGGAACGGTACCACTGGCAGCACTGCCCCGGTGACAATTGGTGGGGGCAACACCAATCGGATCTATGGCCTTGGCTGCGATCCCAACATCTTCCAAGATCTATCGGCTAACGGAGTTGGTGGTGCCGGCAACAACGTCATGCTTGGTTTACTGGCCTGCTCAGAGCTACAGGTACAGCCAATTAAGTATCCGTCCCTTTACTACCTTTTTCCTCTGACGGATCACGACCACGATGGCACTGGATACCACCAGCAGCCCGATGCCAACTTGTTGCCAGTAGGGACTCAAGTGGCTGAGCCATACATTACTGACAACTACGTTAAGACTGTTAACCCTACTACCGGTGACCCGCCTACCTACCGTGTAGTTGGTGCAGGCTCAACTTTAGGCCCAGTCCTGGGTCTTAGAGCGATCGCTGCTGTGCCCCGTAGCATTGATCCCACCACATGGACTGTGCCTGCGGCTGCTTCTACAGTTACGGCCCTTGACAATCCTAATGACCCTAGTCAGGCGTTTGTAATTGCCACCCCAACTTCCCGCATCAGCGTTCCTTTCCTCGACAAAGGCATATTCAATGGCCGAGAGCAAATGGCCGTTCGAGCGCTGGATATCGACTTAAACCGGCTCACCACCAGCACAACCAACTCCGACTACTGGATTCCGGATGTAGCCTGTAATGCCGATACCCAAGACTGCGACATCTTTACTGAAGGTATTGTCTATGCCGCTAGAGAAGACGCCGTGCGCGAAGACGAGATTGTGCGACCTGCGGCCACCGCAAATGCCAGCTCCTGTCTCACAGTGGCTAACATTACCTCCACTACCTGCCGCATGGTCACCACGCCAGGCTCAGAAAAAGATCCGCCGCTTACCAGGTTAGGCATCAGCCTCAAGCCGGTAGACTTTGTGGCCGACCCCGACCGTCGCCCCCACGGCTTTAGACTCCGCAATGGCGACGACATGAGTCGCAACCATCAGCGCGCTGTGGGGATGACCCTGGTCACCGACAACAGTGTCTACATCCAGGGCGACTTCAACCGTCACTTTGGCAAAACAAAAAACCCAGGTGCCGCTGAAGCTGGTACCGAAGGCCCCATGGAAGAATTTACCGCTACTGTGGGCAACGTTAACTGGACCAATGCCAACTTCTACACCAATAGAACACAGGCAAATTTGAACGAAAACTTCGCTCTTGCTCGTACCACCACTGCGCCGAGTAAAGACCGCTGGCGACCGGTAGAGATTTTGGCCGATGCAGTGACCATTTTGTCGAATGGGTTCATCGACGGCGATGCAGATGACACTTTTACCATCGATAGACCTGGGAGTGCCGCAGTAGGAAACACCTCCTACATGAACCAAAGCCGACCTAATGCTGCACAAACCGTAGTCAGGGAAGGAGACACCACCGGCCCAGTGTTTATTGACCGCAACGGTAATGCGTATGTGGGCACCAACCCAATTAATTTAAACACAGTGGTTGCTCACTCAAATTGGACAGGTCTAGGAGACAACGTGGATACCCGCCGCCAGAATACCCGAGCGATCGCTAACGATATCTCTGTCAACGCCTTATTTATTGCTGGCATTGTGCCCAGTCGCCCAAACCAGGGCTATGGGGGCCTGCACAACTTCCCCCGACTCATTGAAAACTGGGATAACAGAAGCTTGAACATCGCCGGTTCGTTCTTTCAGCTCAACTTTGCCACTGCCTCTACTGGCCCCTTCGAGCACGATGCCTGGGAACCCAGCTCTACACCCGCTTCTGGCACGGGGGACGGAGAGAAGTTGGGTTATTACTCCCCTCCCACTCGGCGTTGGGGCTATGATCCAGCTCTGCTTTACTATCCGCCTGCTGCCGCCGCCCGCCGCTTTGTCTCAGTAGAAACCCCTCGCAGCGAGTACTTCCGCGAGCTGCCCGCCAACGACCCCTATATTGCTAACCTGCGTTGTGCTAGAAACGGTGCCAATTTTATCTTTAGCGATCCAGATGTCCGAGGTACTTGTCCTGCCTAGTCCTAGCTGAGTGTGTTGCCCCCCCTGGGGGCAGCCCCGTCATCCCACTATGAAGGAACTGCGCCGTGATCACTAAACTGCTAAGGCATCGTTTGTATAGCTTAAGCCTTGACCTAAAACTTTCTGCCTCAGGGCTTAGAGCACAAGAACAAGGCTTAACTCTAATCGAATGTTTGGTTGCGATCATCATGGTAGCCCTGGTGTCGAGTGTCATTGCCCCCACCATGGTTTTATCGGTGGCGACCAGGGTGCATAGCCAAAAGTCGGAGCAAGCCCTAGCTCTAGCCCAAAGCCAAATCGACAGTGTGCGGGTGCGGGTGGAGCAGGGCGAATACACCGTCGCCGACCTACCTCCTGCGGCGGCTGGTGTGAGCGATCGCGATATTGCCACTGGTGTCTCTGCGCCCACCAACCTCAACGCTGCCGACTACAGTAGCGTTGCCAACGCACGGGGGCTAGACATCACTGGCGACGGAAAGAACGACTTTTTAGTGCAGCGGTATCGGACAGCGGGGCGAATCGTCAACGGTGTGCCGGTGGCCTTTGCCATGGGGGTGCGGGTTTACGATATCGATGCCGCTGGCACCTTGGAAACCGAGCCAGCATCCCTGGTCATGACTAGCGGCAATGGCGGACGCAGCACCCGCCCCCTGGCCGTGCTTTACACCACCATTGCCACCAGCAATGAGGGCAATTCGCTGTGTAACTTAATTACTTATTTCAACAGCAGTGCTACCGCTGGTAATACCAAAACCCTACCCACAGCTTGCACGGCTACTCCTTAAGCAGGCAGTTTCCTCCTCAGGTCTCCCCTGTACGCTCTACGCATCCGTATCGTTTAACTATGTCTAGCATTACTGTTCTTTTGTGGGTTGTGTAGTCCCATGGCATCTTCTCTCCCTCCTCTAGCCCTAACCCGCTGGTTCTTAACAAGAAGCAAGGCCAAGCAACGTGGGTTTACGTTAATTGAGTTGCTAATCGCAATTGTTATTGGCTCTGTAATCATAGGTAGCTTGCTATACCTAGTCGTTGAGCTACTAGGTGTTAACGCCAGAGAAGAGAGACTTACCCAGGCGCAGCAAGATGTCAGACGAGCCCTAGACTACATCAGCAGAGATGTGCGAGAGGCCGTCTACGTTTACTCAACCCCAGCAGATGTAGTTAATCAGCTAACCGCAGCAGACAGGCCAGCGGGGACTCCTGTCTTAGCATTTTGGCGCTTAAAACCCATTGACGTTGGCTCCATAAGTAATACAGCTTGTTCTGGCAAAGCAGAGGAATGCGCGACCTTAAAAGTTCGCCATAGTGTCTACGACTTAGTTGTCTATTCTCACACTAGCAATGTCGGTAGTGCACTCTGGTCTGGTCCTGGCCGCATTATCCGCTACGAGCTAACCAATTACTCTAACCTCAACACCCTAACTCCAACGTCGGGCTATAGCGACCCATCTAAGCCTGGCAACAATTTTGCTGAGTGGGTAAAAGGAAATGGCAGTACCCAAGGACGAGCTGTCGTCTTGGCCGACTTTATTGATAACCACAGCACTAGCAGTCCGGCTACCGATTGCCCGACAGGTCTTGTAGCTCCTGCAACAGCAAACGCTAGTAACTCTAATAACTTTTTTGTTTGTGTTAGAGATGATAGTGCGGCTGGCGACGATGTTCTAAACCAAAGCTTATACATTTCTCTGCGGGGTAGTACCGCTGACCTTGGTGGCACAGCCCTAGTCTTTGGCCCAGGAAGTCGAGACAGTCGGCTACCAACTATCAATACCGAAGTTCAGGTTCGTGGCGTTATTGAAAAAAGCCAATAACCTAGTCCTGTTGCTGGTTAGGCCGCTGGTCAGTCGATTCTTCAAAGGTATTGTCTGTTATGAAACCCTTTACGTTCTATAAAACCGATCAGACCGCAGGGTTCACTCTGATCGAGGTTTTGGTTGTTGTAATCATTGCAGGCATTTTGGCGGGCATTGCTGCGCCAAGTTGGTTAGCGTTTCTCAACCGCCAGCGAGTAAATACCGTCAAAACCGAACTCATGCAGACCTTAAAAAATACCCAGCAAGACGCCATCCAAAGACGGCTGTCCAGACCTATTAAAGTCGAAAGTACTGCAACTGTGCCCACAGTTGTGGTTAATGGTGTCACCCAGACATTAGGGGGGGATGCGAGTAACCCCGGCAACTTGCGGCTGAGATCTTACTTTGTCAATTCAGGGGGAACTCAAGACGCTACCTATGACACAATCACCTTTGATTATCGTGGCTTGCCCACTATTAGCAAAAGTAATGTAGCGGGGTCTGCCTCTAGCACCGCTTTACCGTTTGTGATTAGCATCGCGGTTAATAACTCTAATGTTAAGCAGTGCGTGATTGTCGCTAACCTGCTGGGCACGCTCAAGACCGCTAGTAACGCCCAGTGTGATAACCCGACTCTCTAACGGCCTCGTTCGTTAGCTATCACCTACGCAGCATTGATGGTACCTGATGAATAGAAACTATAGGGTGCATCGTTTAGGCGATGCACCCTGTTTTGTGATAAAAACAATGGGCATGTTTTGCCATGTTTTGCGAGCTAAGTGAGGTATCTCATGAGTGCATCATCCCCATCTCTGGACGGTCAGGTTGCTGTAGTTACTGGGGCATCACGGGGTATTGGTCGGGCGGTGGCGATCGCCCTAGCTGCATCAGGAGCTCAAGTTGTCGTCAACTACGCTCGCTCTAGCACCGCTGCCGATGAGGTGGTCGCTCAAATCACAGCGGCGGGCGGCAGCGCCGTGGCCATCCAGGCCGATGTCTCTCAATCCGACCAGGTAGACGCGCTGATTAGCGGCACCCTAGAGAAGTTTGGCCGCGTCGATATATTGGTCAACAACGCTGGCATTACCCGCGACACCCTGCTGCTGCGCATGAAGCTCGAAGACTGGCAGAGCGTCATTGACCTCAACCTAACCGGGGTGTTTTTGTGCACTCGGGCTGTAGCTAAGGTCATGCTGAAGCAGCGATCGGGGCGAATTATCAATATTGCTTCGGTGGCAGGCCAAATGGGCAATCCAGGCCAGGCCAACTATAGTGCGGCCAAGGCCGGTGTGATTGGGTTTACCAAAACCGTGGCTAAAGAACTAGCCAGTCGGGGCATAACCGTGAATGCTGTAGCTCCGGGCTTTATTGAAACCGATATGACTGACGATTTGTCTAACACAGACGAGATTCGCAAGTTTATTCCCCTGGGGCGGTTTGGCCAGCCCGATGACATTGCGGGCATGGTGCGATTCTTAGCAGCAGACCCGGCGGCCTCCTACATTACCGGTCAAGTATTTAACGTAGACGGCGGCATGGTAATGGCCTAGGCCCGATTTACGGTTCTCAGGAGCCACAGGGTGGCCGACAGCGATACAAAGTGGGCCAGCAGCGTGTTGGTGTTGGCCTGCACTACAAAAATATCGAAGGCTTCAACATACTGGTTGATGTTGCCCGGCGTAAACACGGTACCGCCCTGGGGTTGAGACAGCGCCTTACCCAGCAGAGATCCAATCAGCGCCTGGCTGCCAAACAGGGTGATTAACATACCGACCATGCTGACGACAGTGCCCAGCCGCAGGGCCTGGAGAGCATCTTTCGGGCTGGGGCGCTTAGCAATGTCGCGGCTGCGTAGACGCCGCCCTAGCTGGGTGTAGCGAAAGGCCCAAAAGGCGCTGAGGTAGACAGCTACCAACCCTAGGGCGGCAAACAGCAGCCCTACACCCGTGCCAGGATTTGCGGCCCCTGTCCCCGATCGCGCCCCCAAATTGACCAGAGCAAACATCAGCACGAGGCTAGAGATTGCTGCCAGCACGATTTGTACCCAAAAGCTAATCCAGCCCACTACGCGAAAGGAGCCTGAAATACGCCGTATGGCGGGGGGTAGGGTGTAGTCAAAGTCTGTAGTCATACCTGTGATTTTAGCCTGTGATTTTAGCCTGGGGGCCAGGGTCTTCTGAATGATACATTTGGGGAAAGGCTTGGGGGCATAGATATGGCGGAAGTGATTGACCAGGCAAAAACTCGGGTGCAGGAGTTGTGCGATCGCTGGGGTTCCCGCGTAGACTACTTGGCCATTCGCCTAGAGCAGTCGGAGGGCACCGACATTTTTTTGCGGGGTGGGCAGGCAGAAACCCTCAGCGAGGCGATCGCGCTCGGCGGACATGTGCGGGCCTGCTACCGGGGGGGCTGGGGCTTTGCTAGCTTCAACGACCTAGAGAGCTTGGCCCCCTGCGTCGAAGCCGCCGTCGCTGCCGCCCACCTAGTTGGCCATGACGAAACCCTGCTGGCCCCCGTAGACCCAGTACAAATCACCCGCCGATTACCCCTGACCGGCACCGACCCACGCCAAATCTCCTTAGCCCGCAAAAAGGCCCTGTGTGGCCACTATGCTGACCTGCTACAAAGCATGGACAGCCGGATCGCCACCACATCGGTACGCTACAACGATGTGGCCCAACGGGTACTCCTGGCCACCTCCGAAGGCACGCTGATCGATCAGGCCTGGTCAGATATGGAAATGCGCTTTGCCGCCACCGCCCGCGACGGCGACACCGTGCAGACTGGGCGCGAAACTACTGGCTCGCGTAAGGCTTACGAAGATTTAGAGAGTCTAGATGACCAGGTGATGGGTGCTGCCCAACGGGCGGTTGCGGCTCTGGAACTGCCCTCTGTACGGGGGGCAGCTTACGACGTGGTGATCGACCCAATTTTGACCGGCTTGTTTGTCCATGAGGCCTTTGGTCACTTGTCAGAAGCCGACATGGCCTACGAAAACCCTGACCTGCTGGAGTCGATGAGTTTGGGCCGACGGTTTGGCCCCGACAGTCTGCAAATTTTTGATGGCGCTGCTCCACAGGGCCACCGGGGCAGCTATTTCTATGACGATGAGGGTACTCCTGCTACCACCACCCAGCTAATTGAAAATGGCGTTTTGGTAGGGCGGCTGCACTCCCGCGAAACGGCGGGCAAATTGGGGGAGCAGCCCACGGGCAATGCCCGCTGCCTCAACTACCACTACTCGCCCCTGGTGCGCATGACCAACACCTGGATTGAGCGGGGCAGCACCCCGGTTGATGACCTGTTTACCGACATTAAAGAAGGTGTCTATGCCCGCAACTGGCTAGAGGGCATGACCAACGGCGAAATGTTTACCTTTACTGCCGGGGAAGCCTGGATGATTCGCAACGGTAAGCTAGCAGAACCCGTGCGCGATGTCACCCTGTCGGGCAATGTGTTTCGCACCCTGGCCGATATTGAGGCGATCGGCGACGACTTTTACTGGGACGAGTCGGGCGGCTGCGGCAAGGGTGGACAGAATGGGCTGCCCGTCGGCTGTGGAGGGCCTAGCCTACGCATTCGCAATGTGGTGGTCGGGGGCGAGGCCGAAGTTGAGTATGAGTGACAGTTCGGTGAACCAGGGGCGCATTTTACGCAATCTGATGCGCCTGATGGACGTTACCTGTGGCCACAGCCTCTACGAAGTGCTGCCCCGCGGGGTACAGGTGTGGTTGCCAGAACAGGGTAAGGGGGTATACCCCGACCTGCTGGTGGTAGCTGGTGAACCCCTGCTCCACGACGGTCAGGCCGATAAGTTGCTCAATCCCTGCGTCATCTTTGAAATTTTATCAGGGCCAACCCCAGGCTGCGACTCAGAAGCTGCGACGTTGCCCGGTAGTCAACGACTGGCCGAAGGCCAACGCAGCCCCATGTTTCGCCACTGTCAGGCGATTCCTTACCTGCAAGCCTACCTGTTTGTGCATCAAACTGAGGCCCGGGTGGAGCAGTTTTATCGGGCGGAGGAACACCTGTGGGGCATGACCACCCAGAGCGGGCTCAACTCGGTGGTCGAGCTGGCGATTACCGATGCCCGCCTGCCCATGATGGATATCTATGAGCGGGTGGATTTTAGCCTGTTGGTTTAGGGGGCTGTTGGGTTAGGGGGCTGCTGGGCTAGGGGGATAGGCGGGCGATCGCCCACTCACCATCCTTCCAGCTATACAAAAAGCGGTCGTGGAGGCGGCTGGGTCGCCCCTGCCAAAACTCAAAGCTGGTGGGCTTGACCCGGTAGCCCCCCCAAAAGTCGGGCAGAGGAACTTCCTGATTGAGAAATTTTTGCTTCATCTTCTCAAACTGCATCTCTAGCAGCTGCCGCGAGGAAATAATGCTGCTCTGCTGCGACACCCAGGCCCCCAGCTGACTGCCCCGAGGGCGCGACGAAAAGTAGCGCAGCGACTCTGCTGCCGAGATTTGGCTGGCGGTGCCTGCGATCGCCAGCTGCCGCTCCAACGGGTACCACGGAAACAGCATCGATACCTGGGCATTTTCAGCTATATGCTGAGCCTTACGGCTACCGTAGTTGGTGAAGAAGACAAAACCGTCGCGATCGAAGTACTTGAGCAGCACGGTGCGCTGGTAGGGAGCCCCCGCTGGAGACACCGTAGACAGCACCAGCGCGTTGGGCTCTAACAGCTCAGCCTCCCGAGCCTGCTGAAACCACAGCTCAAACTGGGCAAAGGGGTCGGGGTTGAGATCAGCTAGGTCTAACCCCCGCTGAGTATAGTCGCGGCGCAGCTCACCAATATCCATGGAATGGGTAGGGCGTTAAATTTTGAACTTTGAACTTTGAATTTCTGACTTAAACAATTTCGTCTAGGGCGTCTTGGACCTTGACGTAGTGATAGGTAAACCCGCTGGCCTCGGTGCGCTTAGGCAACACCTGCTGCCCCTCTAGCACCACCTGGGCTCCATCGCCCAAAATGGTTTCTAGCACAAAGTCAGGCACCGGTAGCCAGGAAGGACGATTGAGGACTTTGCCCAGGGTCTTGCAAAACTCGGCCATGCGCACCGGGTTAGGGGCGGTCGCGTTGTAAACGCCTTCCATCTGCGGGTCGTTGAGCGCCTGCACAATTAGGCTCACCAGGTCATCGCGGTGAATCCACGAAAACCACTGGCGACCGCTGCCGATTGGCCCACCGGCAAACATACGAAAGGGGGTAAGCATTTTAGCCACGGCTCCGCCCATGCCCAGCACAATGCCAAAGCGCAAAATTACCAGGCGGGTGCCGTAGTCTTTGACCGACTGGGCCGCCCCTTCCCACGCCTGGCAGACCTGGGAGAGAAAATCGTCTTCGATGGGGGCGCTGGTTTCGTCGAAGGTGGCGCTTTCGCTGGTGCCGTAGTAGCCGATGGCTGAGGCGTTGACCCACACAGCAGGCTTAGGATCGGCTTTGGCCAAGGCTTCCACCAGCTTTTCAGTACCCACCTTGCGGCTGTCGAGAATATCCTGTTTGTGCTCGTCGCTCCAGCGCTCTGAAATCGGTGCCCCAGCCAGGTTAACCACCCCATCGCAGCCCGAGAGCACCCCCGCTTGCCATTCGCCCGACTCTAACGGGCTATAGCCCACCACTTCTACCTTAGGAAAGGCCTGTTTGGGAAACACTCGGCGGCCATGGTCGATACTGCGGGTGAGCACCACTACGGTATGGCCATCGGCCTGAAGTCGTTCTACCAGGCGGCTGCCAACGAAACCCGTGGCTCCAGTAATTGCAATTTTCATGGACACCTGATTCTGGGTAAGGATAAGGTTAGCCCACTAGATGGGCCACCAATGGGCGATCGCTGCCCAAAATTGGGGCAGCTAGCAGACCCACAGCTGCCTGCGGTTCAACCTTACAGCAACATCCTGGGAGTGGTTGCTGCACGATCCTGCCATCAAAGCGGGCTTGGTCTAGGATAAACCATCTACCTGGGACGATTCACCAGAAGCCAGGCTGTTTGCCCCGGCACAACACCATAAAGCGCATCAAAATCGGCTAGGGATCGTCGCGATCGATGCCCAGGGTGCATTCTACCGGCTAGAGGTCGTCGCCCTCGGGGTCACCAAAAATAAATCGGAGAATTCAACGGTGGGAATCGGCGCGTCATAGCAGCACGGGTTTAACGGCGGCGGTTGATCAAAATGACGTAGTAGAGCAGATTGAGAAACGCGGTAAACGCTGTGGCGACGTAGGTTAGAGCGGCGGCACCGAGCACGGCTCGCGCCCCCTTGTTCTCTTCGCCCTGGAGAATGCCCAACTCATCGACCAACCGCAGCGCCCGGCGAGAGGCGTCAAACTCTACCGGCAGGGTAACGACGTGAAACAACAGCACCGTCGCGAAGAAAATCACCCCTAGCCAGGCCAGGTTAAGAATATTAAAAATCAGCCCCGCCATGATCAGCATTGGCCCCATGCGAGAGCCCAGGTTGACCACCGGCACCAAGGCGGCCCGCAGATTCATAAACCTATAGCCCTCCACGTCTTGCAGCACGTGGCCGCACTCGTGGGCCGCCACCGCCGCCGCCGCTAAAGACCCCGATCCGTAGATGCCTTCGGAAAGGCGCACGGCCTTAGCTCGGGGGTCGTAGTGATCTGTGAGTTCGCCCGCCACCGGCTCAACCTTGACGTCGCGCACACCCTTTTTAACCAAAATAGTTTGGGCTACCTGAGCTCCTGTCATCCCCATGGTGGACTGCACCTGGGAATATCGGCGATAGGTGCCTTTGACCTTGTTCTGCGCCCAAAAAGTCAGGATGGCGGTGGGAATGGCAACCAGCAGGATATAGATGGGGTCGAAGAACATGGCCTGGACTCAAGGGTAAGGGTGATTAGCGACATCTATCCTGCGAATGATAACAGTCGGTTTATAAAGATCCTCTAAGCTTTAAGGCGCTCCTAAAGATTAGAAAGATTTAAACGCACAGGGCTTCCCACAGGGTTAGGGTGAGCAGAGATAAACAAGGGAAAGGAAGCGGAGAAAATAACGCCGAGTATTCGGTTTATCGCTGCCTGCTTGAAGTCAGCGCCGCCCAGCTATCAACCCACTAAGCTGGCCTGAAACACCTGGGCAGCGGTCAGCGCCAGCTCTGGAAAGGCAAGAGATATGATGGGCTCGTTATCCGTAAAGCGCGCCACATCGTATTCCCCATCCACCAATCGATAGATCGACAGAGTGGGGCGTTTGGGATAACCAATATAGAGCCGTCCCCCCAAGCCCAAATAGTCAATCACCCAATATTCTTGAATGCCGAGCCGTTCGTAGTCGCCCAGCTTGAGTAAGTAATCATCCTGCCAGTTGGTGGACACCACCTCAATCACTAACCGTATCGAAGCACCCAAGGTAATTACAGAAGATTTTTCCCACAGCGGCTCGTGGGCTAAAGCCGCTCGATCGAGCACAATGCCATCGGGTTCATAGCCAGACAAGCCATCCGGCGCTTTGATGATGCATTCTTTAGGAACCAGGTAGGGCAGAGCAAGGCGCGTAATTTCTAGAAATAATTGCCCGTTGGCAAACCCTGCAACTTCTGAATGTTTGCCCCTGGGTTTTGGCATCTCAACAATGGCCCCGCGATGCAGCTCATACCGACGGTCGGTTGGGTCTGGATACCATTCCAGAAATTCATCGAAGCTGACTGGATTGGAGAGAGCCTGAACCATGACTGCCTTGCCACCCAAACATTGCCCCGATCTTAGTATGGATACCGATTGGTCAGGTGCTCCATTGACTACGCTTAACCCTTCTGCTGGTAGGCCCAGTACAGCGCTTCCAGGAATGTATCAGCGGTCATCTGGGTCGGCAGTGCCTCTAAGGCAAGCTGGTCTTTAAAGCGGCGGGCGAGCTGGTCGCTGACCAGGGTTTTGGCCTTGGGGCTCATGGCCTGCCGCCGCTGCAAGAACTCGCGCACGGTGGCGCAGTCGTCGGGGGAGAGTCGGGTGATATCCACCAGGGCGAGCAGGTCTTTGCCGATCGCCTGCGATCGCTCTGACACCTGAATCTCGCCGCTGCTCACGGGGTCGGTCTGCACCACCAGGGTACCAGCCAGCCAGTCGCCCACCCGCTTCTCGGTTTTGCTCAGCAGCACGCAAAAAAAGCCGACAAAGAGAATATCGTCGATGGGGCGCAGCAGCGATCGCAGGGTAGCCTGGGGCAATCGCTCGGGCTGGCCATCGTCACGAATGACGCGGATTTTGGCGTAGCGCTTGCCGGGGGTCTGGCCGTACCACCAGGTTTCAAATAGGGCAAAGTAGCCGATGTAGAGGGCAAAGGCGAGAACGGCTGCGATCGCTGTAATCCACAGCTGCACCGTCTCGCTCGGAATCGACAGCAGCGTATCCATCGCCAGCAGCCGCACCAGCAAAAAGCTGTAGACCACGGCCAGCCCCGTCAGCCCCGCCCCCAAACAAAGGTAGTCGAGGGAGAGCGCCACCGCACGACTGCCCACCCCGGCCAGCACAAACTCCAGCTCAACGCTCTCAGGGGTGCGAATGGTGACGGTGTTGAAGAGAGG
>QBLT01000075.1 GCA_003249105.1 Leptolyngbya sp. | reverse complement strand
TGCAGTGTGCGGCGCTCAACCGCATGATTCAACTGGCCAAGCCCGAGAGCTATCCGGTTGAGGCTTAGTTCACAGTTCTTGCCACGGAACCCCTGACTCTCGCACTATTCATGCAACAAAGCCGGCTGAAACTAGCATAGCCGGTGCTACCAGCTCATTGAAGCTCTTTGGCCAAAGAGCTAGCGCTGTTGCCATCGCCATCGCTAACACTCGGTACAGCAACACCGACAAAGCCAGTGCCATTGACAAAGCCAGTGCCATCCACGAAGCTATTGCCAAAGTCAATGCCATCGCCAGCGACAGTGCCATTGCTATCGCCAGCGACAGCGCCAGCGCTATTGTCAAAGCTAGTGCCAGAGCTAGTGTCAGTGCCAGGGCTAAAGCCATTGCTAGTGTCAGTGCCAGGGCTAGCCCTGGCACTATTTTTGCTCAAATATTTAGCAGTTCAAAATTTGAAAAACTACCCAATCAACTAGAGCGCATAGGTAAAACCGTGCCCGACGACCATACATCCAGCGAAGCCTGGCGAACCTGGGGCAATGAGCTGGAGGCACTTTGGCTAAACGCCCTTGGCCTTACCCGAGAAGATTTAACCTTTAACGGGGCAGAAGCTGAAGCCTTACAAAACTATTTCTACGCCACAGAGCTTTTATTGCGGTGCAAAGATGCCGCCATTCGCATACCCAAGCACGCCTGGGCTGAGCTAGAAGATCGCTTGCTCACTTATCCCAGCTAATGCAAAGGTACCTGGCAAAATTAAAGCACTACGCCCTCTGGTGAACTCTATGGCCGAAACTAAAATTGTCAGTATTACGCGCAATTCGTAGGATGGGCAAAGGGCAAAGCCCGTGCCCATCGCCCTGATGATGGGCTGATAGGTTAAAAGCTGCGATCGCTTCCCACACCTCGAATCCAGCCTGTTGCGGCTTGAATTCACCCTCTGCTTGAGCCAAAGCATCGTCATGATCTAGCCCAAAATCAAGGCGTTGTTTAAAACCATCGGCCTGTTGGTTTAATTCATCCGCCTGTTCATCGAATTCACATCCATGATCATTGAATTCACCTCGCGATCTATAAGAATCACTTTCGTGATCTAAGTAAAAATGAAAGTGTTTAATATCAATGGGCACCTGTTCGTTGAAAACACGCGGGTGAATTCAACGAACAGGTGCCTCTTTTCAAGAAACATCCTCATTTTTTGAGACGCAGCCCGTCCAGAACGCTTAGGTCGCGCTACGAACATCTCCTCATAACTTCCCTGACTCAAGTTGAACGATCTCTGGGAGCGAGATTCAGGGAGCGGGAAAACTTTAGCAGAGAGCAAGCCACCTCCCGCCAACGTCAACCTCCATCCCCCAGCCCCTTTCTTCCAACTTGGGAGAAAGGGGAGTAGACACCCTTATTCCTCAAACATGCCTGCCCAACCTAAAGGGGCACCATAGGCGGGCAGCGAGTTCCTGAGAGCAAGTTCCCACCATAGATGCTATCAATAACTCCCCTTAGCCAACGCTACGGCTAAGGGAGTTGTTTCTGGAGGATCCGTTGGGGGAAATTAACATTCCCTGCATGGGCCAACGGCTAGAATGTATGCCAGGAGGCGGGCTTGAACCGCCGACACGAGGATTTTCAGTCCTCTGCTCTACCAACTGAGCTATCCCGGCTAGGGGTGCGAATTTCAGTGCTCACTTAAGATAGCAAGCTAACGTCACCCCTGACAAGACCATAGAGAAAAAATGCTGCTGCTTTCTATTGCACCTCTCGCAGGCGGGCCACTTTGAGGTAAAAATTACCGGCACCTTGCCCGGCATAGGCGCTCACCCGCACCGTGTAGGTGCCTGACTCGCCAATGCGAGCGAACAGCAACGAGTTGGTGGTACCGTCGGGGCCGTCGTCGTTCTCGCCTACGGTGACACCGTCTTTGTTCATCAGGATCACCAGGGTGTCAAACTCCTCAGAGGTGACATCGACCGCCACTTGGTCCCCCGCCTCTAGAGTGACTGTGTAGTCGCGGGCAAACCCGCCGGTGCCAGTGGGGATGTCGCGATCGCTCAGGGCATCATTAACTTCTCGGGATGCCGGTAGTGAAATAGGAGAATAAACGGTTGTCTGCGCCTTGGCTGGCAGCGAAGTCAGCGCCAGGGTAGTCAATGCCAGAGGAAGCAGCAGGTTGCGCTGTAGCCGAAGGTGAAATTGCATAGATTGTGAAAGACTAAAGAGACAAATTTGCCCAAAGGCACGGGATCGTGCCCATTATGGCCTAAATTTTTAGGCTGCTTCGAGAACTAAAAGAGTCTACATATAGTCGGCCCTAAGGGCTGAGGTCACCTCACTATCGAACAGTCTACGGACCTTGTAGGTTTAGGACTTAGCAAGCTGCGGTTTTGGTTGCATCGTTTCTCAATTTCGTTGCTACACTCACAGACGACCAATGCCCTAGGTATGCCGCCCTTGTCCATGCTAGAGCGCCCTCGCTATCGTTCAGTGCCATCAAAGCCCCATCCCAGGCGCAAGCGGCTGCGATCCCGCAGACCTCGGCTGATGATGATGGCCCTGATCAGCAGCACCCTGTTGCTGGTCGCGTTTCGTGGTGCCAGCGAATACTGGCGTCAACCCCTCGAATTTAGCCAGCGTCCGGTAGGGCAAATTGTGAACCGGGCCGAAGTTGCCACCGGCATTCGCCAAATTCAAACCGCCAACGGACGGCCTACCCTCAACCCTCTACCCCTAGCCGAAGAGGTGTGGACCTGCGAAGTGGTAGTAATTGGCGGCACCCTGGGTGGGGTTGCTGCGGCCTCCCACGCCATGAAAACCGGTGTCACCACCTGCCTGATTGAACTCACCCCGTGGCTAGGCGGGCAAATCAGTTCCCAGGGGGTATCGGCGATCGACGAATCGCGGGCGATGCGCTGGCGACGCAACTTTTCCCCTAGCTGGGAAGCGTTTAAGGATTTGCTTAAGCGTCAGCCCGTCTACCTGCCTGCCTGGACGGGTATGCCCGCCGAACTCACGGTGGAGAAAACCAATAGCTGCTGGGTGGGCGAATTGTGCTTCACCCCCCGCGCTGGGGCCACAGCAGCAGAAATGTGGATGCGAGACGCGGCGCAGAATGCCCCCGAGAGCCGCTGGGCCACCTCTACTGCTTTCAAAGGCGCGGCCTTCGATGCATCCGGTCGCTACGTCACAGCCGTCTATGGGGTGCGGCGCGTTCCCCTCGATCCAGGCTATGTGCCCACGGGGCGGCTGTCTCAGGAGCTAGCCCGGTGGTACGCCTGGTCAGATGACGAGGCCTACAACAAAATTCCTATTCGCCTACAGCCGCCGCCGGGTCGCTCTATGATTGTTATCGACGCGACGGATACTGGGGAGCTGGTGGGCTGGGCCAACCTACCCCACCGCCTTGGGTCTGACGGCCAGGGCTTTACCGGCGAAGTCAACGCGCCGCCCCAGGATAACCCCGACTGTACCCAGGCTTACACCTATCCCTTTGTGCTGGCTACCCTCAACGACAAAAATGAGAGTCTCAAGGAGCTGCAAAGGCTAGAGCCGGCTCTCTCTAAGGCCGATCACCGCAAAGAGTTTGATCTGCAAGGGTTTCCATTCTTTGACTTTGGCAGTGTGTTTAACTATCGCCGCATTGTCAGCCAGCGATCGGGTAACTCAAACGTCAACCGCACCCAACCCGGCGAAATGACCCTGATCAACTGGAACAAGGGCAACGACTGGCACTTTATGGATCCGCCTTTGGTGTTTACCGAAGAGGATATTCGCCTGTCGGGGCAGCGCCAGGATTGGCTTGGCGGGCTGTCGACCGAATCGCTTAACTATGGCGAAGTCCACGCGCTCCAGTTTGCCGAGTGGCTGATCGAAAAGGAGAGCACCAACAAGCTGGCGCTGACGTTTTTGCGGGGGGATGAGTCACCCCTAGGCACTCAGTCTGGCCTTAGCATAGTGCCCTACATTCGCGAAGGTCGCCGCATTCTGGGCCGTCCGGCCTATGGTCAAGACAGCTTTATGGCGGTGGAGGCCGATCTGCGAGAGGACATGACGGGGGGACGCGATTTTAGAGCAACCGCTGTGGCCCTAGCCCACTACGACATCGATATTCACGGCTGCCGCTATCGATCCTGGCGTCCTTCCTACGAGGCGGCAGGGGCGAGCATTAAAGAATTTGTGGTGCGACCGCTGCAAATTCCCCTAGAGGCGCTGGTGCCCCAGGGAGTCGACAATGTGCTGATTGGCGGCAAGAGTGTAGCCGCTAGCCACATCGTCAACGGGGTGACGCGGGTGCACTACGGCGAGTGGAGCATCGGTGGGGCCGCAGGGGCGACAGCGGGCTGGCTATTGCGCTACGCCAAACCCAGTGATCTGACCCCGGCCCAGGTGGTGGTGACGGGGCAAATGCCGGCGCTACAGCAGTTTCTAATAGAGCAGGGGCTGAAATTTACCTGGTAATTAGGGCAGGCCTGGCAAAAGGACAAAGATAGAAGAGCAAAAAAATGCCCGGCGGGCTTGAATCCGGTTTTTGGGGCTGTCCTTTAAAATGGGGAATTCGCGCCGGGGAAGTTGCTTTTAACGCGATCGCGCTTGCTGAGGCTAAATTCTAACGTCTAAAGCTGGCGAAACCGCAGCTCAGAGACCACAGCCTTGGCCTATCCTAAAGGGTGCTGGCTGATGGGTGAGAAGGTATTAATGACAGAGTGGATGGGCCAGATGCTACAGCGATTTGGGCGGCGATCGCTCCTCCTCCTGCTCGTGCTGGAACTAACCAGCTGCGCCATACCCCAGATCAAGGCCGAAGACCGGCTATTTTTGCCCCTTACCGCAGAGCTGCTAGACGTATATACCCTGCCGTCCCAGGAGTTCGAGGGCACCACGGTGGGTGGGCTGTCGGCCCTGGCCTACGATCGCCCCCGCGATCGGCTCTATACCCTCTCTGACGATCGGGGCCAGTTTGGCCCCGCCCGATTTTATACCCTGGCCATTAGCCTCAAGCGCAGCGACCCGCCCAAGTTTGACACCGTTACCATCACAGCAGTCACCCCCCTGCTCGATGCCGAGGGCAACCCCTATCCCCAGGGCAGCATCGACCCCGAAGGCATCGCCCTATCGCCCCGCGACACACTGTTCATAGCCAGCGAGGGAGATGTTCGCCAGGGTGCGCCGCCATTTATCGGTGAGTTTGACCGCGAATCGGGGCGAGCGATCGCCACCCTGCCGCTACCCGCTCGATACCTGCCCGACGACCCCGACAGCCCCACCCAGGGGGTGCAAAACAACCTCAGCCTGGAGGCTCTCACCGTCACGGGCTCCGGTGGCACCGGCATGATCGAGCCCTTTCGCCTGTTTGCCGCCACCGAGTCAGCCCTGGTGCAAGACTACAACGACGACCCCAGTCAGCCCCTCAACAGCCGCTTTCTGCACTATCTAATTGGCGACGACCAGACCACGCTGATCGCAGAGCACCGCTATCCCCTTGATTTAGAGCCCTCTGGGGCAGTGGCGAATGGCCTCACCGACCTGCTGGCGATCGCCCCGGCTGGGCACTTTCTCGCCCTAGAGCGGGCCTTTGGCCTGCGCGGGTTGCAGGTGAAGCTGTACCAACTGGCCACCGGCGGCGCAACCGATACATCGACCATCCCAAGCCTGAGCGGGGATGTGTCGGGCAGTTCGCCCATTCGCAAGCAGCTGGTGCTTGATTTTGCCGAGACGCCCCTGGCGGTGGAAAACCTGGAAGGGATGACCCTGGGGCCGCGCCTGCCCGACGGCAGTCAGAGCCTGCTGCTGGTCAGCGACAACAACTTTGAGGGCGTTCGCGCAGCGTCCCAGGATGGGACTCGCGCCACCCAGTTGATTCTGCTGCGCTTGCAGATGTAATGCTTTGATTACGCAAAAAATAGTCCGCAAAAGCAAGGGGGACGAGCCGCAGCTCGCCCCCCTTACCTAAAGGCTAAAGATTAGCTAACAGCGCTGCCGATCGCCCCCTTGAGAGCCGCAATCCCCTGCTCGACACTGGCCCACAGGCCCATATCGGGCTCTTGACCGGCGATTTCACGGGTGCCAACAAAGTAGAGCACGCCTTTGAGAACCTCTTGGTGAGCCCGATTTTCAAAGTTAACTTTGTTGAGCGGCTCCATGGCATCTTGAAGTTCATCGCTCAGGGTCTGACCCACTTTGTGCAGCACCAAACCATTCATAGTCTGCTGGTGCTTCAACAGTTCAAGCTGAAAAAACTTGTCATATAAAGATAGTTCTGAACCGTTCATCATTTTGGTGACGGTCTCGGCATGCTTTTGGGTGATGTCGCGCGGCTCTGCTGCAGAGCCCAGTTTAGCCACAGCCTCGTCGATGTTGCTGAGGTTGGCGCGATCGCTCTTCAGCATCCCTTCAAGGCGCTCACGAATTGTGCCATCATCGGTAGCCGCCATCAGCTTTTGCTCGATGTCAATCAAAACATTTTGAAAAAGCTTCAGGTCAGCAAGCTTAGTTGCTAAGGTTGTCATATCAGTCATTGGATGTATCTCCTAACCAAAAGTTGATGGGGTGTCATTACTCACAGCTTTTATGTTCCCGTGAGAATTAAGGGGTACCCTCTCTCGTTGGAAAGGTTCGAATCGAAAGCTATATCTACCGTTTGTATAGGCTGGGCGGAAATTAATGCGCTAGGTCAACTCCCCTTGTTCCCTTTGCCCCACACCATCCCCCTAACAGCAGACCAGGGCTACACCACCCAATTGCTACCATAGCGATAGCATGCAAGCAGGGAGACAGGGCAATGTGTGGACGGTTCAGTCTCAACAAAACCGGTGATGACCTGGCCGATAACTTTTTGCTGCGGTCTACTCCCCCTGTCATGCCGCGCTACAACATTGCCCCCAGTCAGCCCATCGCAACGGTGGTGGCGACCCCCGAAAATCCAGAGCCCCACTTTGACTTTCTGCTGTGGGGGCTGATCCCCAGCTGGGCCAAAGACCCGGCCATTGGCAGCCGCATGATCAACGCCCGCGCCGAAACCGTAGTCGAAAAGCCCTCTTTTCGCGCCGCCTTCAAGCGCCGCCGCTGCCTCATTTTGGCCGACGGGTTTTATGAGTGGGAGACCATTGCTGGCCGCAAAACCAAGCAGCCTCACTACATCTTTCTCAAAGATCATGCGCCCTTTGCCTTTGCTGGACTATGGGAACACTGGAGCGACCCGACCAGCGGCGGCGAACTGCAAACCTGCACCATTCTCACTACCGCGCCCAATGAATTAATGGAGTCAATTCACAACCGCATGCCGGTAATTTTGGCGGCTGAAGATTACGCAGCCTGGCTCGACCCCGATTTTTACCAGCCCCAGATCCTTCAGGAGATGCTGCGTCCCTACGATACCGAATCAATGGATCGTTACCCGGTTTCGACGGTGGTCAACAAACCCCAACACGATTCCCCAGACTGCATTGAACCTCTTGATACGGCAACGGGTGAACTCGTCAAGGCTTAGAACTGTCCAGCTGGCCAGATGTAGGCGGCATGAATAAAACACGCGACGTTCTCCACTGTCATAGGTCACAGTGCCTTTAACGGAATAACGAGGGCTATCGCACTAGGCGAGGATACAGGCGACCGCAGAAGGCAATCAGCACTGCGGCCACACCTACCAAAATTGAGACACTTAGCCCCAGGCTGTAACTGCCTGCTGGTTCCACCAGCATCAGGTTTCGCAGGGCATCGACCATATAGGTCAGTGGGTTGAGCCGCGACACCACCTGAAGCCAGGCAGGCATGATTTCAATTGGATAGATCGCGTTGCTGGCAAAAAACAGCGGCATCATCATCAGCTGCCCCACGCCCATGACTCGCTCGTGGGTCTGTGCCCAGCAGGCGACAATGAGCGAGAACGTTGAGAATAGAGCCGCTCCCAGCATTACCACCGTAGCTACGCCAAAAATTGCCAGGGGATGCCAGTTCAGATTGACCCCCAGTAGGGCGGCGACGACATACACAATCAGCAGCTGCGACAGGCACCGCACCCCTGCCCCGATCGCCTTACCCAGCACCAGGGCCGACTTGGGCGCGGGGCTGACCATCAGCTTGTGCAAAATTCCCAGGTCTTTCTCCCAGATCACCAGCAGCCCGGTGAAGATCGACATAAATAGAACGCTCTGGGCCAAAATGCCGGGCGTCATGAAATCCATATAGCTCAGGTTGCCGGTGGGAATGCCCCGCACCTGGGTAAACACCTGACCAAAAATCGTCAGCCACAGCACCGGCTGCACGGCGCGGGTAAACAGCTGAATGGGGTCGTGGCGCAGCTTGCGAATTTCTAGCTCGGCGGCCACCAGGGCTTTGGCGATAAAGTCTTCGATGGGTGCAGTGGGCCGGTTTCGGTTAGCCCAGCCGCTGAGCGGTGCGTCGTGTAGTTGACGTGTCACGGTAGCTTCCTTCGGTATCAGTACTGAGCGAATTGCGGGTGTAGTGGATGAAGACGTCATCCATAGTGGCTTCGGGGTGGGGCACGGTGGCTTTGAGGGCGGCGGGGGTGCCGATCGCCACCTGTTGCCCCTGGTAGAGCATGGCGATGCGATCGCACAGCACATCCGCCTCTTCCATAAAGTGGGTGGTGAGAAACACCGTGGTGCCATAGTCGCGCCGCAGCTGCAAGATCAAATCCCACATGGTTTTGCGGGCCACCGGGTCAAGCCCCACGGTGGGCTCATCGAGAAATAAAACCGGCGGCCGGTGCAGGGTGGCCTGGGCCATCTCCAGCCGCCGAATCATGCCGCCGGAGTAGGTGTTGACCAGGCGATTCGCCACCGTATCGAGTCCTACATAGTGCAGAGCGGCGTGGATGCGATCGAGCCGCTGCCGCCGGGGCACGCCGTAGAGTTTGGCGAGAATCAGCAGGTTTTCGTAGCCGGTTAGGTTGCCGTCTACCGACAGCGCCTGGGGCACGTAGCCAATGTGTCGCTGCACTCCGGCAGGCTGGCGGCCAATATCGTACCCGGCGATCGCGGCTCGTCCACTGCTAGCAGGCAGCAAGGTGGTGAGCATTTTAATCAGCGTGCTTTTGCCCGCCCCGTTTGGCCCCAGCAGGCCAAAGACTTCCCCCGGCTCGACGGTGAGGGAGAAGCTATCGACGGCGGTTCTGGAGCCGAAGCGTTTGGTGAGTTCGTGGATTTCAATCATGGTCATAGGTCTTGGAGGAGATGGGGAGGGTGGGGGAGGTGGGGGAGTGTCGGAGTGGGAGAGTGATGGAGTGAAAAGTTCAAAATGCAAAATTTTGAATTTTGAATTTTGCATTCTACCGACCCCATCACCCCGTCACTCCATCACCCATCGGCTCATCAAACAGGTCGCCCAAGATCGCCAGCCCGGCTTGCACCTGTTGCAGATCGGCGGCGGGCAGGTTCGCCAGGCGATCGGCTACGGTCTGCAACGTTGCATCGTAGACTCGCTCCATTTCCGCTGCGCCTTCCGTCGTCAGGGTGAGAATGATGCGCCGCCGCTCGGCGGGGTCGCTAATTCTGTTGACTAGCCCCCGCTGCACCAGGCGCTCAACCATGGCCGACATGGTGGGTCGGGTGACATCTAAATAGTCAGCCACCTCTGACAGGGAAGACTGCGATCGCCGCCGCAAAAAATACAGCACCCGCAGCTGCGACAGCGACAGCTGGGGCTTGCCGTGGCGACGAATGTCCGCCCGCAAAAACCGCGTCACCGCCGGCACTACCGTCATCAGGTCTGTCGCGCATTGGGTTGAGGTCAAGGCTTGGGCAACCACAGGCAAAGGGGCTCTCGGCTATATAGTTAGTCTAGCTAATTGTTAGCTTAACTCAGTATTTTGAAGTTGTGGGGCAGTCGGAGCTCGGTTCAGCCCGCCGTTTTAGGCAGCTTCGATGCGGCAAAAACGCCCTTAAGCTGACGCTCAATTTGGCTTCTGTAAAAAAATCTTTCCGATCCCCCAATCTTTGATTCGGTGGTTTACAGGGCCTCCAAACCTGGTAGATTGTCTTGGTATCGGCAAAGAGATTGAAGCATTGATATGAAAGTCCTTGTAATTGGCGGCGACGGCTATTGCGGGTGGGCAACGGCCCTATACCTCTCCAATCGTGGCTACGAAGTCGGGATTCTCGATAGCTTGGTGCGTCGCCATTGGGATGCTCAGCTTCAGATCGAGACGCTGACCCCCATTGCCCCCATCCAAAGCCGTCTCCAGCGCTGGAAAGACCTCACCGGTAAGCACATCGACCTCTACGTCGGTGACATCAACGACTACTCCTTCCTAGAGGAGACGATGCTGGAGTTTGAGCCCGGCGCGGTGGTTCACTTCGGCGAACAGCGATCGGCTCCGTTCTCGATGATCGATCGCGAGCACGCGGTGCTGACTCAGGCCAACAACGTGCTGGGCAACTTGAATTTGCTCTACGTGCTGCGCGACCACTTCCCCGAGTGCCACCTGGTCAAGCTGGGCACCATGGGCGAGTACGGTACCCCCAACATCGACATCGAAGAGGGCTACATCACCATTGAGCACAATGGTCGCAAAGACACCCTCCCCTACCCCAAGCAGCCCGGCTCCTTCTACCACCTCAGCAAGGTTCACGACTCCCACAACATTCACTTCGCCTGTAAGGTGTGGGGCCTGCGCGCCACCGACCTCAACCAGGGCGTGGTCTACGGCGTGCTCACCGAAGAGACCGGCATGGATGAGCTGCTGATCAACCGTCTCGACTACGACGGCATCTTCGGCACCGCCCTCAACCGCTTCTGTATTCAGGCGGCGGTGGGTCACCCCCTCACCGTCTACGGCAAGGGCGGCCAGACCCGCGCATTTTTGGATATTCGCGACACTGTGCGGTGCGTAGAAATTGCGATCGCCAACCCCGGCGACCCCGGCATCTTCCGCGTGTTCAACCAGTTCACCGAAATGTTTAGCGTCGGCGACCTGGCCATGATGGTGAAGAAAGCGGGCACCACCCTGGGCCTGGATGTTGACATCCAATACATGGATAACCCCCGGGTTGAGGCCGAAGACCACTACTTCAACGCCAAGAACACCAACCTGCTAGAGCTGGGTCTACAGCCCCACCTGCTGTCTGACTCGCTGCTCGACAGCCTGCTCAACTTCGCCGTGAAGTACAAGGATCGCGTCGACAAGAACCAGATTCTGCCCAAGGTGCAGTGGCGGCGCGATTAAGAGTAACGGGGTGATGGAGTAACGGGGTAACTAAGTTTTGAGTATTGAATTTTAAGTTCTAAGTAGAACGTTTTAATTCAATACTCAAAACTTTTCCTTCCCACTCCATCACTCTCCCACTCCCCTACCCGTTTATTCCTTGTCCCCCGATTCCCCGAAGCCCCCTATGCGGATTGCTCTCTTCACCGAGACCTTTTTGCCGAAAGTAGACGGCATTGTGACCCGTCTTAAGCACACTGTTGATCACTTACAGCGCCAGGGCAACCAGGTTTTAGTGTTTTCCCCTGAGGGAGGCTTAACCGAGTATCGAGGGGCAAAAATCCACGGCGTATCTGGCTTTCCGCTGCCGCTTTACCCAGAGCTCAAGCTGGCTTTGCCGCGCCCATCCATTGGCGAGGCGCTAGAGAACTTTCAGCCTGATCTAGTCCATGTGGTGAATCCGGCAGTGCTCGGATTGGCGGGCATTTACTACAGCAAGACCTTAGATCTACCGCTGGTGGCGTCGTACCACACCCACTTACCTAAATACCTTGAGCACTACGGCCTGGGCATGCTCGAAGGGCTGATGTGGGAGCTGATCAAAGCCATGCACAACCAGGCGCAGATCAACCTGGTCACCTCCACCGCCATGCAAACCGAGCTGTCGGAACACGGCGTTGAAAACATTGAGGTGTGGCAGCGCGGGGTTGACACCGAGCTGTTTCGCCCCGAATTAGCGAGTGCTGAGATGCGCGATCGCCTCTCCCAGGGCCACCCCGAAGCGCCGTTACTCCTCTACATCGGCCGCCTCTCCGCCGAAAAAGAAATCGATCGCATCAAGCCCGTGCTCCAGGCCATCCCCGGTGCGCGGCTGGCCCTGGTGGGCGATGGCCCCTACCGCGCCGAGCTAGAAGCTCACTTTGCCGATACCCCTACCAACTTTGTCGGCTACCTAGGAGGCGAAGACCTGGCCTCGGCCTACGCCTCCGCCGATGCCTTTGTGTTTCCCTCCCGTACTGAAACCCTGGGCTTGGTGCTGCTGGAAGCGATGGCGGCAGGCTGTCCGGTGGTAGCGGCCAACTCCGGCGGCATCCCTGACATTGTTACCGATGGCGTCAACGGCTTTTTGTTCGATCCGACGGATGAAGAGGGTGCGATCGCCGCTACCCGCCGCCTGATCGAAGCCAAAGCCGAGCGCGAGCTGATGCGCCGCAACGCCGTCGCCGAGGCCGAGCAGTGGGGCTGGGCTGCCGCCACCCGTCAGCTCCAGCAGTTCTACCGTCAGGTGCTGGCCCAGCGATCGCTGCCCATGGCGGCGTAGGGCGTTTTACCTTGATTTCCTCCAGATAATCGGGTCAGAATAAAGCTATAACGACGGTGAACCTCTGTACCCATGACCGCTACCACACCGCAATTTAGCGCGCCCTCCCCAGCCGATTATCCTCAGCCTGCCCCTCGACCGTCGGAGCTAACGGTGGATGTAGCCATTGTCGGCGGAGGCATTGTGGGGCTGACCCTGGCAGCAGCCCTGGGCGACAGCGGTATGCAGATTGCTGTGATTGAAGCTCAAACGGCGGCAGCAGCGGCCTCGCGGCAGCGGGCCTACGCTTTTTCACTAACCTCAGCGGATATTTTTAAGGGGCTAGGGCTATGGCCGCAGATTGGGCCACACATCTGTCATTTTGACCAGGTGCAGCTCTCCGATGGCGACTACGGCAAGGTTGTACGGTTTTTGCCCAGCGATCTGGGTACCGATGCGGTCTACTACGGGGCAGAGCACAGGGTGCTGATGGCGGCATTGCAGGGGGCGATCGCAGCCTTCCCCAACATTCACTACCTCTGCTCGGCCACCCTGGGTGAAACCCACAACCAGGGGGAATGCACTGTAGCGGCGGTGAGCACGCCTGAGGGTATCGTCACGGTGCGATCGCCCCTTTTCGTTGCCGCCGACGGCAAGGGATCTTCCCTACGGCAGCGATCGGGGATTGGCAGCTTTGGCTGGCGCTATCGCCAGTCCTGCGTGACCACCGTACTAGAGCCTGAGCAATCGCACCGAAACACTGCCTACGAGCGCTTTTGGCCCAGCGGCCCCTTCGCCATTCTGCCCCTGCCCGGCCAGCGCTGCCAGGTGGTGTGGACGGCCCCCCACGCCGAAGCTGAGGCTATTTTGCACCTGCCCGAAGCCGAGTTTATGGCTGAGCTACAGAAGCGCTACGGCCACCAGATGGGGCACCTCAGGAGATTGACCGCGCCAGCAATGTTTCCGGTGCAGCTGATGCAGTGCGATCGCTACGTTTTGCCCCGTTTGGCACTGGTGGGCGACGCTGCTCACAGCTGCCACCCCGTAGGTGGTCAGGGGCTAAATATGGGCATTCGCGACGCCGCCGCCCTGGCAGAAGTGTTGACAGCCGCCCGCCAGCAGGGCAAAGACCTGGGCAGCCTAACCGTACTGCGCTGCTACGAGCGCTGGCGACGGCGGGAAAACTGGGTCATTCTCAGTTTTACCGATGGGCTGACCCGCATTTTCTCAAACCAGCTGTTGCCCGTTGTGGTGCTGCGACGCAGCGGCCTTTGGGCACTGAGCCACGTTCCCCCACTCAAACGCCTTGCCCTACAGCTGATGACTGGCCGCCTGGGGCGAGTGCCCCGGCTCGCCCAGCTGGGACAGCAAAAGCTTAGCTAATCGAAAGCCAAAATCTGCGGGAACCTGTTTGGGCTAGTGCGTTGACCACCCCTGAACAAAGCAGCCCTCCAGTTATGGAGGGCTGCTTTGCTGAGAGAGTTTATATCCGACAGAGCACGGCATTGCTTTTCAAATCTGCAATGCCAATACCGGTATTGGCTAATACTGGTATTGAGCACCTGAACGCGTGTAGTCCCGCAGGGGAACAGCGTAGTTCAGGGCCATATTTTTGGCAAATTTAAACAGACTATCGTAGTTACGCTGCCTACAAACCAGTCGCCCATCACCGGAGTATTCATTGCCATCATCCCGAAGTTCAATGGCGAAATCAGACACGTACACAGAAAAAATTCGGGTTGCAGCGTTCATGGTGGTTGACGACCTGCCGTAAGAATTATTGGTGGCGTAACGATTTCCTCACACACGATTTCAAACTAAAGGCAAAGCCCAGACCTGTCTGGCATAAACCCTACCTAAGGTCAGAAATTAAAGCTAAATCAGTCACTTAAAAACTAACAAAACGCTTTGATATTGGCAGGGTCTACATAGTAGCAAGCCGCGCTGTCTAAACAAATCCGCGCCCAGCCCGCTGCACTGACATCGACCAGTTCATAGGTCGTATCTTGTATAAAAAAGCCCCGATGGTCGCGAGTTCCAGGCAGCACAGAAAAGCAGTAGCTCTTGTCGCTCAGGGTGTTCATGGTGATTTCTTATGGGAGGATTGAAATTTATGCAGGAATCTTTTCCTACCTCTCAATCTTATATGAAGGAACTGTGAGGCAAGTCTTTTTCTTGCGAATTAATTTTAATCTTTACCTTGGATTTCGAGATTGTTACCTCAGTTACGTTTGAGGCCAATTCTTTATCAATAAACGTAACGATCGCGTCTTTGAGCGCTAAGCTACAGCGCGACCACGCGCTCGGCTACCCGTAGTTTGGCCGAGCGAGCCCGAGGGTTTTGGCTAACCTCCGCCTCCGTGGCAATCACGGGTTTTTTAGTAATCACCTTGAGATCGGGAGAGTCTTTTAGGGTGTGCTTAACCAGGCGATCTTCTAAGCTGTGGAAACTAATAATTACCAGCCGACCGCCGGGAGTTAGCCAGGTGGGGGCAATTTTTAGCAGGGTTTCTAATACTTTTAGCTCCTGGTTGACCGCAATGCGCAGCGCCTGAAAGGTGCGCGTGGCGGGATGAATGCGACCGTAGCGGTAGCTGCGCGGCACGCAGTAGGAAATTGCCTCAGCCAGATCGGTGGTGGTTTGCCAGGGGCGCTGGTCAACAATCTTGCGGGCAATGCGGCGAGAAAGGCGCTCTTCGCCGTAGGTGTAGATCAAGTTGGCCAGCTCGGTTTCATCCCAGTGGTTGACGATATCGGCAGCGGTGAGGTCTTGACGCGGATCCATGCGCATGTCGAGGGGGGCGGTTTGGCGAAAGCTAAAGCCGCGATCGCCCACATCGAGCTGCACTGAGCTCACCCCCAGGTCGGCTAAAATTCCGTTAAATAGCTCTCCAGAGAGCTTGTAGTCGGCAAAATTGCCGTGCCACAGCGCAACTCGGTCGCCAAATTCGGCCAGATTGGTCTGGGTGGCTGCGATCGCCAACCCATCCTGATCCACCGCCACCAAACTTACGCTGGGATCAGCCTCTAAAATCAGCCGACTGTGGCCACCGCCGCCAGCAGTCGCGTCTAAATACCGCCCACCAGGCTGAATGTTAAGCCCTTCGAGCACCGCCTCGGGCAGCACCGGCACATGATAAAACTCTGGCTCTGCCATCAGCAATCTCAATCCTTGCTTCGTATGCCAACTGAGGCGATACCCATTAAGATACTCAAAGATACAGCAGAACTAGATTTTGACGATTGGGTAGCCCCTATGTCGATTATTGAAACTAAGACCGAACCCATGGTGCTCAACATGGGGCCCCACCATCCCTCCATGCACGGGGTGCTGCGGTTGATTGTCACTCTTGACGGCGAAGACGTGATCGACTGCGAGCCGGTGATTGGCTACCTGCACCGAGGCATGGAGAAAATTGCCGAAAGCCGCACAAACCTGATGTTTGTGCCCTACGTGAGCCGCTGGGACTACGCGGCGGGCATGTTTAACGAAGCCATTACCGTCAACGCCCCCGAAAAGCTGGCCAACATTGAGGTGCCCAAGCGGGCCAGCTACATTCGCGTCATCATGCTGGAGCTGAATCGCATTGCCAACCATCTGCTGTGGCTGGGCCCCTTTCTAGCCGACGTGGGCGCTCAGACCCCGTTCTTCTACATCTTTCGCGAGCGCGAGATGATCTATGACCTGTGGGAAGCCGCTACCGGCTACCGCATGGTCAACAACAACTACTTCCGCATCGGTGGCGTGGCCGCTGATCTACCCTACGGCTGGCTCGACAAGTGCCTCGACTTTTGCGACTACTTTTTGCCCAAGGTTGACGAGTACGAAAAGCTGATCACCAACAACCCCATCTTTCGCCGCCGCATCGAGGGCATTGGCACCATTACCCGCGACGAGGCGATCGCCTGGGGGCTGTCCGGCCCTATGCTGCGCGGCTCGGGCGTAAAGTGGGACCTCCGCAAGGTCGACCACTACGAGTGCTACGACGACTTTGATTGGGACGTGCAGTACGAAACCGCTGGCGACTGCATGGCCCGCTACCAGGTGCGCATTCGCGAAATGCGAGAATCCGTCAAAATTCTGCGCCAGGCCTGCGCCCAAATTCCGGGTGGCCCCTTTGAAAACCTGGAGGCCAAGCGCATGGCCGAAGGCCCGAAATCAGAGTGGAACAGCTTTGACTACCAGTTCATCGGCAAAAAGATCGCCCCAACCTTTAAAATTCCGGCTGGGGAGCACTATGTGCGCCTCGAGAGCGGCAAGGGGGAACTGGGCGTCTTTATCATGGGCAACGACACCATTTTCCCCTGGCGCTTTAAGGTGCGGGCTGCTGACTTTAACAATCTGCAAATTTTGCCCCACCTGCTGAAGGGGGTGAAGGTGGCCGACATTATGGCCATTCTGGGCAGCATAGACATCATTATGGGTTCGGTAGATCGCTAGGGGCCGCACCCAGGCTCAGGTTTCTGGGCCAATAAGCTACCATGGCGATGGCCTGGGTTTTGCCCTACTTAGAGGGACTTTTCCTGTCTCTCCCGGTGCGCCTGGTGCCCTGTTCCTGAATCATGCCGCTGCCCGTGACCTCACTGCCTTCTAGCTCATCTCCTACCATCACCCGGCAGCGCCGCATTCAGCAGGCCAAGCAGCGGCGAGCGGTGTTTATGGCCCTGCTGCTGCTTGGCGCAGGGGTGGTGGGAGTGCGATCGCTGCCCCATCCCTCGCTGCGACAGATCCAAGAGAGCGTCTGGGTTAGCCACCCTGAGCCCCTAGCTATGTCAGGGGGTGACCCCTACGTTCGCGCCCTGATGCGCACAATTTCTGCTGCCGAGTCAAACACCAACCAGCCCTACAACGTGCTCTACGGCGGCAACGTCGTGCCGCAGCTCAACCGCCATCCCAACATCTGCGTTGAGATTGTGGCGGGGCAAAATCAGGGGCACTGCACCACCGCTGCCGGGCGCTACCAATTTTTAACCGGCACCTGGCAAGAAAAAGCCCGCCAGTACCATCCCAAGTCCTCCAGTTGGTTTAGCGCCTGGGGTGACTACAGCTTTGACCCCGAATCACAGGATCTGGTGGTCTACTACTGGCTCAGAGACGCCTCCGCCTGGAATTTGGACATTCCTCGTGCCCTACGGGATGGGCGCCTAGATGAAGTACTGCGCCGCCTCTCCGGCACCTGGACTAGCCTGGGCTACGGCATAGAGTCGAACAGCATGACTGCCCGACTGCCGCGCATCTACGAAAGCCTACTCCAGGAAGAGCTGACGCGATTTGCCTCTAGCACGGCTCTGCCCACTTCCTCTAGGCAGCTACCCTAGCAATTATTCATATATTCATAAAAAACCTGCCTCCCCAGCATGGGTATACTGGGGAGGCAGGGTGACTCAACTTTAACTTCGCCAAAAGGAACTACAGCAGTAGAGGACACTATTTCGCAAAGAACTTACCGATTTTGCGAACGTTTTACTCCGGTTCCCAACTCAAATCTTGTTTAAAGTAACCTCTCAGGTTGCGGTAAAAGTCTCGCCTTACTTAGCAAAAGATTGAGATCCTCTCTTACCTCTGAAAAAAGCGGGCTTCCACAGACTATGGAGACTATCTCATAGCGCCATTGTGGGCCTCTGATAGCACAGCTGACAAACAATCAGTTTTGATGCGTCACCGAAAACAAATGGACTGTCGCGCAACAGTAAAAGAAGGGCGGATGATGGGGCTCGAACCCACGAATGGTGGAATCACAAGCCGCTAATACGCCCCCGGTATACCGTGCTTTTAGATTTTGCTTAACCAATTCTCAAGGGTTGAGCCCTATTCCGATTATGGGATAATATCGAATGGTGGAGGATTATCCGTAGATTTTTGAGAACGCGGTTGAGAACGCCATGGCAAAGTTGCCCGAGGATTTGCTAGTTGAGGCCAACGCCAGACTGAAGGCGGGGCGCGCCGGGGTCGCGATCGCGGCGAAGCGAAACACCCTTTACCTTAGAGGATATTTGAAAAGTATCAATTAATACCCGTGTAGAGGAAAAGGCTTCCTAGGTATTAGGCTCAGATTAACAACCTCTGTAGCCATCCGGAAGCCATGACTTCAGCATATTCCAGCAGCCTAACGC
>QBLT01000074.1 GCA_003249105.1 Leptolyngbya sp. | reverse complement strand
GATCGGGGGCCGTAGCGGCTTGGTCGGGGCGGGAGACAGTCTGCATGGCAATACCAGGGAAGCAGGTTGTTACTTTTCGTTATAAAGCAGGATACCGCTAAATACTGTGCGCTGTGCTATATCCGCGCAGCTCCATGCAGCCTGTCCAAGATTATGACAAGTTGAGGTTGAGGGGTTTCGATCACCGTGGGCAGGCTGATACAGTAAAAGATCTGGCTTTTGTAAGCCCTGGCCAAGCAATCCACTCAATCTTGCGTTTGGGCTGCGGTAATGGGGGCTAAAATTTGGGGAGCTTATCTGAGCCTCGGTGACGGGGTGAGCAGGAGCCAACCTCGCGATCGCAGGGAGACGAGAAATAGGGCTATGACGCTGATCGTACAGAAATATGGCGGCACCTCCGTAGGCACCGTGGAGCGCATTCAGGCGGTGGCCCAGCGAGTTAAGACCACGGTAGAGGCTGGGCACTCGGTGGTGGTGGTGGTGTCGGCCATGGGCAAAACCACCGACGGCCTGGTGAAGCTCGCCAACGATATTACCGATCAGCCCAGCCGCCGCGAGATGGATATGCTGCTCTCCACCGGCGAGCAGGTGACCATTGCCCTGCTGACCATGGCCCTGCACGCCCTGGGGCAGGAGGCCATTTCCCTGACCGGGGCTCAGGTGGGCATTGTCACCGAGGCCGAGCACACCCGCGCCCGCATCTTGAAAATCAAAACCGATCGCCTTCAGCGCCACATTAACGAAGGCAAAGTAATTGTGGTAGCGGGCTTCCAGGGCATTAGCCAGACCACAGATTTGGAAATTACCACCCTGGGGCGGGGCGGGTCTGACACGTCGGCGGTGGCCCTGGCGGCGGCGCTGCAAGCGGAAAAGTGCGAAATCTATACCGATGTGCCGGGCATTCTCACCACCGACCCGCGCCTGGTGCCCGAGGCCCAGCTGATGGATGAGATCACCAGCGACGAAATGCTGGAGCTGGCCAGCCTGGGGGCCAAGGTGCTGCACCCCCGCGCGGTGGAGATTGCCCGCAACTATGGCGTCACCCTGGTGGTGCGATCGAGCTGGACTGATGAGCCAGGCACCCGCGTAGTTTCTCCGCGCCCCCAGCCTCGGCCCCTCGAAGGGCTGGAGCTGGCCCAGCCCGTGGATGCGGTGGAGTTTGACACCGACCAGGCTAAGGTGGCCCTGCTGCGCATTCCCGATCGCCCCGGCATTGCCGCCCGGCTGTTTGGCGAACTGGCCACCCAGGCGCTGAATGTCGATTTGATCATTCAGTCCATCCATGAGGGCAACACCAACGACATCGCCTTCACCATGGTCAAGGCCAACCTCAATCGGGCCGAGGCGGTGGCCGAGGCCATTGCCCCAGCCCTGCGCAGCAACCCCACCGACACCACCCAGGCCGAGGTGATGATCGACCAGCGCATGGCCAAAATCAGCATTGCCGGGGCGGGCATGATCGGTCGCCCTGGGGTGGCCGCGAAGATGTTTTCTTCTCTGGCGGCGGCGGGGATCAACATTCAGCTGATTTCGACCTCGGAGGTCAAGGTGAGCTGCACGATTGACGTGGCAGACTGCGATCGCGCCATTGCCGTGCTCTGCGAGGCCTTTGAGGTCACCTCATCCCCCATGCCCCAGACGGATTCGCCCATGGCCGCCGAGGCTCCCCTGGTGCGCGGGGCCGCTCTGGATACCAAGCAGGCCCGCGTCGCCATTCGCCACGTGCCCGATCGCCCCGGCATGGCCGCCCACATCTTTCAGCTGCTGGCCACCCACGGGGTCAGTGTAGACATGATCATTCAGTCGCAACGCTGCCGTCTGGTGCAGGGTCAGGCCACCCGCGACATTGCCTTTACCGTGGCCCAGGGCGATGCCCAGACGGCCAAAGCGGTGGTTGAATCTGCCGCCGCCGAGCTGGGTTTGGGGGATGTGGCGGTGGATGAGGCGATCGCCAAGGTCAGCGTCGTCGGCACCGGCATGGTCTATGCCCCCGGTGTGGCCGCGCGCATGTTCAAAGCGCTCTCAGAGCAGGGCATTAACCTGCAAATGATCGCCACCTCAGAGATTAAAATCAGCTGCGTCGTGGCCGAAGATGAGGGCGTTACGGCCCTGCGGGCTGTGCACAATGCCTTTGGTCTGGCGGGGCTAGAGCGCACGGTGGTGCCCGCCTAAAACCTGAGCCTGATCTATGCTGTTTTGGCCGCACTCTATATGTGACGGATGGCCGGGCTGAGGGGAGCTGCTGGCCTGACGGCCTTTGTTGATGCGATCGCCAAGCAAGGCTTTGCAGGCAGCGTCTCCCCAAGAAAAACTAATGCTCCGGGATAATCCATCGCAAATTTAGCAGCGCCCCTTGGGGGTTGCCTGAGTCATTGTTCAGCTCAAAAACCAAAAAACACCGATGCTTACAGCGGTGCTAGTCCCCTAAGGGGGGCAGAAGTATAGCTTTCACAAAAGGCTCGGTACAACCGAAGGGGTGCTAAACCTTGCTAGGAACCACTTTCTTAGCACCGGCAGGCTGAATGCGAAACTTGACCAGGTTGGCCAACTCTTGCAGTTGGTGAATGGCCTCGGCCCCTTCCAGCTTCATCAGCTCGCGATCGTCGCGCATTTCGGTCCAGGTGATGCCGTAGTCAGACACCAAAAAGCGAATCAGGTGGTCATCGCCCAGGCTCACCATAAAGGAGGCGCTGTTCATTTGGCCGCCACAGGTGTAGCAAGAGGCGAGATAGCCCATTCCCTCAAGCACGGTGGCCAGTGCTTGCAGGTTCATGACCAGGTCTCTAACAAATTGACGGTGCTGCTCGGCTAATCTGACAAACATAACGACACTCCTCGTTACCCATAAAAATTGTAGCCCAAAAATTAATTAATTCTTAAGATACTAAATAGATCGCTCACCTTCTGGTTAAGCAATCCATCCATCTTAGCTACCCTGACGTAAATCTGCCCTCTCTGAGGTTAAATCTATCTTTCACTGGTTGTCATGCCTCCGCAGACGTAGGCCGTGAAAGCATTCTGCGGATTGTGAAAACTTGAGAACTTGTGCGCTTTAACGTGAAGGCGGGTCGTAGCGATGGTCTAGGAAAATGCACTCTGCATAGGTTAGGCAGTAAAACGAGCCCCTACGGTAGCCATCACAACTAAATGGCGGGTTTTGGCAGCAATGTCATGCAACGTTATGAATTGGCCGTGGCCAAGCCTGAGGGTTTGAGGGTCCAGGTGTGGTCTTCTGCCAGCTCTAGGGTGATCTGGTGATAGTCGACCAGCGATTCGCGGTGGCCGACGCTGACGAAGGTAGTGCCGCTGTGGTGCAGATGGTTGTAAAGCTTGGCTTCATTAGCCAAATCGAGGGCGCTGGTGGCCTCGTCAAGAATGGCAAAGTCGGGCCGGCTGACCAAAATGCGGGCAAAGGTGAGCCGCTGCTGCTCACCCAGGGAGAGCACATCGCCCCATTCTTCTACGGCATCGAAGCCGCCAAAGCGCTCGGCTAGATTCGCCAGGTTGACTTGCTCTAGGGCGGTTTGAAGACCAGCATCGTCTACCGCTTGACTGGTGTTGGGGTAGAGCAGCTGCTCTCGCAGGGTGCCGAGAATCATGTAGGGTTTTTGGGGCAAAAAGAGAATGTTGTCTAGCTCAGGGCGGTGAATGGTGCCGCTGCCAGAATGCCAGAGACCGGCGATCGCCCGCAGCAGCGAACTTTTGCCGCAGCCGCTCGGCCCCACAATCAGTAGCCCGGTTTGGTCGGGGATATCTAGAGAGAGATTTTCGACCAGGGTGCGCTGGTAGTTGGGAGTTTGCAGGGTGAACTCTTTCAGCGCCAGGGATGCGGCAGTTTCGATGACAATCCTTGGATGGTCTAGGGATTCTGTAGAATCCTCCGCCGTGGAATGGTCTACGGATGCTAAGGGTTCCGCCGTTTCAGCTTCGGGCTCTAGATGGTTAAGGGCTTCAGCAAAGCTGTAGAGGCGATCGATGCCCGCGCCAAAGGAGGTTAGTTCTGAGAACCGCGCCACCACGACGTTCAGGGAGAAGAACACCCGCACAAAGGCTCCCTGGGCCTCGGAGACCTTGCCCACTTCGAGATCGCCGGAAAACACCGCCGGAGCCACCACGATCGCGGGCAGCACAAAGGGAATGAACTCGTAGGCGTTGGTCAGGGCGTTGAGGTTAAGTTCCCAAATGATTAGCTTTTTGAAATTCTCGAAGGCGGCCATGAAGCGGTTGTTTACCTGGCTGGCCTCCTGGGCTTCGCCCCGGTAAAACGCGATCGCCTCGGCATTTTCGCGAATCCGCACCAGGCTAAAGCGAAAGTTGGCCTCCCGTTTTAGCTGCTCAAAGTTGAGCCGCACCAGGGGTTGACCAAAGATCCCCACCGTCACCAGCGTTCCTAAAACGGCATAGAGCACCAGAAACCCCACCAGGTTTTTGGAAATGCCCCACAGCACGCCGCTAAAGGCGATTACCTGTAGAACAGAGCTGACGACGACTAACAGCAGCGCCAGGGATTGCTGGGTGAAGTTCTTCACATCCTCAGCGATGCGCTGGTCGGGGTTGTCGATGTCGGGGTGAAACTGCTGAATGTCGTAGAAGGCGCGATCGCCGAAGTAGTCATCCACAAACCGCCCGGTCAGCCAGCGCCGCCACTCTAGCCCCAGCCGCTTTTGCAGGTAGTCGTAGCCCGCCATCAGCGGCGCGTAGGCCACCAGCACGGCGATGAATACCAGCACGGTTTCCCAAAAGCGGGCTTCGTCTTTGGCGGAGAGGGCCGAGATCAGCACGCCGCGCTTGTTGTTGAGCACCACGCTGAGGCCGGTGTAGCCCAGCAAAAACACCGCAATCAGCAGCAGCAGGCCCCCGGCTTTCCACTTTTCGTCGCCAAACCAGTAGCTCTTGGCGATCGCCCAAAACCGCCTGAACCCTTTCAGGTTAAATCGTTCCATGCCGGTGCAAAATCTCCCGCTGCGCAAAGGGTGCTGTGGGGATCTTACAAAAGTTGACCCGTTTGTGCCGGGCTACTGAGCTGTCAATGCTCCCATTTTGCCGCTCTGGTAGTCGGTGATCGCCTGGTAGATTTCCGCCGAGGTGTTCATCACAAAGGGGCCATGGCCAACGATGGGCTCGTCGATGGGGGCACCCGAGAGCAGCAGAGCCTTGGTGTCTTGCAGGCAGTCGAGGGTAAGGGTGGTGCCAGCAGGGTCGCAGATGCCAATCTCTGCTTCAGCAATTAGCTCCGACCCGCCGACGCGCACTGATCCCTTCAGCACCACCAGCAGGGTGGTATGGCCCTCGGACAGTTCTAGAGTCACCTGTTTACCACCGCTCAGCCGCAGATCCCACATATTAATGGGGGTAAAGGTTTGGGCTGGCCCCTGGGCGTTTTGGAATGCTCCGGCAATGACTCGCAGGTGGCCCTGGCCATCGGGCAGCTCGACGGTGGGAATGCGATCGCTCGTAATGCCCTGGTATCGGGGCGCAGACATTTTGTCTTTGGCGGGCAGATTCACCCACAGCTGCACCATCTCGAAGGGGCCGCCAGTTTGGGCAAAATTTGGCCCGTGAAACTCTTCGTGGACTAAACCCGCCGCTGCCGTCATCCACTGCACATCCCCAGGGCCGATGATGCCGCCGCCCCCGGCAGAGTCGCGGTGCTCGACCTCGCCGTCGTAGACAATGGTGACGGTCTCAAAGCCCCGGTGGGGGTGCTCGCCCACGCCGCGCCGCGCTGTAGTAGGGGAAAAGTTGGCTGGCCCCGCATAGTCGAGCAGCAAAAAGGGGCTAATGGTTTGGCCCAAACTGTTGTAGGCCATCAGCGTGCGCACCGGAAAGCCATCACCCACCCAGTGACGACCTTGGGGGCGCTGAATGCTGTGCAGGGTTTTAGCGGTGCTGGGCTGATTCAGGGTCGGCATAAGAATAGCTGAGAAAAAACCTGTGGTCACTCTTCTACTCTACCGACTCATTTTGGGTCCTGCCGAGCATGGGGCAATGGCTTACAGTGTTTACTACGGATTGGGATAATTCCATGACGACTACATCCCCGGCAAAAACTGCTACTCCTGCGCTGTGTCAGAACCAGTGGCATCGGGCGACCTGGGCTGACTACGCGGCACTGCGGGATGACCTCAGCCCAGAGCACATAAAACTGGCCTTTAGCGAAGGATGGCTGTGGGTCACGATGGGAGCAGAAGGCATTAGTCACGCGGCAGTCAGCGATTTGTTTGTCATGATTTTGGGCTTTTGGGCTGCCCAGCATCCTGATCAAGCGTTCAGTTCCCTGGGGCGGTGCTTGTTAGAACGGGCAGAGGTGCGGGCCAGTGCTCCCGATCTCGTCCTGTATGTTGGCCCAGACTATCCCCAGTGGCAGCCTGGAGAGCCGCGTCGGATTGATCTAAACCAAACCCGAGTGCCTGATCTGGTGGGCGAGATTTCTGACACCACCCTGGCCAGCGATCTCGATGAAAAAAAGCATCTCTACGCCGCCCTGGGCATTCCTGAATATTGGGTGGTAGATGTGCGGGGGCAGCGGGTGTTTGCCTTTCTGCTGCAAGAGAATGGCGAGTACTTGCCCTGCGAAACCTCCCAAGCGCTGGCGGGTCTGCCCATTGCGCTGCTGGATGAAACTCTGCAACGGCTGGCCCAGGGCACCAATACCAGTGCGGCGGCGTGGTTGAGTCAGCAAATAGCCCCACTGACCCAGGAGCAGCCATGATGAGACCCGCAACCAATCTCTCAAGTCAATTTCGGGCGATCGCCCTCCGCCCATCCAAACTCATGGCTCTGCTGACGGCGCTGGGGTTAACCCTGATCGCCCGACCGCTGGCTGCTCAAACGCTGCCCCTGCCCGACCACCTGATTCCGTTGACGTCGGCAGAGGGGCAAGTGCTGCTGCGAGACAGTGAAGCTCTGGCGGATTATGTGCCGCTGACGAGCCAGTTTGTCACCCAGGTGAATCAGGCGTTTTGCGGGGTGGCGAGTACGGTGATGGTGCTCAACGCACTGGGAGTCCCGGCCCCGCTAGCCCCGGAGTGGGAGCGGAATTATTTCACCCAGGAGAATGTGTTTAACGAGCAGACCGAGGCGATTATTGCTAGAGATGCGATCGCCCGCCAAGGCCTCACCCTCGCTGAACTCGCTGGCATACTCGAAACCTATTCAGTGCAGGCTGAAATCCACCACGGCAGCGATGTGAGTTTGGAGGAGTTTCGCCAGCTGATTCGCACCAACTTGGAGACCCCCGACAGCTACGTGCTGATCAACTACTTGCGCCGGGCGATCGGTCAAGAAAGCGGTGGCCACATTTCACCCGTTGCAGCCTACGATGCTGACACCGATCAGTTCTTGGTTTTGGATGTGTCGCGCTACAAGTACCCCCCGGTCTGGGTGCAGACTGAAACCCTTTGGGAGTCTACTAACACGGTAGATTCGGTGTCGGGCAAGACGCGGGGGTTTTTGTTAATTGAGGCGCGCTAGGGGAAATAGGTGGGTAGATGAGTGGGTGGGTGAGGAGGGCTTTAGGCAGCGAGGGATTGTGCGATCGCCCCATGCTTCTCCAGCACCACCGGCAGGTCCAGCGTTAGCAACCCCTCGGGGTTGAGCACCTCTCTGCCGTGGATGAAGCTGTAATCGACGCGATCGATCGTGCAAAAAATTAGAGCGGCGACGGGGTCGTAGGCGGTGCCCGACAGCCCCAGGCGATCGAGATTCACGGAGACAAAATCCGCCGCCATGCCGGGAGCTAGATAGCCAATGTCAGTTCGACCCAGCACTTTAGCGCCGCCGCGAGTAGCAATTTCTAATGCTTCGCGGGCGGTCAGCGCACCGGCATTTTCTTCCCGCACGCGGGCCATGAGAAAGGCCTGACGAGCTTCGGCAAGCAGATGGCTGCCGTCGTTAGAGGCCGACCCATCCACCCCCAGGCCCACGGGCACGTTCTGATCCAGCATTTTCCGAAGGGGGGCCATGCCGCTGGCCAGGCGCATATTGCTACAGGGGCAGTGGGCCACCCCGGTGCCCGTTTGGCCAAAGCTGTGGATGGCATTGTCATCCAACTTGACGCAGTGGGCGTGCCACACATCTTCCCCCAGCCAGCCCACCGAGGCGGCGTAGTCACCGGGGGTGAGGCCAAAGGTGTCGAGGCTGTAGATAACATCGGAGTTGTTTTCGGCCAGGTGGGTGTGTAGCCGCACGCCGGGATAGGAGCGGGCCAGGGCCGCCGACTCGCGCATCAGATCGGTCGAGACACTGAAGGGGGAGCAGGGGGCCAGGGTAATGCGCACCATGGCGTAGGGGTCGTTGTCGTGGTACTGCTCGATTAGCCGCCGGGAGTCTTTGAGAATGTCGGCCTCGGCTTCCACGATCGCGTCGGGGGGCAGGCCGCCCATGCTTTCGCCCACGCTCATGCTGCCTCGGCTGGCATGAAACCGCAGCCCGGTTTGGCCCACCGCCTCGATTTCGTCATCCAGGGTGCAGTCGTTGGGGAAGAGGTAGAGGTGGTCGCTGGCGGTGGTGCAGCCCGAGTAGATCAGCTCAGCGGCGGCCACCTGGGCGCTGAGGCGAATGGCCTCAGGGGTGAGCCGTTGCCATAGCGGGTAGAGAGCGCTGAGCCAGTCAAACAGCGATGAATTTTGTGCTCCGGGCACTACGCGGGTAAGGGTTTGAAAAAAGTGGTGGTGGGTGTTGACCAGGCCGGGGAGAACGAGGTGGCGATCGCCTAGATCCAGCACCCGATCTGCCGTCTGGGGAAGTGCTTCAGTGGTGCCCACCTGCTCAATGACGTGATCGCGAATGAACAGCGCTCCCGAGCGAATCTCCCGCCGCTGGTCATCCATGGTGATCAGGGTGTGGATGTTTTTGACCAGAAGGGTTGGCATGGAAAATAAGCCCCGCAGCGCAGCATTAGCAGCGGACTATAGCAGACCGTTCCCTGAGATCAATGTTTTCCCCTATGCAAAGTTAGATTTTGAACGGTTGTATCAGGATCGATGGCCCCCGCCTAGGACAGCCCAATAAATTTCTGAAACAGCTTGACCTTGTCGCTGTAGGGGGGGTAGCGCCAGTCCATATCCATCCAAAAGGGTTTTTTGAGCACGCTCTTGAGGTGTGAGAACGTATTGAAGCTGTGCTGACCGTGGTAGCTGCCGACGCTGCTGCTGCCGACGCCGCCAAAGGGCAAATCCCAGATGGCGATCTGCAAAATCACATCGTTGATGCACACCGAGCCTGCGGTGGTCTGCCCTAGCACCTGTTTCTGCACGTGGCGATCGCGCGTAAACAGATACAGCGCCAGGGGCTTGGGCCGCTGGTTGATGGCAGCGATCGCCTCCCCCAAATCCTTATAGGTCAAAATTGGCAGAATCGGGCCAAAGATCTCCTCCTGCATAACCGCATCATCCCAGCCGATGCCGTCGATTAGGGTGGGGGCGATGTAGCGATCGCCCCGGTTGTGCTGCCCCCCAGCGAGAATATTGCCCTGGTTTAGCAAACTCACCAGGCGATCGAACTGGCGATCGTTCACCACCCGCGAGAGGTCGGGGCTGGTGGCAGGGTCATCCCCATAGCAGACCTGAATGCGCTGGCTCAGCGCGGCCACCAGACCGTCCTTAACGCGCTCATCGACCAGCAGGTAGTCGGGGGCCACGCAGGTCTGTCCGGCATTGAGAAATTTGCCCCAGACGATACGTCGGGCTGCAACCTCTAAGTTGACATCGGCATCGACAATGCAGGGGCTTTTGCCGCCCAGCTCCAGGGTGACGGGCGTGAGGTGCTGGGCCGCTGCCTGCATGACGATCTTGCCGATGCGCTCGCCGCCGGTAAAAAAGATGTGGTCAAATTTCTCGGCCAGCAGCGCCTCGGCGGTGTCAATGCCGCCCTCCACCAGGGCTACGTAGGTGGGGTCAAAGGTGTCTGCGATCAGCCGAGCCAGCACCTGAGAGGTGGCCGGCGCCAGCTCCGAGGGTTTGAGCAGGGCGCAGTCGCCAGCGGCGATCGCCCCTATCAGCGGCGATATGGTGAGCTGAAACGGGTAGTTCCAGGGGGCGATAATCAGCGCTACTCCGAGGGGTTCGGGCTGTACCCAGGCCGAGCCGGGCAGCTGGCTCAGGGGCAGTGAGGCCTTGCGGGGCTTGACCCAGCGGTGCAGGTGCTTGATCGCGTGATCTAGCTCGCTGATGGTGGCCACCTCAAAGTAGCCTTCAAACTCAGGACGGCCCAGGTCTTGCCTAACCGCATCAATAATCTCTGCCTGATAGGTGACGATCGCTGCCCGCAGCGCTTTGAGCTGACCGAGACGAAAGTCGAGGCCGCGAGTGGCTCCGGTGGCCCAGTAGGCCCGCTGGCGTTGCAGCAGGTCGGCGACGGGCGTGGTGGCGGCAACGGTAGTCATGGTTAATCTCTTGGCAGGGGGCTGGTATCGGAGCTAACTCATCTGCTCTATCCTACAAGAGAGCCACCTAAGGATTTGGAACGTTTCACCATGCTGAGATCAGTTTTTCGCCTTGTCTTTGGGGTTGCTCTGGTTATGATGACTCTGCTGGGCCATGCATACCCCAGCGCTGCTGTTTCTTTGGATGATGGACCCATGGCAGTACTACCGTTTATGGGTGGTTTGGCAGGTAAGCGCCCCACAAACCTGGGGGTCAAAGACGGTAAGCTGTCCCCTTGTCCCGATACCCCCAACTGTGTGATCAGTGAGAGCGATGCCGATGCCGAACATGCGATCGCACCTTTGGCCTACACTGGCGACCCGGCTCAGGCCATGGCTCTGCTAGAGGCGGTGGTCAACGCCATGTCTCGCACCAAAATTATTGAGAAAACCGATCGCTACCTCTACGCCGAGTTCACCAGCAAGCTGATGGGCTTTGTGGACGATGTGGAGTTCTACCTCGACCCATCTACGCCCGTCATTCAGGTGCGATCGGCGTCGCGCCTCGGCCAGTCTGACCTGGGGGCCAACCGCAAACGCATCGAAGCCATTCGCCAGGCCCTGGCCTCAGCGGCGATCGCTGAATAGACCAGCTCCGCTCTAACCGCTTCTCAAAGAAGAGATTCCCCTGGCCTTACTTAGGCCAAGGGAACTTCTTCGGTATATCTTGCCAGCTGGAGAGCTAGAGAAGGCTGAGTTTAATCCTTGAAGATCGCGTTCTCTAGTTGCTGAAGAGCCACTTCGAGATCGTCGTTGACAATTTGCTCGTCAAACTCAGAGGCGGCATCGATCTCAACCAGGGCCCGCTGCAGCCGCCGCGCAATGGCATCGTCGGCATCCTTGCCCCGCAGGCGAATGCGGCTCTCTAGCTCTTCTAGCGAGGGGGGCAGCACAAACAGCTGGAGCGCATGGGGAAAGGTTTCGCGCACCTGGCGAGCGCCTTCTAGCTCAATTTCTAAAATCACCCACTGGCCAGCTTCAATCTCTTTGATCACCGGGGTCTTGGGGGTGCCGTAGAGGTTGCCCGCAAACTCGGCCCACTCCAGCAGTTCTCCCTGCTCAATCATGGTGCGAAACTCATCGCGGCTGACGAAGTAGTAGTCTTGGCCGTTGACCTCGCCGGGGCGGGGCGATCGCGTGGTGGCCGACACCGACAGCTTCAGCGCCGGATAGCGGTGGCGCAGCGCCCGCAGCAGCGTGCCCTTGCCCACCCCGCTGGGGCCGGTAAACACGATCAGCCGCCCCCGGCGAGGGGTGAATTCGGTCTCGGTGGTTAGGCTGAGGGTCTCTGGGCTGAGGGTTTCTAGCGGTGCTGGGGTGCTGACGGTCATGGCGGCGGTGATATGGCTAAGATTTTCTATTCTAGTCAACCTAGAGCCTGGGGAAAGGCTAAATTCCAGATGGACTTTAGACCGGCGGCAGATCAAACAGCACGGTGGTCATATAGCGTTCGGCCCAGGCGTCGCCAAAGGCTTTTTCAAGCACTCGCCGGGTCTTGTCGTTCTTTTGCTGCTGCTCGCAGTAGTGGCGCTGACCGGCCACAATGCTCTCTCGCTGGGCCGGGGTCGCTGGGGTGGCGATCGCCTGTTGACAGTGCAGAGCTAGGTAAGTGGCAATCAAGTCAATAAACGCCGTTTCTTCATCAAGGCTGGCCGGGCGAATAAACCGACAGTAGGGCGAAAAAATAGTGCCCCACCCCGGCAGCTCGCGCTCCTCGCTAAAGCTTTGGGCTGGCAAAGCTTCTAGAACAGCGGTGTAGCCCGCCGGTAGGAGATTGCCCACGGGCGACAGATCGACAATAGCGGCGCTGATCTGGCCGCGCCCGCCCACCAGGTCGCAGCCAAACATGGGCAGGGCGTACTCGGGACGAGGGAACATGACACAGTGCAAAATGTCCAGGTTGTTGCCCACCCGGGCCAGCTCCAGGTGCAGTTTGCGAAACTGGGGGGTCTGGTAGCACTGGTTTTCAATGGTGAGTCGCTCGCCCTCCAGGCGGCCCTCAATGTAGCCGAGATCCTCCGGCAGGTGGTAGGGCGATAGGTCGAGATACTGCCGCCAGGTGGCTTCAATGCGATCGGCCAGGCCCCGAATCATCGGATGCTGTTGGTCGCGCAGGGAAATAGGAGTTGGGGCTACCATGACACCCGAAGAAATAGCGATAAGTATTTCAGCATACCAGTCGAGGTCAGGATACTAGACGTCGCCGGGACTGTAGCCAGCTACAATTTGGCCACGGGCGTCGTTAACTGCATAAGGTGCCATTGCCGTGAAGCTCATCGACTGGATCAACCTGGCTGCTCTAGGCATTGTCCTCGTCATCGTTTGGCAGTTTCGCCAAATAGTCTTACTAATGTTTGCGGCGGTGGTGATTACCATCGCGCTCAACAGCCTGGTGCGATTTTTCTCGCGGGTGTACGGCTGGCCCCGCGATCGCGCCGTGCTGGTGACGGGGGCGCTGGTGCTGTTGGGCGGCGTGATTTTTTTAGGCTTAGTGCTGCCTTTATTTATCAACCAGTTTCAAGAACTGCTGCTGCTGACGCCCAAAGGGTTTGAGCAGCTGGGGGTGTGGTTTGATGCCTTCCAGGAGAACCCGCCAGAATGGTTTCCTGAGCAAGATCTGCGGGTGCTGCCGCCCCTGCCCGACCTGCTGCGTCAGGTGGCCTCCATTGGCTCCACGGTGTTTGGCAACTTTCTGACGTTTTTCTCTAGCTCGATGGCGATTCTGCTCCAGCTGCTGCTGCTGGTTGTGCTGACGCTGATGATGCTGGCCAACCCCCCGGCCTACCGCCGACTGCTGCTGCGCCTGTTTCCGTCGAGCTACCGTCGCCGGGCCGACGAAATTTTGACCAAGTGCGAGCGATCGCTAATGTTCTGGCTGGGCGGGGTGGCGCTGAGCTCCATCTTTGTCGCCACCATCAGCTTCACCGGGCTGGTGCTGCTGGGGGTGCCCTACGCCTTTGCCCACGCGGTGCTGGCGGGGCTGTTTAACTTTATCCCCAACCTGGGGCCAACCCTGAGCGCGGTGTTTCCGGTGTTTGTGGCGCTGTTGCAGTCGCCGGGCAAGGCCCTGGCGGTGATTGTGCTCTACGTACTGATTCAAAACGTCGAGAGCTACTGGTTTTCGCCCATGGTGATGCAGAAGCAGGTGTCGCTGCTGCCCGCCGCCACCCTGGTGTCTCAAATCTTTTTTGCCACCTTCCTTGGCCCCGTGGGGCTAGTTTTGGCCCTACCGCTGGCGGTGGTCTGCAAAACCTGGATTGAAGAAGCCTGGATTATCGACGTGCTCGATCGCCCCAGAGGCCGTGCGATCGGGTCTCGGCCTGAAACGTTTGAAGACACAGAACCGACTGCTGAACCCCTAGAGCCCGCCTTGGCCCCAGAGGACGTCTAGTACCGCTGCGCGGAGTTCAAAATGCAAAATTCAAAGTGAAAATCCTTAGGGCAGAGGCTATTTTAAGCATTTTGAACAGTAGACTCATTTCTGCCGCAGCGTCCTAGGGTTTTGCAGCTTTCCCAGAGCGAACTGACGTCTTCAGGCTTGTCCCCCTAGATCAGTTCTCCTAAAGAGGCTACGGCTGGGAGGGGAAGAAGTATAATTTAAGACATTCTCTATCGAACGCCTGCTGTTGAAAACGGCATCGACTTGCCATTCTCAGGCGATCTCCATAGACTGGCTAGGAACTGCTACAGAGAGACCTACGTCTTTTGGCGGGTGGGCATACGTAGGTTGCAGAGCCAAATCTATGGCTAAATCCTTACCGATAAATTTATATTGATGGCCCTATGCTAAGCGTTATTATCCCGACCTACAACGCTGCAACCACGATCGCAGACCAGCTAGATGCCCTATCCCAGCAAGCATTCGCGGGGCCTTGGGAGATTGTGGTTGGCGACAATGGCTCAACCGACGGCACCCTAGATGTGGTGCGGCGCTACCAGCAGACCATGCCCCACCTCAAGGTAGTGGATGCCTCGGCTCGCCGGGGGGCCGCCCACGCCCGCACCGTGGCCTGTGCCCAGGCCCAGGGCGACGCGCTGCTGTTCTGTGACGCCGACGATGTGGTGGCCCCGGGCTGGCTGGCAGCGATGGCCACCGCGTTAGAAAAGTACGATCTGGTCTGCGGCCGACGCGAGATGGCTCAGCTCAACGATCGCAACGAGTTTTCTGCCGCCCTAACCAGCATTGAGGGCACAGGACTGATCTACCATCCGTTTCGGCCCTTTGGCTCAGCCAGCAACCTGGCGGTCAAGCGGGTGCACCACGAGGCGGTGGGCGGGTTTGACGGGCAGTTTTTGGCCCTGCAAGACATTGACTACTGCTGGCGCATCCAGGCGCTGGGGGTGACGCTGCACGAAGTGAACGATGCCGTGGTGAATTTTCGCTTTCGGAGCGATGTGCGGTCTAACTTTCGACGGCTGAAAAAGTTTGGCTACTATTCTGCCCGGCTATACCGCAAGCACTGGGCCTATGGCTTTCCGAAGGGGATGCTGTTCAAGTGTTTTTTGGCCCTGCCGCTGGTGCCGGTGAAGTTTGTGGTGCGGGTGCGCGATCGCCCCAGTCTCTTTCTCTGGTTTCTCAACCTGGGCTGGGCCTTGGGCTACTGGCACAGCTGGCTCGACATGGCGAAGGAGGCGGTGGTGGCTCAGCTCAGCCGTGGCAAAGCCGACCCAGAGCTGTCGGTGAGCTAGGGAGTTTTGTTTAGCCAAAAGGGATTGGTGTGCAATGACATCCCAATCCCTTTTGGTTTAGACCTTAGCTAGCGAACCTAGCGTCTAGGCATCGTCTAGGGCAGCAATGCCGGGCAGCTCCTTGCCTTCGAGCAGCTCCAGGCTAGCGCCACCGCCGGTGGAGATGTGGCTCATCTTTTCAGCCAAGCCCACCTTCTCGCCCGCCGCCACCGAGTCGCCACCGCCGATGATGGTGGTGACGCCAGTGCCGGTGAGGTCGGCCAGGGTGTGGGCGATCGCCTCGGTGCCCGCCGCAAACTTGTCGAACTCAAACACGCCCATGGGGCCGTTCCAGATCACCGACTTGCACTGCTTCAGCGCGTCTTGGAATACCTTGATCGAGTCGGGGCCGATGTCGAGACCCATCCAGCCGTCGGGAATCGCGTCGATGCTGACGGTTTGGCTGTTGGCGTCGGGGGCAAAGTTGTCGGCCAGCACCACGTCGGTGGGCAGCAGCAGGTCAACGCCCTTTTCCTTGGCCTTGGCTTCTAGCGATTTAGCCAGCTCCAGCTTGTCTTCTTCCACGAGGGATTTACCGACGCTGAGGCCGCGAGCTTTGTAGAAGGTGAAGATCATGCCGCCGCCGATCAGCAGCTTGTCGACCTTGTCGAGCAGGGTCTCGATCACGCCGATTTTGCTGGAGACCTTAGAGCCGCCGATGATCGCCGCCAGGGGACGCTGGGGGTTTTCGATCGCCGCCTGGAGATACTGAAGCTCTTTCTCAATCAGGTAGCCAGCTACCGAGGGGCTGAGGTACTTGGTCACGCCCTCGGTGGAGGCGTGGGCCCGGTGGGCGGTGCCAAAGGCGTCGTTCACATAGAGGTCGGCGTTGGCAGCCAGAGCCTTAGCAAACTCGGGGTCGTTGGCCTCTTCGCCCGCGTGGAAGCGCACGTTTTCGAGCAGCGCCACCTGGCCGTTAGACATACCGCCGATCGCAGCAGCGACGTCGTCACCGATGCAGTCGTCGCACTTGATTACCTCTTGGCCCAGCAGTTCGCTGAGGCGCGTGGCCACCGGGGTGAGGCGCATGCTCTCAACCACCTGGGCCTTGGGCCGACCGAAGTGGCTGGTGAGAATCACCTTGGCCCCTTTGCTGGTCAGATCTTGGATCGTGGGCAGAGCGGCCCGAATGCGGGTGTCGTCGGTAATGGCCCCTTGGTCGTCGAGGGGCACGTTGAAGTCGGCCCGCACCAGTACCCGCTTACCCGAAAGGTCGGCTGCCGTCAGGCTCGCCACCGATTTTTTAACCACGCTATATACCTCCTAAAACTGGTTTAAGTCTCTGTATTTATTACGTTATGCAGCGCGCCGATGGCAGTGGCCCCAACCTTGACTAAGGTAGATTTGGGGAAACGGCCCAGCGGCTCTATCTGTCGTAATAATTACCTATGGCCGACCCCATTTTACCGGAGTGTGAGTTCCCTTCGATACGCCATGTTTAAGACGGTTTTATTTCCCATCGACATGAGTTCTGAGGCGCAGCAGGCGGCTCCTAAGGTGGCTGAGCTGGTTAAAACCCACCAGAGTCGGCTGGTTTTGCTGTCGGTTGTCGAACCTAGAGAAGAGGCGAGCCAGCCTTCGGCCCAGTCATCCCCCGAGGCGGTGGCTAAGCTGTTGGGGCAGGCCAAAGCCCTGTTTGCCGCCCAATCGATTGACACCGAAGTGCTTGAGCGCGAAGGTCAACCGGCCTTTGTGATCTGCGATGTGGCTGACGAACTCAACGCGGATCTGATCGTGATGGGCTGTCGCGGTGTTGGCCTGATCGAGGACGTGCAAAATGAAAGCGTCACCATGCGGGTGATCAACCTGTCGCCCTGCCCGGTGCTGATCATTCCCTAGAGCAAGAGGTGGATGGTAGATGGGTGGATGGGTGAATAAGCGCTAGCCCGTAGGCACTGCCCACCAAAATCTCTAGCTTCACTCAGCTCACCCTGACCCACCTATCCCCATAGACCTCAGAAAAATTCCCCTAGCCCCAGCTCTTGGCGGACGATCGCCAGCGGTTTCTCCCAGTTGAGTTCGGGCGGATAGGCGATCGCCGCCCTTCCCCGCATTCCCATGCGAAAGCCCCGCACCATCGCCCGCAGCAGCGGCACCGTCCACAGCGGATTGGTCAAACTCAGAGGCACAAACGACAGCACAAACACGTTTAGCAGATCGCGGTACTGCACCAGGGTATAGGCCGCCACGCCAAACTCACCAATGGGCGAGGCATCGAAGCCGGTGTAGATGTGGTAGATATCGTGGCTGATCGCCATGCGCTGACGCAGCCACTCGCTGTTGGCTTTGTCAGTCATAAAGGTTTCAGGGTCAAACCCGTAGCGAATCATATGGCGGGCGTAGGCACCGCCCAGGGTGTCGGGTGGCAGCTGCACCAGGGCATTGAGATCGACCGAAATTGTGCGGTAGGCCAGGTGCGCGGCCTGCTGCTCTAGGCGGTGTTCGACCCAGCGCTGCCACTGGCTGTGGCGTCCGGCGGCGAGAATGTGCCGGATGCCCGCAGCCGGGTCATGCAAAAACGTACGATAGGCGGCCCGCAGCTCGGCCCAGCCAATTCCATCCAGGGGTGCTTTTAGGGTTTGGCGGCGCTTTGTCAGGGTTTGAAGTTGGCTAGTCATAGCAGGTTCTCCGGTAGTTGAGGGGGTGCGATCGGGCGCAGGCAACGGTGGAGCTTCCCTAGAGAAAAGGTTCACCAATGCCCTGGGCTGACATAATAGGAATGCAACTGCATGAATATGCAACTGCATGAATATGCAACTTTTTGCATTTCATGTCAGCATTCTATGCGCACCCAAATAAATAGTCAATAAGTTGCATATGCAGTTTTGCGAATATTTTGTGACTCAACCCTATGGCCCTTTCCCACGCAATCCTTTCGGCTCTCACCGATCGCCCCTGTAGCGGCTACGATCTGGCCAAGCAGTTCGACGGCTCAGTGGGCTTTTTCTGGCACGCCAGCCACCAGCAGATCTATCGCGAGCTGACCAAGCTAGAGCAGCAGGGGTTGGTCACCGCCGAGGCGATCGCCCAGGCAGGCAAACCCGACAAAAAAATCTTTTCTGTCACTGAGTCTGGCAAAACTGTTTTAAAAAACTGGATTGCCCAGCCGTCGAAGGGCTCACCTACCAAAGACGATCTGCTAGTCAAGCTCTTTGTGGGCCATCTGGTGCCCCCCGCAACGGTGCAGGCCACCCTACACCACGAGCGCGCCCAGCACGTAGCGACCCTGGCGGCCTACCGCGATATCGAAAGCAAATATTTCCTGAACTGTGAAAATCTGTCCCCGTCGGCCCGGTTTCAGTACATCACCCTGCGCAACGGCATCCACTACGAAACCAGCTGGCTGGCCTGGTGCGACGAAACCCTGGAAACCCTCGCTACTTTCCCCGCTGGAGATGGTGACAATCCGTAGACAGTTGCACGAATCAGGTGCATTGTTGCTTAAATCAGATGCATTGCTGCGCGTTGGCCTGGGCCTCGCCTTTTGGCGTTATGCACCCTACGATTGCTAAAGAGCGTTGCCCATATCCCACCCCATCACCCCATAAC